>NZ_JBEYIS010000004.1:118737-206048 GCF_040635975.1 Streptomyces sp. NPDC006798
CACTGTTTCGACTGGGTGTGGTCCTCGGCGTCGGCGACGGCGCCGTCGCCGACGCTCGTCAGGGTCCGCTCGGGCCGCGCCGTGTGGCCCGCCGCCGGGCCGGACCGCTCGGGGCCCGCGGTTCCGTGGACGCAGCGGACGCCGTTGTTCCCTCGGGGCATGTCCCCCGGGCGCGCGATGGTCACAGGCGGCCTCCTGATTGCGTGTGTCGTGGTGCCCCGCCCCCGCAGTGCCCCCCGCAACAAAGTTGACCAGCCCCGGACCGGACGTGGGGCGGTTTTGGTAAAGGTCCCTGTTGGTTGACGGTGGTTTCAGCCGATTCAGGGGTTCATCACGACGAGATCGTCCCTGTGTACGACTTCCCTCTCGTATTGCGGACCGAGTTCGACGGCCAGTTCGCGGGTGGAACGCCCGAGCAGGGCGGGCAGCTCCCTGGCGTCGTAGTTGACCAGGCCACGGGCGACGGCCAGGCCACGGGTGTCGCGGAGTTCCACCGGGTCGCCCGCGGTGAACTCGCCCTCGACGGCCGCGATCCCGGCCGGGAGGAGCGATTTACGGCCCCGGACGACGGCCTCGACGGCCCCGTCGTCGAGGACGAGGGCGCCCCGGGGGGTGGAGGCGTGGGCCAGCCACAGCAGCCGGTCGGCGGAGCGCCGTCCGGTGCGGTGGAAATACGTCCCGGTGGCCCGGCCCGCGAGGGCGTCGGCGGCGCGTACGGCGGAGGTGAGGACGACCGGGACCCCGGCGGCCGTGGCGATCCTGGCCGCCTCGACCTTGGTGACCATGCCGCCGGTGCCGACCCCGGCCCGTCCGGCGCTGCCGATCTCCACGTGTTCGATGTCGGCCGGGCCGCGGACCTCGTCGATCCTGGTCGTCCCGGGCCTGGCCGGGTCGCCGTCGTACAGCCCGTCCACGTCCGAGAGCAGGACCAGCAGGTCGGCCCGGACGAGATGCGCGACGAGCGCCGCGAGCCGGTCGTTGTCGCCGAAGCGGATCTCGTCGGTGGCGACGGTGTCGTTCTCGTTGATGACCGGGATCGCGCCCATGGCCAGCAGTTGGTCGACGGTCCGGTAGGCGTTGCGGTAGTGGGCCCGGCGGCTGGTGTCCTCGGCGGTGAGCAGCACCTGGCCGACCCGGACCCCGTACCGGGCGAAGGAAGCGGTGTAGCGGGCCACCAGCAGGCCCTGGCCGACGCTGGCGGCGGCCTGCTGGCGGGCGAGGTCCCTGGGTCTGCGGGCGAGGCCGAGCGGGGCGAGACCGGCGGCGATGGCGCCGGAGGAGACCAGCACGATCTCCTTCTCACCGCCGCTGCGGACCTTGGCGAGTACGTCGACGAGAGCGTCGACGCGGTCGGCGTCGAGGCCGCCCGACGCGGTCGTCAGGGACGACGAACCGACCTTGACGACGATCCTGCGGGCCTGTGTCACCTGCTGTCTTGCCTCTGTCACGGACCGAATCTATGCCAGGGGGGCGGTCCGGCGCCGGGAGTTTCAGCCGCTGGACACTTTCCGGCCGGGCCCGGACCCGAGCCCTGCCGGAGGCCCTGCCGGAAGCCCTGTCCGGCGCCCGGGTGCGGGCCGGATCCGGGCCGGGGACGCCGGCGACCGTACGCCGTCAGCCCGCGACCGGCTCCTGCGGCGCGCCGTCCGCCCCGGCCCGGGGCGACAGGGGCCGCTCGGCCGTCTCCTCGGGGCGGCGGGCCGGGACGGCCTGTTCCCCGATCCGGCGGGCGACGCCCCGGTTGCGGGCCTCGGCCGTGGTCTGGAGCGCCCGTACGGCGGCGTTGAACCGTTCCATGGAGGTGGGGTGGTCGGGGCCGAGCAGGTAGTGCTTGAGTTCGCGCCGGGCCCCCGCCAGCGGATCGTCGCCGGGCGCTGCGACGGCGGCCAGCAGTTCGTCCAGTTCGGTGGCGTCGTTGCCGAGGATCACGGCCGCCCCGGCGGCGGTGTACTGCCGCCGGAACTCGTCGGCGCCGAGCCCCGCCGAGTCGGTGATGGCGTACGGCTTGCCGCTGGCCATGAAGTCGGAGACGACGCTGGAGATGTCGGAGACGAGGGCGTCGGACTCGTTGAAGCAGTCGTAGAGCCGGGGTTCGTTCCCGGTCACGACGCGGTGCTCCCACCAGCCCGCCGCGCTCCAGTACGCCTCGTTCCACTCGGACCGCAGCCGGGCCGCCAGGGCAAGCCGGCCGGGGTCGGCGAGGGAGTCCCGGGAGCGCTCCGCCTCGTCGGCGCCGGGCCGTTCGGGCCCCCGCAGCCGGGCGAGTCCGGCGTCGATCCGGGCGGCGCGGGCGGCGGCCTCCTCCCGGGCGCGCCGGTCCCCGGCGCTCCCGGCGGCCCAGCGGGGGTCGGTACGGCGCTCGGCCGCGGCGGCTTCGACCAGGGCCGTGACCCGTTCGTGGGCGGCCCTGGCCCGGGGGTCGCGGAGCCCGGTGAAGGGGTGCGGCTTGTAGAGGACCCGGACGGGGGGTTCGGCGGCCAGCAGCCGCCGGACGATGTTCTCCCCGGCGAGCAGCAGGGACGTATTGCCGGGGTCGTCCTCCCAGCCCTCCCAGGTGGGCGCGTACAGCACGGTCGGGATCGGGTGTACGGGCCGGTCCCCGGCGCGGGCGATGGGGGCGAGCTGGGGGCGGCCGACCTCGACGACTCCGCCGTCGGGGACGCCGACATCGGCGACGGCGTAACGGTCGCGGCCCGCCCGGCCCGCGGTCCACACCTCGTCGTACACCTTGCTGAACGGGTTGACCGAGGCCAGCTTGTCGCTGTCGCCGTGGCCGATGAAGACGTGCTTCATGGTGGGCCTGCGGAGCAGATGGATGTTCTTGCCGACGTTGGCCGCGTAGAGCGCGACCCGGACGGTGGAGAGGTCGAGGTTCATGGCGTGGGTGCCGCCGGGGACGCAGAGGACGGGTACCGGGGTCTCGTTGAGCCTGGTCATCAGCTCCCGCTCGCGCATCAGGATCAGCGGGCGGCCGTCGATCCGTTCCATCGTCTCCAGCCACATATTGGCCTGGTAGGCGGAGGCGCCGCTGCCGGAGAAGTAGAGGACGACGGTGGGCCGGTAGGCGCGCAGCCAGTCGTTGACGGCGTCGAGGACGGTCGCGGCGGGCGGTACCCGGCGGGTGAGGAGGTACGGGACGAGGACCGCGGTGTAGAGCAGGCCGAGGCCGAGGGCGGCGGCGATGCCCGCATAGCCCACGAGGTCCTCGCCGGTGGCGGCGGCGAGCAGCACCCCGGCGACGGCGGGCAGATCGAGATGGAGCATCTTCCGGGCGGCGCGGCGCAGCAGGAACCGCGGCGGGGCGTCGGGGATCCGCAGCGGGCCCGGGGGGATGTTGCGGGTGGCGACGGGCAGGGTGCGGTGGGAGCGGATCAGGGCCGTGAGGGCGCCGTGCGGGGCCTGGAGGCCGTGGAAGACCAGGAATCCGGCGACGGCGGTGAAGAAGAGGGTCGTCTCGGCGAGGCCCGCGCGGGCGAGCAGCAGTACGAGCAGCAGTTGGCGGATGAGGAACCGGATGGAGAGTCCGGCCCGTACCTTGCTGAGCCGGTTGACGAGATAGCTGCCGCGGTGGTGGAGGTACCAGTCGGCGAGATAGGTGAGGGCGGCGGCGGCAGCGAAGAAGGGGACGTGCGGCAAGAGCGCGGCGAGCAGGACGGCGGGATAGCCGAGTCCGATGAGGGCGGCGGCGGCCAGTTCGGACCGGCTGCCGACGCGCGCCAGGCGCATGGCGGTCGAGATCACGGAGAACCTGCTCCAGACGGTGCCCGGCGGTGGCTCCGCGGCGCGGGCGGCGGAATCGTGGCGGACAGAGGGGCTGACGGAGGGGGTTGGGAGGGGTGAGAGGGGACGGCTCGGGAGGGCCTGAGGGCGGGGACCGCGAGCGGGACCCGGGACGGGGTCGTACGGCGGGGGGTTTGCGGCGGGGGTCTTACGGGAGCGGCGGTGGCGGGGCCGCCCCGGGTGCGGGCGGCCGGAGCGACGGGCCGTCCGGTCGCCGGATCAACGGACCGCCGGTCCGCGGGGTTACGGGCCCGGACCGCGCACGGACCGCCGGAGAACGGGGCCGAGAGGACCGGCGGGACCCGTAGGACCGGTTGACCGGATCCGCCGGCCGGCCCGGCGGATCGGCCCGGCCGGTGTTCGTCAGACCGCGCTCTGCCGGTCGAGCACCGCCGCCAGGGCGTGCTCGAAGCCCGACGCCTCGCCCGCGCCCCGGGTCGGGTCCTGGCGGCGGACGTCCACGACGTGCCCGGTCAGTTCGGAGAGGAGGACGTCGAGCGACGTCCGGGCGACGGCCTCGGAGGAGAGCAGGCTGCCCGCGGGCTCGGTGCCGAAGGCCCGGGTCCGCATGGGTGTCGCGGTGCGTTCGGGGTTGACGCAGTTGACCCTGATCCCGTCGGCCGCCCATTCGTCGGCCAGCGCCTGGGTCAGATTGACCATGGCGGCCTTGGTGGACGAGTAGAGGCTGTACTCGGCCCGGCCCCGGGTGTAGCTGGACGAGGTGTAGAGCAGCAGTTGCCCCTGTGTCTCGGCCAAGTACTTGTAGGCGGCGCGGGCGATCTGCACCGGTGCCAGATAGTTGACGTGCAGCGCTTCCAGGATGGTGCTGTTGTCGGTCTCGGCGAGCCGTCCGATCCGCAGCAGCCCGGCGGTATTGATCACATAATCGATCCGGCCGGTCTCGGTGTAGGCCCGGGAGAGGGCGTCGTCCACGTGCTCGGGGTTCTCCACATGGGTCCCGGTCGTGGAGCGGCCCAGGGCGTAGACCCGGGCCCCGTAGCCCCGGGCGAGGGCGGCGACGTCGGCGCCGATGCCGTACGAGCCGCCGAAGACGATCAGGGTGCGTCCGGCCAGGAGTTCGCGGTAGGCGTCCGCCCCGGCCTGGGCGGGGGCGGCGGTGGAGGCGAGCTGGAACAGCTTGTCGGCGATGAAGACGTCGACGGGCTGGGTCACCTTCATGTTGTACTCGTCGCCCGCGACGACATGGATGGGGACGTCCGGCAGATACCGCAGGACGACCGAGCAGTCGTCGGTGGCCTGGAAGTTGGGGTCGCCGGCGGCGAGTTCGTACGCCCGCCGGATCGTGGAGAGCTTGAACGCCTGCGGGGTCTGGCCCCGGCGCAGCCGGGAGCGGTCGGGGACGTCGGTGATGAACTCGCCGTCCTCGCCGTGGGTCCGGGTGACGACGATGGTGTCGGCGGAGGGGATGGCGACGTCGACGGCCCGGTAGCGGCCCAGCGCGTCGACGCAGTCCCGGATGACGCGCTGCGACAGCAGCGGCCGGACCGCGTCGTGGAAGAGGACGTTGGCGTCCTCGCCGGGCGCGGCGTCCGCGCCGAGGGCGGCGATGGCGCGCTCCGTGGTCTCGTTGCGGGTGGCGCCGCCCTCGATGACCCGCCGGACCTTGGTGAGACCCGCCTTGGCGACGATCCGTTCGACGTCCGGGACGAAGCCGGGCGCCATCAGCACGATCACGTCGTCGACGGCGTCGGCCTGTTCGAAGGCGGTCAGGGTGTGCTCGATGACGGCCTTGCCCGCGATCTTCAGCAGCTGCTTGGGGATCGACAGTCCCACGCGTTGCCCGGTGCCGCCCGCGAGCACGACGGCCGTGGTGCGCGGGGTGGCTGGATGTGATGCGGACACAGACGGACCTACCTCGATCGAGACGGGTGCGGAGCGGAGCGATGTTTACACTCTCCGTGACCATCCCGCAACGCGGCGGAGCGTCCTCGCGCGGTGTTCGGACCCGGGATCGCGCCTTCGCGCCCGGGTCCGTACCGGCGCGGCGGGGGGTTCCCTCGGCGCGCCCGGGGCGGGACGGCCCGGGGGCCGCCCCGCCCGGCGACCGGCCGGACAACTGCCCGGAACGGACAGGTCCAACCGGTTCATCAGCGGTTTCTTGTCTCCAGTACCAGCCGGTTGGCCGGATCGAAGGACAGTCGCAGCACGATCAGCCGCTGGTCCTGGCCGCGGATCTTACGAATCACCCGGCGGGCCAGCAGCAGGGGCCGCTGCTCGTGCAGCAGTACCTCGGGATAGCCGATGACATCACTCTTCCGGAGCACGTCGTCAAGGAGCCGTCCGACGGCCGCGGGGCGCTGGTCGGGGTGGTAGCGGAGCCACAACTCCCAGGACTCGTCCTCCTGTTCACGGCGGTCGGCGACCGTCTCGCAGTCGAGGACGACGGAGAAGCCCCGGGTGCCCTCACGGGTGCCGTGGAAGACGATCTCGTCGTCCGGGTCGCCGCCCCGGCGCAGGACCAGGGTCGGCTCGCCCGCGGGTTCGACCGTGCCGAGGATCCGGCCGGTGAGAGTGAGCCGGTGCTCGTCGATCGTGAGATCACCGGCCTCGACATGCTGCCGGCGGGCCCAGGATCGCAGGACCAGCCGATGGGCGGGGGGTTCGCGGAAGGGCACGAGATGGTGGACGGCGGCGTCCCGGGCGAACCGGTCGGCGGCGGCCAGCGCGCCGCGCTGGTCGACGGTACGCGCCGTCAGTACGGCCCGGCCGCCGGTGCCGGGGCCTTCGGCGTAGCAGACCCAGTGGCCGTCGGCGAGCTGGGCGTCGGCCGGGACGACGGCGGTGCCGTCGGGCGCGAAGAGGATGGACCGTTCGGCGCTCGCGGCGGGAGCCTGGCCGTTCGCGGAACCGTTCCGGCTCCGGGAGCCGCCCCGGGCGCCCTTACGGCCCTCGCCCCGGCCCTTCTTCCCACCGCCGGAGCCGCCCGGGCCGCCGGACGCCGCCGCGCCGGAGGGGTGCTCGGTGCCCTGGTCCACCCGGGCGCAGATCAGCCGCAGTCCGGGGTGCTTCATCGCGGCGGCGGCCGGGGCCACGATCCGTACGGTCACCGAGCCGTCGGCCTCGGCGACACAGTCGGCGACCGGGGCGAAGGCGCGGACCCCGGGGGCGGGCCGGTTCCGGTGGCGCTGCCGGGCACCGAGGGCGGTGAACAACTCCTCGTACCGTCCGGCGATCACGGCCGGGTCGAACTCCGCCGCGCGCTCGATCGCCGCCGCGCCCAGCCGTCGGCGCAGTTCCTCGTCCCCGACCAGCCGGAGCAGCGCGGCGGCGACGGCCGTGCTGTCGCCGACGGGGACCAGGAAGCCCTGCTCGCCGTCGGTGACGATCTCCCGGGGGCCGTGGTCGCAGTCGGTGGCGACAACCGGCAGTCCGCACCGCATGGCCTCGACCAGACCGATGCCGAAGGGCTCGTGGCGGGAGGTGTTGACGGCGACGGACCCCTTGATCCACTCGGTCTCCATCGCCGCGCAGGAGCCCATCAGCTCGACCCGGTTGTGCAGACCGAGGCGGTGGGCGACCCGGCGGACCCGCTCCCGGTCGGGCCCGGGGCCGTAGAGGCGCAGCCGCCAGTCGGGGTGGACGGCGACGACCCGGGCGAAGGCGTGCAGCAGGGCGTCGTACTGCTTCTCGCGGGTGATCCGGCCCGCCGCCGCGACGACGGTCCGCTCGGTGAGCCCGGCGGGGGGCGCGATCGGCGCGGGGACCCCGTGCGGGATGTGGAGGACCCGGGTATCGGGGTCGGGCAGCCGCTCCCGCCAGCCGTCGGCGTCGGCCGCGGTGAGCGTGACCAGGGCGTCCAGGACGTCCAGCCGGGGCGCGAGTTCGGTGACCAGCTCGGGGGTGTGCTGGCGCAGGCTCTTGTGCTCCTGGCCGATGAGAATCGCGTTCTGCGGGGCGTACGGGCCGACGGCGGGGACCAGCGCCGGACGGGTGGCGATCACCACATCGGCGTCCGACGCCTCGTAGTGGGCCCGGATCCGGTCGTCGGTGAGCCGGCTGTACTGCCCGAACCGGGGCTCGCGGCGCGGGATCAGCTCGGACGGCTCGCGGTGGGCCGCGGCGTCCGACTCGTTCCCGGGGCCCCCGGCCCGGACGTCGACCAGGTCGACGAGGGTGATGGCCGGGTCGATGGCGTACGGGGGATTGTCGTGGTGCCGGAGGACCGACACGATCTCCACCTCATGCCGGCCGGCCAGCGCCTCCGCGAGATTGAGCGTGCCGCGGATGGTGCCACCGATGCCGTAGATCGAGTGTATGAGGAAGGAAATCTTCATCTGGCTCCGTTCGCAGTCCCGGGACGTCGTGGCACACGCGCACGACCCGCCCGGAGCCGGGACCTCCGCGGTACGGCGGAGGTGGCGGGGCAACGGGTCGCGGCGGGCACCATTCTCCCGAACGCGGGACGTGCGACACGCCGTCGCCCGTCGCGCCGGGCACGGCGCGACGGGCGGTTCCGGGCGCCGGGGCCCGCGAGGGCCGTCAAGGGGCGCTGGGGGTCCCCCCATTGCCGAAGGCATAGGGGGCGGAACTGCGCGCTCGGCCACGCACGGTCCGAGGACCGCTGGCGGGCGTACGTGGCAGACGCCGTCGGCGTCCTTCGCGGCGGGATCCCGCCGTGGAGGTGATGCGGAATTCCGCCCGCGCGCCGCCCGTGGCTGGTCGCGCAGTTCCCCGCGCCCCCGACACCCCCGGGCCCGAGCCCGCCGAGAAAGCGGGCCCACGAAGGCCTTCACAGGGCGCAGGCGTTGTCAGTAGCGGCGCTCGGGAGAGCGTTGAGGGGCGCGGGGAACTGCGCGAACAGCCACGGACGGCATGTCGGCGGAACTCCACGTCACCTCCACGGCGGTATCCCGCCGCGAAGGGGGCTCGGGCCCCGGCCTCCGAGGAGGCGGGGCCGGGCCCGCACGGGCTACTGGAAGGGGTCGAAGTCGTCGTAGGCGCGCTCCGCGTCGTCGCGTTCCGCGTCGCGGTCGCGGCGGCGCTGGGCCGCGGGGCGCGGGGCCTCCAGGCGGTGGTCCTCGCCACGGCGGCCGAGCATCTCCGCACCGGCCATCACGGTCGGCTCCCAGTCGAAGACGACCGCGTTCTCCTCGGGGCCGATGGCGACGCCGTCGCCCGCCCGGGCTCCGGCCTTCACCAGCTGCTCCTCGACGCCGAGACGGCTGAGCCGGTCCGCGAGGTAGCCGACGGCCTCGTCGTTGTTGAAGTCGGTCTGGCGTACCCAGCGCTCCGGCTTCTCGCCGCGGACCCGGAAGATCCCGTCCTCCTCGCGGGTGACGGTGAAGCCCGCGTCGTCGACGGCCTTGGGCCGGATGACGATCCGGGTCGCCTCCTCCTTCGGCTTCGCGGCGCGCGCCTCGGCGACGATCCCGGCCAGGGCGAACGACAGCTCCTTCAGACCGGTCCTGGCGACGGCGGAGACCTCGAAGACCCGGTAGCCGCGGGATTCCAGATCGCCGCGGACCATCTCGGCCAGATCCTGGCCGTCCGGGATGTCGATCTTGTTGAGGACGACGACCCGGGGGCGCTTGTCCAGACCGCCGTACTGCTTCAGCTCCTCCTCGATCACATCGAGGTCGGAGAGGGGGTCGCGGTCCGATTCGAGGGTGGCGGTGTCGAGGACGTGGACCAGTACCGAGCAGCGCTCCACGTGGCGGAGGAATTCGAGCCCGAGGCCCTTGCCCTGGCTGGCGCCGGGGATGAGACCGGGGACGTCCGCGATGGTGTAGACGGTGGACCCGGCGGTGACGACGCCCAGATTGGGCACCAGGGTCGTGAAGGGATAGTCCGCGATCTTCGGCTTGGCCGCGGAGAGCACGGAGATCAGGGACGACTTGCCGGCCGACGGATAGCCGACGAGGGCCACATCGGCGACGGTCTTCAGCTCCATCACCACATCGCGGGCCTCACCGGGCTCGCCGAGCAGGGCGAAGCCGGGGGCCTTGCGGCGGGCCGAGGCCAGCGCCGCGTTGCCGAGGCCGCCGCGGCCGCCCTGTCCGGCGACGAAGCTGGTGCCGTGGCCGACCAGGTCGGCCAGTACGTTGCCGTGCTTGTCGAGGACGACGGTGCCGTCCGGCACCGGCAGGATCAGGTCGCGGCCGTCCTTGCCGGAGCGGTTGCCGCCCTCGCCGGGCTGGCCGTTGGTGGCCTTGCGGTGGGGGCTGTGGTGGTAGTCGAGGAGGGTGGTGACCGACTGGTCGACGACGAGGATCACATCGCCGCCGCGTCCGCCGTTGCCGCCGTCGGGGCCGCCGAGGGGCTTGAACTTCTCACGGTGGACGGAGGCACAGCCGTGGCCTCCGTTACCCGCGGCGACATGCAGCTCGACGCGGTCCACGAAGGTGGTCATGGGATGTCCTCCAGAAGGGGTCACTGCCGGGGGGCCGGGTGACCGGCCGGGATCTCGTACGGGACGGGTCGGCGCCCTGGGGCGCGCCGTCTCCTCTTAACTGCTAACACGCGAAGGGCGGATCCGCTTCCCGCGCGGGCCCGGGAAGACCCGGGACCGCTTCGGGGAGCGAGATCCGCCCTCGCGAACGTTCTGGCTGGTGCCTGTGTCAGGCGACCGGAACGATGTTCACGACCTTGCGGCCACGGTGACGGCCGAACTCGACCGCACCGGCCTGCAGCGCGAACAGGGTGTCGTCGCCGCCGCGGCCGACGCCCGAGCCGGGGTGGAAGTGGGTGCCGCGCTGGCGGACCAGGATCTCACCGGCGTTGACGACCTGACCGCCGAAGCGCTTCACGCCGAGCCGCTGAGCATTGGAGTCGCGACCGTTCCGGGTGGACGATGCGCCCTTCTTATGTGCCATCTCTCCTCAGTCCCTTACTTCGCAGCCGCGGGGATGCCGGTGACCTTGATCGCCGTGTACTGCTGGCGGTGGCCCTGGCGACGGCGGTAGCCGGTCTTGTTCTTGTAGCGAAGGATGTCGATCTTGGCGCCCTTGTGGTGGTCCACGATCTCGGCCTGAACCTTGATCCCGGCCAGCACCCACGGGTCGCTGGTCACGGCGTCGCCGTCGACAACGAGCAGGGTAGAGAGCTCTACCGTGTCGCCAACCTTGGCGGTGGGAATCTTGTCAACCTCAACGATGTCGCCGACAGCAACCTTGTGCTGGCGACCACCGCTGCGCACGATGGCGTACACGCGGATCTCTCTCTCGCTCGGAAACGGGAACCCCTGAAGCCAGCCGCCCGCACGGCCCCGGAGGACCGTGACTGTCCGGGTGGGTGAGCGGCCTCTCCGGGCGGCGGCGATGACAGCCACCGGAGGGAAGGTGCTCAGGAGCTGGCGTGCGACAGACACGCCGACGGCCAAGGGTACGGGGCGGCCGCGCCAAGGGTCAAACCGGGCCGGGCCGCTCCCGGCACCGCCGCCCGGGTGCGGTACCGGCTCGGCGCAGCACCGGGCCCCGGGCCGCCGTCCCGGCCGGTCAGGGGCGCGTACGGCGGGCACGCTCCCGGCCCCTCCCGATCCCGTACGGCCCGACCCGCCGGGGCTGCCAGCGCACGGCTCGTACGGCCCTCACGACCGGCCCGTCGCCGCCGGTCCCGTCCCGGCGACCGTGCGGCCCCGGGCCGGGCCGGGCCGCGCGGAAGCCCGTACGCCCCCGCACGCGTACACCCCGTACGCAAAGGGCCGTGGCCCCTCCCACGGACGCGGGAGGGGCCACGGCTCGGACCTGCGGGGCCGTACGGCCCCCGAGGGTCACCCCTCGGTGGTCGCCGTCACCGTCGCCGGCGCCTGCTGGGCTGCCGCGGCGGTCTTCTTCGTACCGGCCTTCTTCGCGGTCGTCTTCTTCGCCGCGCTCTTCTTGGCCGCCGTCTTCTTGGTGGCGGCCTTCTTCGCGGTGGCCTTCTTGGCGGTCTTGCGGGCCGCCTTCTTGGCCGGGGCCTCGGTACCGGCCTCCGGCGCCTCCGCACCGGCGGCGGCGATCACCACGACCGCGCCCGCGTCGCCCTCACCGGCACCCGTGGGGGAACCGGCGGGAGCGGTGACCTTACGGACCACCCGGCGCCGGGCCCGCGGCGGCGCCGCGGCCTCCGGCTCGGCCACCGGCGCCTGCTCGGCGACGGGCGTGACGGCCTCGGCGGGCGCGGCGGCCTCGGCGGGCTTCGCCACCACGACCACCTCCGGCTCCGCGACCTCGGCGCTCTTCGGCGCTCCGGCCGGGGCGGACGCCTTACGGGTCGCCCGGCGACGGCCACGGCCCGCCGGAGCGGACTCGGGCGCCTGCTCCGGCTCGGCGACCGGCTCCGCCACCGGCTGCTCGGCCACCGGCTCCGGCGCGACCTGCGCGGCCTCCGGCCGCGCCGCCGCCTTCGGCGCGCCACCGGGCGCCGAAGCCCGGCGGGTCGCCCGGCGACGGCCGCGGCCGCGCTGTGCGGCGGCCTCCGCCTCGGCGGCGCTGTTGTACAGCTCCTCGTCCGGTACGAACTCGGGCTCGGCCAGCGCGACCGGCTCGGCCACCTCGGCCGCGAGCTCCGCCGCCGACTCGGCCTCGGCCGGCTCGGTGGTGTGCTCGTGCTCCTCGGTGGTGTGGTCGTGCGCCTGGGCGGCGTCCCCGCCGCGTCCGCGCTTCTTGGACCGCTTGCCGCCACCGCCGCCGCCACCGGCGGACGTGGCCTGGTCCATGTGGACGATGACACCGCGCCCGTTGCAGTGGACACAGGTCTCGGAGAAGGACTCCAGCAGCCCCTGGCCGACCCGCTTGCGGGTCATCTGCACCAGACCCAGCGACGTGACCTCGGCAACCTGGTGCTTGGTCCGGTCCCGGCCCAGGCACTCCAGCAGCCGCCGCATCACCAGATCGCGGTTGGACTCCAGCACCATGTCGATGAAGTCGACCACGACGATGCCACCGAGGTCGCGCAGCCGCAGCTGGCGCACGATCTCCTCGGCCGCCTCCAGGTTGTTCCTGGTGACGGTCTCCTCCAGGTTGCCGCCCTGGCCGGTGAACTTACCGGTGTTGACGTCGACCACGATCATGGCCTCGGTCTTGTCGATCACCAGCGAGCCGCCGCTGGGCAGCCAGACCTTCCGGTCCAGCGCCTTCATCAGCTGCTCGTCGATGCGGTAGGTCGCGAAGACGTCGACCTCGCTCGTCCAGCGCTGCAGCCGGTCGGTGAGATCGGGCGCGACGTGCGCGACATAGCCGTGGACGGTCTCCCATGCCTCGTCACCGCTGACGATGACCTTGGAGAAGTCCTCGTTGAAGATGTCGCGGACGACCCGGACCGTCATGTCCGGCTCGCCGTAGAGCAGGGTCGGCGCGCCGCCGCCCTTCGCCTTCTTCTTGATCTCGTCCCACTGCGACTGGAGGCGTTCGACGTCGCGGCGCAGCTCGTCCTCGCTCGCGCCCTCGGCGGCGGTGCGCACGATGACGCCCGCGTCCTCGGGGACGATCTTCTTGAGGATGGTCTTCAGCCGGGCCCGCTCGGTGTCGGGCAGCTTACGGCTGATCCCGGTCATCGAGCCCTCGGGCACATAGACGAGATAGCGGCCGGGGAGGGAGACCTGGCTGGTCAGCCGGGCGCCCTTGTGGCCGATCGGGTCCTTGGTGACCTGGACCAGCACGGACTGGCCGGACTTCAGCGCCGCCTCGATCCGGCGCGGGCCGTGGCCCATGCCGAGCGCCTCGAAGTTGACCTCACCGGCGTACAGGACGGCGTTCCGGCCCTTGCCGATGTCGACGAACGCGGCCTCCATCGACGGCAGGACGTTCTGCACCTTGCCCAGGTAGACATTGCCGACGTACGACGTCGACTGCTCCTTGTTGACGTAGTGCTCGACGAGGACGTCGTCCTCCAGCACGCCGATCTGGGTGCGCTCGCCGCTCTGGCGGACGACCATGACGCGCTCGACGGCCTCGCGGCGGGCCAGGAACTCGGCCTCGGTGATGATCGGCACCCGGCGGCGGCCCTGCTCGCGGCCCTCGCGGCGGCGCTGCTTCTTGGCCTCCAGACGCGTCGAGCCCTTGATGGACTGGACCTCGTCGGACGCCTCCTCGCGGGTGCGGGTACGCGGCTCGCGGACCTTGACGACCGTACGCTCCGGGTCCCCGGCGGCCTGCTCGTCCTCGTGCCCGGCGTCACCGCTGCGACGGCGGCGGCGACGGCGGCGACGGCTGCTGGCGGAGCCCGTACCGCCGGAGGCCGTCTCGTCCTGCTCGTCGGCGTCGTCGGCGGCCTCGGCGTCGTCCTCGTGGACCGCCTCGGCGGTGTCGTCGTCGGACGCCTCGGCGTCGTCGGCCTCGGTCTCCTCACCGGACTCGGCGTGCTCGGCGGACTCGCCGCGACGACGGCGGCGGCCACCGCGACGACGGCGGCGGGAGGGCCGGTCCTCGGAGTCGTCGTGGTCATCGGCGTCGTCGTCGGCCTCGGCCTCCGGCTCGGGCGCCGAAGCGGTCGCGGCGGTCTTGACGGGCTCGGGGGTCTCGGCGACCGGCTGCTCGGCGGGCTCGCCCCGACGGCGGCGGCGACGGCGGCCGGACGGCTCGGCGACGGGCTCGGCCGGGGCCTCGACCGTCTGCTCGGCCTCGACGCCCCCGGTCGCCTCGGCCTCGGCGGCCTCCTCGAGCTCGTCGACATCGGCGTCGTACACCGTGGCGGCAGCGGCGGCGGCCGTCTCCGGCGTCTGGAACATGGGCTCGGCGAAGACCGGGGCCTGGAAGACGGCGACGGCGGGCCGGGCGGCGCGGCGGGCGGTCGAACCGGCATCCGCGGCCTCGGCGGTGAACTGCGGGGCGACGACCCGGCGGCGGCTGCGGCCCCGGCCCGTGGCGGGCTCGGCGACCGGCTCGGCGGGCTGCGCGGCGGCGGCCTCGGCGACCGGCTCGGGGGACGTGGTCTTACGGGTGGCCCGGCGGCGGGCGCGCGGCGCGGGCGCCTCATCCGCCACCGGCTCAGCGGCGGCGACCGGCTCGGCGACCTCTTCCACGGCGGCCTCGGCGACCGGCTCGGGAGACGTGACCTTACGGGTCGCGCGACGACGGGCACGCGGCGCGGGCGCCTCATCCGCCACCGGCTCGGCAACCTCCGAAGCAGCCTCAGCCGCCTCGGCGACCGGCTCGGCGGCCGTGGTCTTACGGGTGGCCCGACGACGCGCACGCGGCGCGGGCGCCTCCTCGGCGACCGGCTCGACGGCCTCGTCGGTCTCCACGGCGGCGGCCTCGGCCACCGGTTCGGGAGACGTGACCTTACGGGTCGCGCGACGGCGCGCACGCGGCGCGGGCGCCTCATCCGCCACCGGCTCGGCAACCTCCGAAGCAGCCTCAGCGGCCTCGGCCACCTCGGCGACCGGCTCGGCGGCCGTGGTCTTACGGGTGGCCCGACGACGCGCACGCGGCGCGGGCGCCTCCTCGGCGACCTCGTCGGTCTCCACGGCGGCGGCCTCGGCCACCGGCTCCGGCGCGCTCACCGCGCGGGTGGCCCGGCGGCGCTTGCGCGGGGCGGCCTCCTCCGCGACGGTCTCGGCCTCGGCGGCCTCGGCCACCACGGGCTCGGCGGCGGCGACCGGCTCGGCCGACGCCGTCTTACGGGTCGCCCTGCGACGCGCACGCGGCGCGGGCGCCTCATCCGCCACCGGCTCGGCGGCGGGCGTCACGGCCTCACCGGCGGCCCCGGCGGGCGGTCCCGCCGGGCGGGAGGCGGCGCGGCGGCGGCGCGGCGGCAGGGTGTCACTGGGGCTGTCGGCCCCGGGGGCGGTGCTTCCGGTGGTACCGGATTCGTTCGACTCGTGCATGCGGGCGGTTCTCCCGTCACGCTCCCGGGCGGACGCGCTCACGGTCCGGCCTTGGTCCGCGCTCGGCGCGGTGATGCCGTCCGGGGCGGGGCCGCCGCACGGGAGCTGAATTGTCTGGCTCGCCGGTTCCGTGCGCGATGTACACACGGCCTGGCGAAAGTCTTGTGGTCTTCCGCGGCCCGACCCAGGTGGCTTCCGCGTACAAGGGCCGCGCTGCGACGACGGTCCGGTCGTGAACGGGGCCGGACCCGCGTCCCCGAGGGGGACGCCCTCGCGTCATCGAGGGGAGGCGGTCCCGGCGGCCGTAGCTGATGCGGCCGGTACTGCCTCGCGGTCGACTGCGAGCGGGTCGGTCACCGTGCCGGACTCCTCGTCGAAGAGCCCCTGCGCCAGCCTGGTCACCGCTGCGGGGACCGGCGGCGCCAGGTCGGCCACAGCGCGGAGACCGGACAGGACGTCGTCGGGTCGTACGGCAGGCGTCACGTGCCGTACCACCAGCCGCAGTATCGCACAGGGGCCGGTCGACGGCCCATCGGTCTGTGGAGGGAGCACCTCGAGAGAGGCGACGGCGCCCCGCGCGTCGAAGGCGCGCATGCCGTTCTTGGTGCGCCGTTCGACCTCGACGGCGTCGGCCGCGAGAAAGGCTTCGACGGCTCGTTCGGCGTCCGCGATCGCGACCCGGTCGAGCCGCAGCTCCCAGACGGAGGCGGTCAGCCGGTCGGCGAGTCCGGGGGTCCTGGCCTCGACTGCGTCGACGATGTCGAGTCCGTCCGGCAGCGACTCGTCCAGCAGCTCACGGAGCGTGCCGGGGTCGCTGTGCCGGGTGAGGGCGATCTCCAGATACTCGGCCTCGGAGCCGGTACCGGTGGGGGCGGCGTTGGCGTACGACACCTTGGGGTGCGGGGTGAAGCCCGCCGAGTACGCCATCGGCACCTCGGCCCGGCGCAGCGCCCGCTCGAAGGCGCGTTGGAAGTCTCGGTGGCTGGTGAACCGGAGGCGGCCGCGCTTGGTGTAGCGCAGGCGGATGCGCTGTACCGCGGGTGCGGGCGGCGGGCCTTCGGGCTGTCGCTTGCCCAGTGGTTCTTCTCCTCGGTGCGGGGCGGTCGCGGGTGACGCCGCCCTCGGAATGCTGGGTGTCCCGTGGGGGCCGGCCCGGCTTTCACCCGCTGCTCGCGGGGAAGCCCGGGGCGGGCCGCCGCTGTCGGTGACAGTCGTTCTACTACCCAGAGTACGCGCCGGGACCACCACCGGTTCCCCGGGTTCCGGTGGCGGTTCGGCGGAGGTACGGGGCAAAGCCCGCCCGGGACCGCTACTTGACCACGGTCAGCGGCAGCAGCTTCTTGCCGGTGGGGCCGATCTGGATCTCGGTGCCCATCTGCGGGCAGACGCCGCAGTCGAAGCAGGGCGTCCAGCGGCAGTCCTCGACCTCGGTCTCGTCGAGGGCGTCCTGCCAGTCCTCCCAGAGCCAGTCCTTGTCGAGGCCGGAGTCCAGGTGGTCCCAGGGCAGGACCTCCTCGTAGGTACGCTCCCGGGTGGTGTACCAGTCGACGTCCACGCCGTAGCCGGGGAGCGCCTTGCCGGCGCAGGCCATCCAGCGGTCGTACGAGAAGTGCTCGCGCCAGCCGTCGAACCGGCCGCCGTCCTCGTAGACGGCGCGGATGACGTCGCCGATCCGGCGGTCGCCGCGGGAGAGCAGTCCCTCGACGATGCCGGGCTTGCCGTCGTGGTAGCGGAAGCCGATGGAGCGGCCGTACTTCTTGTCGCCGCGGATCTTGTCGCGGAGCTTCTCCAGCCGGGCGTCGGTGGCCTCGGCGGAGAGCTGCGGGGCCCACTGGAAGGGCGTGTGCGGCTTGGGGACGAAGCCGCCGATGGAGACGGTGCAGCGGATGTCGTTGGAGCCGGATACCTCCCGGCCCTTGGCGATGACGTTGACCGCCATATCGCCGATCTGGAGGACGTCCTCGTCGGTCTCGGTGGGCAGTCCGCACATGAAGTACAGCTTCACCTGGCGCCAGCCGTTGCCGTAGGCGGTGGCGACCGTACGGGTCAGGTCCTCCTCCGAGACCATCTTGTTGATGACCTTGCGCATCCGCTCGGAGCCGCCTTCGGGGGCGAAGGTGAGGCCGGAGCGGCGGCCGTTTCGGGTCAGCTCGTTCGCCAGGTCGACATTGAAGGCGTCGACCCGGGTGGAGGGGAGGGAGAGCCCGATCTTGTCCTCTTCGTACCGGTCGGCCAGGCCCTTGGCGACCTCGCCGATCTCGGAGTGGTCGGCGCTGGAGAGGGAGAGCAGGCCGACCTCTTCGAAGCCGGTCGCCTTGAGGCCCTTGTCGACCATCTCGCCGATGCCGGTGATGCTGCGTTCCCGGACCGGGCGGGTGATCATGCCCGCCTGGCAGAACCGGCAGCCGCGGGTGCAGCCGCGGAAGATCTCCACGGACATCCGCTCGTGGACGGTCTCGGCCAGCGGGACCAGCGGCTGCTTGGGGTAGGGCCACTCGTCCAGGTCCATGACGGTGTGCTTGGAGACCCGCCACGGCACGCCGGAGCGGTTGGGCACGACCCGGCCGATCCGGCCGTCGGGCAGGTACTCGACGTCGTAGAAGCCGGGGACGTAGACCCCGCCGGTCCTCGCCAGCCGGAAGAGCACCTCCTCGCGGCCGCCGGGGCGGCCCTCGGCCTTCCAGGCGCGGACGATGTCGGTGATGTCGAGGACGGCCTGTTCGCCGTCTCCGATGACGGCGCAGTCGATGAACTCGGCGATCGGCTCGGGGTTGAAGGCCGCGTGGCCGCCCGCGAGGACGATCGGGTCGTCGATCCCGCGGTCCTTCGCCGCGAGCGGGATGCCCGCGAGATCGAGGGCGGCCAGCATGTTGGTGTAGCCCAGTTCGGTGGAGAAACTGAGGCCGAAGACGTCGAAGGCGCCGACGGGCCGGTGGGAGTCGACCGTGAACTGCGGGACGCCGTGCTCCCGCATCAGCTCCTCCAGGTCCGGCCAGACGCTGTACGTCCGCTCGGCGAGCACACCCTCGCGCTCGTTGAGTACCTCGTAGAGGATCATGACGCCCTGGTTGGGCAGTCCGACCTCGTACGCGTCCGGGTACATCAGCGCCCAGCGGACGTCACACGACTCCCACGGCTTGACGGTGGAGTTCAGCTCACCGCCGACGTACTGGATCGGCTTCTGCACATGCGGGAGCAGAGCCTCGAGCTGTGGGAAGACCGACTCGGCAGCAGACATCTCAGAGATCTCAGGGCTTTCGTGAGCTGGCAGGGGTGACCATCCAGCGTACCCCGATCAGCCCATCCCCTCAGCCGACGCCGTGCTTCCGCAGCTCATCGGGGGCGGCCCGGGACCAGACGCCCGGAAGTTCCAGCTCCCGGTCGGCGGCGGCCCGCTGTTCGCGCCCGTAGAGGAGTCCCCAGGTGAAGGCGGACTCCCCGGCCGCGTGCGCCTGGATCGCCAGATCGCGCAGGGTGTCCCGGGCGACGACGCTGTCCTGGTGGTCGCCGAGCACGGTCTGGACGGCCTTCATCCGTTTGGCGAACCATGTGGCGGGGCGGCCGAGGGCCTCGGTCGCGGCCTCCCCCGCGTACCGGGCGCGTTTGGCGGCCTTGCGGGCGTCGTGCATGGCGAGATCGCGGTCGGGCCCGGGGGGCAGCGAGAGGGCGTGGCCGATCCGGTCGGCGAGCCGCCCGTAGTCCTTGAGCAGGGCTTTGGGGAGTACGGATTCGGGGGCGCCCGCGGCCCGTTTCCGCAGCGGCGGGTCGGCGAGCAGGGCGTCGAGGGCGGTCAGCAGGGCGAGATAGCGGGCGCTGTCCAGGGCGGTCAGGGCGCGGCGGCGGGAGCCGGAGCCCCGGGCGGCGGTCCAGATCCGCAGCCTGCCGCGGACCGGGCCCAGCAGCAGGGTCCTGGGCAGGGCGCCGAGCCCGGCGCGCAGCCGTTCGGCCAGGACCTCGGTGTCCCGGGCCGCGCCCAGCTCGCCCGCCAGCCACTTCAGTTCCTCGCCGATCGGGTCGGTGACGGTCCGGTCGAGTACCGCGGAGTACGAGCGGAACGCGCTGCGCAGCCTGCGGGTGGCGACCCGCATCTGGTGGACCGCGTCGGGCGTGTCGCGCCGGACGCCCGGGTCGTGGCCGAGGAGGGCGGTGACCTGGTCGCGGAGGTAGCCGAGGACGAAGGAGCCCGCGTCGCCGGAGGGGGCGGGCGGGGCGGGGGCGAAGGCCGCGTCGAGGCCGGTCTCGCCGAGGGCGCGGGCCAGTTTGGAAGGGGCGTCGGAGGCGTCGATCCCGGCCTTGCGGAGGCGTTTGCCGATCTTGTCGAGGAGGGCGGGGTCGCCGTCGTCGGCGAGTTCGACCTCGATCTCGTCCCAGTGGGCGGTCCGGCCGTCGTCGAGCCGTTCGGCCCGGACCGCGTCCCGGCTCAGCTCGGCCAGCGGGGTGCCGTCGGCGTCGAGCAGCAGATGGACCTCGCGGCTGGAGAGCAGCCGGATCACGGGCTCGGGTTCGGTGGTCCTGGTCCGGGCCCGGATCAGCGACTTCAGGGTACGGGGCAGGGCCGTGGAGAGCGGGGACCGGATCTCGTCGCGCACTCCGGGGGCGACGGGCAGTTTGAGGTGCCAGCCCGCGTCGTCGCCGCCGGTACGGCGCCGCAGGGTGATGGCCGCGGCGGCCAGCCGCAGGTCCGGGGTGTCGTAGTAGACCGCGTCGAGTTCGGTGGTGCCGTGGTCGACGACGGTGGCGACGCCGGGGACCCGGGTCAGGTCCGGCAGCCGGGTCTCGGGGGTGGCTTCGTACTTCCGCTCGATTTCGCGCTTCGTGTCCGCCATATCTCGAATCTAATTCGGGATGAATCGATACGGCAGTCCCGGAACACCATCGGATGGCCGGTTCGGCGCCGGACGGGCCGTCCGGTGGTGCTCCGGTCCGGGCCTCAGGCCGTTATCGGGCGCTGGACGCGGATGGACTGGAGGAGTCCGATCGCCACCCAGGTGGCGAACATGGACGAGCCGCCGTACGAGACGAACGGCAGCGGCAGTCCGGCGACCGGCATGATGCCCAGGGTCATCCCGATGTTCTCGAAGGACTGGAAGGCGAACCAGGCGATGATCCCGGCGGCGACGACGGTGCCGTACAGCTCGGTCGTCTCCCGGGCGATCCGGCAGGCGCGCCAGAGCACCACACCCAGCAGGACCAGGATCAGCGCCGCGCCGACGAAGCCCAGTTCCTCGCCCGCGACGGTGAAGACGAAGTCGGTCTGCTGTTCGGGGACGAACTGGCCGGTGGTCTGGGAGCCCTTGAAGAGTCCGGTGCCCAGCAGTCCGCCGGAGCCGATCGCGATCCGGGCCTGGTTGGTGTTGTAGCCGACACCGGCCGGGTCGAGTTCGGGGTTGGCGAAGGCGGCGAACCGGTTGATCTGGTACTCGTCGAGCAGCCCCAGGGCGGCGACCAGGACGGCACCGGCCACTCCGCCGCCGATCAGGCCGAGGATCCAGCGGTTGGGCGCCCCGGAGGCCAGCAGCACCCCGAGCACGATCACCACCATCACCATCACGGAGCCCAGGTCGGGCATCCGCATGATGATCAGCATCGGCGCCACGGCGAGCAGCAGCGACTTGGCGACCGTGCGGTGGTCGGGATGGACCATGTCGCCCGCGTCGACCCGGGCCGCCAGCAGCATCGCCATCCCCAGAATGATGGTGATCTTGACGAATTCGGAGGGCTGGACGGAGAAGCCGCCGCCGATCACGATCCAGGCGTGGGCGCCGTTGATGGTCGCCCCGAGCGGGGTGAGGACCAGCAGGATCAGCAGGACGGAGAGGCCGTAGAGCACCGGGACGGCGCCGCGCAGGGTGCGGTGGCCGAGCCAGACGGTGCCGACCATCAGCGCCAGGCCGATCCCGGTATTGAGGACGTGCCGGAAGAGGAAGTAGTACGGGTCGCCCTGGTTCAGCTCGGTCCGGTTGCGGGTGGCGGACCAGACCAGCAGGGCGCCGATGGCGCTGAGCGCGAGGGCGGAGAACAGCAGGGGCCAGTCGAGCCTGCGGACCATGGAGTCGCGCGAGCTGAGCTGTGCCCACAGTCCGCCGCGCCGCGGCCCGTAGCCGGAGACGGAGAAGCCATTGGTGCCGGCCATGTGTTCTCAGTCCCTCCGAGCGGGCGGTCCCGCGAGCTGATCCCGGTCCTGCTGGTCCTGCTGGTCCTGGTCGTTCTGGTTCTGCTGGTCGTTCCGGTTCTGGTCCTGTTGTCCGTCGGCGGCGGTGTCCTGCTCGCCCTCCGGCTTCGGCGGGACGTACGGCTTGATCTCCGGGGCGTCGATGTTCCCGTCGGCCTGGACCTTGGGCAGGGTCTTCTGCGGCCCGGGCAGCAGGGCGCGCTTCAGGTCCTGGCCGCCCTTCTCGTCGAGGCCGTACATCGCCTCGTAGATATTGCGGACGGCGGGTCCCGAGGCGCCGGAACCGGTACCGCCCTGGGAAATCGTCATCACGATGGTGAAGTCGTCGGTGTAGGTGGCGAACCACGAGGTGGTCTGCTTGCCGAAGACCTCGGCGGTACCCGTCTTGGCGTGCATCGGGATCTTGTCGTGCGGCCAGCCCTGGAACCGCCAGGCGGCCGAGCCGGTCTTCACGACCCCCGCGAGGGCGTCGTTTATCTGGTCCCTGGTCTTCCGGTCCATCGGCAGCCTGCCGTGGGACTTCGGCTTGATCTGCTCCACCTTCTTGCCGTCGGCGCTGATGACCGCCTTGCCGATGGTGGGGTTCCAGAGGGTGCCGCCGTTGGCGATGGCCGCGTAGACGGTCGCCATCTGGATCGGGGTGACGAGGATGTCGCCCTGGCCGATGGAGTAGTTCACCGAGTCACCGGCGCGCATCTGGTTGCCTTCGAGGCAGTTCTCGTACGCCACCTGTTCGGCGTAGTCCCCGCCCTTCTTGCCGGTCTTGCACCAGGAGTCCTTGTTCGCCGCCCAGAAGCGCTGCTTCCACTCCCGGTCGGGGACCCGGCCCTTGACCTCGTTGGGGAGGTCGATCCCGGTCTCGGAGCCGAGCCCGAAGTCATGGGCGGTGCGGTAGAACCAGTTCTTGGCGTCCTTCTTCGGCTTGATGCCGCCGTCCTTGGCCCATTCGTTGTACGCCAGGCCGTAGTAGACGGTGTCGCAGGAGACCTCCAGGGCGCGGCCCAGGTTGATGGAGCCGTACCCCTTGGACTCGAAGTTCTTGAACTCCCGGCCGCCGAAGGAGAGCGACGACGGGCAGGGGAAGGTGTCGTCGAACTCGTACCCGGCCCGGACGGCGGCGGCCGACGAGACCACCTTGAAGATCGAGCCGGGGGCGGCCTGGCCCTGGATCGCCCGGTTCAGCAGCGGGAAGTTGGACCCGTCGCTGGTCAGGGCGGCGTAGTCCTTGGCCGAGATACCGCCGACCCAGGCATTGGGGTCATAGGTCGGCAGGGACGCCATGGCGACCACCCGGCCGGTCTTGTTCTCCATCACGACGACGGCGCCCGCGTCGGCCTTGTAGTTCTCCCGGGTGTTGCGGTCGAACTCCTTGCGGGCGGCCTTCATGGCCTCGTTCAGTTCGTACTCGGCGACGGCCTGGACCCGGGCGTCGATCGAGGTGACCAGGTTCGATCCGGCCCTGGCCTGGTCGCGTTCGGCCTCGCCGATGACCCGGCCCAGGTTGTCGACCTCGTACCGGGTGATCCCGGCCTTGCCGCGGAGCGCCTTGTCGTAGGTGCGTTCGATGCCGGAGCGGCCGACCTGGTCGGAGCGGAGATACGGCGACTCGCTCTCCTTGGCCTGCTGGATCTCGGCGTCGGTGACGGGCGAGAGATAGCCGAGGACCTGGGCGGTGTTGGCCTTGCCGGGCGCGGTGTAGCGGCGGACGGCGGCGGGTTCGGCGGTGATGCCGGTGAAGTCCTCCGCGCGCTCCCGGATCTGGAGCGCCTGCTGGGTGGTGGCCTCGTCGGTCACCGGGATGGGCTGGTAGGGCGAGCCGTTCCAGCACGGTTTGGGCGTCTTGGAGTCGCAGAGCCGGACCTTGTCCATGACGTCCTTGGGCTTCATGCCGAGGACGGCCGCGAGCCGGGTGAGGACGGCCTTGCCGTCGTCGGGCATCTTCATCAGCTCGGTCCGGGACGCGGAGACCACGAGCCGGGTCTCGTTGTCGGCGAGCGCGACCCCGCGGGCGTCGAGGATGGAGCCCCGGACGGCGGGCTGGACGACCCGCTGGACGCCGTTGTTCTTCGCCTCGTCCGTGTACTCCTGGCCGTTGCGGATCTGGAGGTACCAGAGCCGCCCGCCGAGGGTGAGGAGGAGGGAGAAGACCAGGACCTGGATGACGACGAGCCGGATCTGGACCCGGGGGGTCCGGCCGGTCTCCGGGATATTGCTCATGGTGTGCGTGCCCCTCCCTCGGTCACAGTCGCTTGACGCCCTTGATCCGGCCCGCGCGGGAAGCTCTCGACCGGGCGGAGCGCAGCCGGAGCCCGCCCCGCTGGTTGCCGATCCGCAGTCCGGTGCCGGAGGCGAGCCAGCCCGACGAGACGTCCCCGCCGCCGCCCTGGGCCTCGGTCACCGGGTCGTTCTCGGTCCGCCGGGCCAGCGCCATCACGAACGGCACGGTGAACGGCGCGAGCAGCAGATCGTAGACCGCCGCCGTGAACAGCAGCCCGCCGAGGCCCACCTGGCGGGCGGCGGTGTCGCCGACGAGGGCGCCCACGCCCGCGTAGAGCAGGGTGGAGCCGACGGCGGAGGCGACGACCACGATCATCGGGGCGGTGGCGGAGCGGAGCCGGCCGTCCTGGGGGCGGGCGAGTCCGGCGAGATAGCCGATCACGCAGAGGACCAGGGCGTACCGTCCGGCGGCGTGGTCGGCGGGGGGCGCCAGGTCGGCGAGGAGTCCGGCGCCGAAGCCGATCAGGGCGCCGGAGACATGTCCGTAGACGAAGGCCAGTCCGAGGACGGTGAGCAGCAGCAAGTCGGGGACGGCGCCGGGGAGCTGGAGCCGGGCGAGTACGGAGACCTGGACGACGAGCGCGACCACGACGAGCGCGCTGGACAGCAGGATCCGGTTGAGGCGCATACGGATCTCCTACCGCTGCTGGTCGGTCTGGTCGGCGGGGCGGCCCGGCGGTGGGGCCGCGTCCGTGGGCCCGGGGTCGGGGACCGGGTTCCGGGCCGGGTCGGCGGCGTCGGGAGCGGCCGGAACGGCGTTCGGGTCGGTGCCCTGCGCCGTGTCCTGGCCGGGGACGGTGCCGGTGTCGCCGCCCTGCTGCTGGATGTCGCCGGTGGCCGACGGGGTCACGGTGACCGTGACGGTCGGTACCGGCTTCACCTTCGGCTTCGCCGGAAGGACGGAGTCGCGCGGGTCGCTGCCAGGCGCGCCGACCACGACCCCGACGATGTCCAGCCGGCTGAAGCCGACGTACGGGCGGACGTGGACCGTCCGGGTGAGGTCGCCGCCGAGCGGGTCGACCCGGACGACCTCGCCGATCGGGACGCCCGGAACGAAGGGGCGGGACGCCTGCGAGCCGAAGGTGACCATCCGGTCGCCCTTCTTCACCTTCGACTTGCCGTTGAGGAGCTGGACGGCGAGCGGACGGTCGCCCTGGCCGGTGGCGAAGCCGAGTTCGTCGGACTTCTCCATCCGGGTGCCGACCGTGAACCGGGGGTCGCTGGCGAGCAGTACGGTCGCGGTCCCGGGGCCGACCGTGGTGACCCGGCCGACCAGACCGTCACCGTTGATCACCGTCATGTCCCGCTTGATGCCGTCCCGCGAGCCGACGTCGACGGTGACGGTCCAGGAGAAGCCCTGAGCCGCCCCTATGGCGATCACCTCGGCCGCCTTGACCCGGTACTGTCCGGCGCCCGCGGTCCGCAGCAGCCGGTCCAGCTCCCGGGCCCGGCCCCGGTTGCGGTCGTCGCTGCCGAGCCTGGTCTTCAGCTCGGCGTTCTCCCGTTCCAGTTCGGTGATCCGGTCATGGCGCTCCCCCGAGTCCCGGACCGCTCCGATGGCATTGCCGACGGGATCGACGGCGGTCGCCACACCGTTCTGGATCGGACCGAAGACGGTCGCGGCGGCCTGCCGGGCGCCGTCGACCGGCGAGTCCTCGCCACCGCGGATGTCCACCGTGATCAGTGCGAACGCGATGGCGATCAGCAGCACCAGGAGCAGCCGGCTCTCTCGTGTGTCCCTCACGTGCGGCGGCCGTGCCTTCCTCGTCGGAATGTCGGTGTCGTGTTGTTCTTCCGTACTGCTCAACGATCATCGGTACGGATCGGCAGGCGCCCGTACAGGGGTCCCCGGAGCGTCGGCCTCCGGGGCCGGTCGCTCCTTCCCCGCGCGCCCGAACCATCCGGCGCGCCCTTCTGCGCGTTCTTCTGTTGGTACGTCTCCCGGATCCGGCGCCCCGGTACGTCACCGGCTGCCGCCGCCGGTCCGGCCCCGCGGATCGGGCGCTAGCGCCGGGGCTGGGCGTCCAGCACCTGCTGGAGCGCCTCGAACTCCTCGACGCACTTGCCCGACCCGAGAGCCACCGAGTCCAGCGGGTCCTCGGCGATATGGATCGGCATCCCGGTCTCCCGGCGCAGCCGCTCGTCCAGTCCGCGCAGCAGCGCCCCGCCGCCGGTGAGGACGATGCCCCGGTCCATCACATCGCCGGAGAGCTCCGGCGGGCACTTGTCCAGGGTCGTCTTCACGGCGTCGACGATCGCGTTGACCGGCTCCTCGATCGCCTTGCGGACCTCCGCCGCCGAGATGACCACGGTCTTGGGCAGCCCGGAGACCAGGTCGCGCCCGCGGATCTCGGTGTGCTCGTCCTGTTCGAGATCATAGGCCGAACCGATGGTGATCTTGATGGATTCGGCGGTCCGCTCACCGAGGAGGAGGGAGTACTCCTTCTTGATGTGCTGGATGATCGCGTTGTCCAGTTCGTCGCCCGCCACCCGGATGGACTGTGCCGTGACGATTCCGCCGAGGGAGATCACGGCGACCTCGGTGGTGCCGCCGCCGATGTCCACGACCATGTTGCCGGTGGCCTCGTGGACCGGGAGCCCGGAGCCGATGGCCGCGGCCATCGGCTCCTCGATGATGTGCACCTGGCGGGCGCCCGCCTGGGTGGACGCCTCGATGACGGCCCGGCGCTCGACTCCGGTGATACCGGAGGGCACACAGACCACGACTCGGGGCCGGGCCAGATAACGACGCTTGTGGATCTTCAGAATGAAGTACCGGAGCATCCGTTCGGTGATCTCGAAGTCGGCGATCACACCGTCCTTCAGCGGCCGGACGGCGACGATGTTCCCCGGCGTCCGGCCGATCATCTTCTTCGCTTCGGAACCGACCGCGAGAATGCCACCGGTGTTCGTGTTGATGGCGACCACGGACGGCTCGTTGAGAACGATCCCCCGGCCCCTGACGTACACCAGCGTGTTGGCGGTCCCGAGGTCGACAGCCATATCACGGCCGATGAACGACATGTTCTTCCCCAAGAGGATGCGTGTCGCCTGCCCTGAGGGAGCGTTGACGGCTCTTCAGGAAGGCGGGGATGGATGCTTGTGGAGTGGCGGCTTCCATCGTAGTGCCGCCCCTGGTGAAGCGGCGCGGTGGACCGCCTCTTTATAGGTGACGTGGTGTCGCAGCGATGCGTTCCCGAAAAGTGTCCGCATATGCCGACGGGCGACCGAATTCCTTCGGTCGCCCCAGGTCACCGAAGTCCACCGGCCCCGTTCGGGGACGCCGAACGGACGCATACGGTTCCACCGGGCCGGAGCGGACCGGCGAGGTGTCAGGAAAGGCCGGGGAAGAAGATCTTCTCTTCCCGAATGGCGGACTCCGCGGAGTCCGAGGCGTGGATCAGATTCTCCCGGACGATGCTTCCGAAATCCCCCCGGATGGAGCCGGGCTGCGCGGCGATGGGGTCCGTCGGACCCGCCAGCGTACGTATGCCCTGGATCACCCGCTCGCCCTCGACGACCAGGGCGACGACCGGCCCGGAGAGCATGAAGTCGACCAGCGGCTCGTAGAACGGCTTGCCCACGTGCTCGGCATAGTGCTGCTCCAGGGTGGAACGGTCCAGGATCCGCTGCTCCAACCGGACGATGGTCCAGCCGGCCTTGGCCTCGATCCGGCCGATGATCTCACCGACGAGTCCACGGCGTACGGCGTCCGGCTTCAGGATGACGAGGGATCGTTCCGTCATGTGTGGTGCGCTCCTTGCGGTGTTGCTGTTGTGAGTGGTGGGAGATTATCGCCCATCACTCGAACAGCGGCAGCCGGTCCCGGTAAACACCTGCCACGACGGCTCGAAAGACCCCCGAACGCGGCCCGCGCACAGCTCGTATACGGCCCGCTCACGGCTCGCGCGGCACCCGCATACGGCCCGCGCGGACCGGAAATACCGGGCCGCGCCGCGTCCCTACGCGGCGCCCGCGTCCCCCGACTGGGCCGCCGCCCAGCGGGCCTTCGCCTCGTCGATCTTCCGCCCGTAGTGCACGGAGGCCCACCAGAGCCCGGCGAAGCAGATCCCCAGGATGAACATCATCGGGACCACGAAACCACTGGCGATCAGCCCGATCTGGAGCACCCAGCCCAACTGCACCCCGCCCGGCCGGGTGAGCATCCCGCAGAGCAGCAGCGACAGCGCCATGGCGATCCCGCAGACCGTCCAGACGGTGCCGACGGTCAGACCGTCGTCCTTCATCGCCACCAGGCCCGCGAAGCCGATGACGAAGAATTCGCCGATCAAGGTGGACGCGGCGAGGGTACGCATCGCTACTCAGCCCTTCTTCAACAGCAGCCGGGCCTCACCGGCCGTGAACACCGAACCGGTCACCAGCACCCCGGCGCCCGAGTACTCCGCCTCTTCCTCGGCGAGCGAGACCGCGGTCTCCAGCGCGTCGTCCAGCCTCGGCTCGACCACCACCCGCTCGTCGCCGTAGATCTCCACCGCGATCGCCGCCAGCTCGTCGGGGTCCATCCCCCGCTCGGTGGAGTTCCGGGTGATCACGACCTCCGTGAAGACCGGCTCGAACGCCTCCAGCAGCCCTCGGGCGTCCTTGCCGGCGCTGGTGCCCACGACACCGATCAGCCGGGAGAAGCCGAACGCCTCCGTCATCGCCTCCGCGGTCGCCCGGGCCCCCGCCGGATTGTGCGCGGCGTCCAGGACGACCGTAGGGCTGCGGCGGACCACTTCCAGCCTGGCCGGACTGCTCACCGAGGCGAACGCCCGCCGGACCGTCTCCAGGTCCAGCACCCGGGCGTGCTCGGCCCCCACCCCGAAGAACGCCTCCACGGCGGCGAGCGCCACAGCCGCGTTGTGCGCCTGGTGGGCCCCGTGCAGCGGCAGGAAGACCTCGCCGTACTCACCGCCGAGCCCGCGCAGGGTCACCAGCTGGCCGCCGACCGCGACCTCCCGGGCGACCACCCCGAACTCCATGCCCTCACGGGCCACCGTCGCATCGACCTCGACGGCCTTCTTCAGCAGCACCTGCGCCGCGTCCACCGGCTGCTGGGCCAGGACGACCGTGGCGCCCCGCTTGACGATCCCCGACTTCTCCCCGGCGATCTCGGCATGCGTACCGCCGAGCCGGTCCGTGTGGTCCAGATCGATCGGGGTGACCACCGCGACCTGCGCGTCGATCACATTGGTGGCGTCCCACTCGCCGCCCATGCCGACCTCGACCACGGCCACATCCACCGGGGCGTCCGCGAAGGCCGCGTACGCCATCCCGGTCAGGACCTCGAAGAACGACAGCCGGTACTCCTGCGCCGTGTCGACCATCTCGACATACGGCTTGATGTCCTCATAGGTGGCGACGAACCGCTCGGCGCTCACCGGCGAGCCGTCGAGGCTGATCCGCTCCGTGATCGACTGGACGTGCGGAGAGGTGTAGCGGCCGGTCCGCAGATCGAACGCGGAAAGCAGGGCCTCGATCATCCGGGCCGTCGACGTCTTGCCGTTGGTCCCGGTGATGTGGATCGAGGGATACGACCGCTGGGGCTCACCCAGTACGTCCAACAGCGCCGCGATCCGCCGCACCGACGGCTCCAGCTTGGTCTCGCCCCAGCGACTCGCCAGCTCCGTCTCCACCGCCCGCAGCGCCGCGTCCACCTCGGGATCCGCGGGGCGGCCCGGCACCTGGGCGTCGGGCGGACCCCCCTGGGTACGCAGGGTACGGCTGCCCGCCTCGATCACCGCGAGGTCGGGATCGCGGTCGGTCTCGGCGTCCACGATCTCGTCGAAGACATCGCGCTCGTACGGCTCGGGCTCGTCCGGCTGGCGGTCGGCGGGGTGCTCACTCACCACCCCAGTCTAGGCGGCGGGGCGCGCCGCCCCGCCGGGGGTACGACGGCGCGGCGGGAACACGCCGCGACGGGGAGAGCCAGGCGTCACCCGGCGGCGGGACGGCGGCCCGCCGGGAGGACGGCGACGACCTCGTACGTCCCGTCCCCCGGCCCGGCCGTGAGCGTGCCGCCCATCGCGGCGACCCGCTCCCGCATCGAGAGAGTGCCGGTACCGCTGGACACCGGCTCGGTCACCGGCGCCGCGGCCGGCAGCGGATTGCGGACGACGACCCGCAGCCGGGCCCCACCGGGGGCGACGGGGCCGTGGGGGGCGCCCGGTCCTTCGGGGCTCTGCGGTCCTTCGGGGGCGATCGAGACCGTCACCCGCTCGCCCGGGGCGTGCTTGGCCGCGTTCGTCAGACACTCCTGCACCACCCGGTAGACGGCGGCCTGCCGCAGCGGCGACAGCCCGTACGCCGCGTCCGCGACCTCCACCACCACCGGGCTGCCCATCGCCATCCCCTCCGCCGCGAGCGCCGCCAGCCCGTCGAGACCCGGGGTCGCGGTCCGCTCGTCGGCCCGGTGCACGATCGTGTCGTTGAGCATCTGATGCGCCCGCCGGGCCGTCTCCGCCAGCTCGTCGAAGTCCTTCTCGTACGAGCCGCCGCGGGCCCGGACCGCCAGCACCTCGGCCCGGACACTGAGCACCGTCAGCTCCCGGCCCACCAGATCGTGGACATCGCGGGCGACGGAGATCCGTTCGTCCTGGACCGCCTTGAGTACGGCCGTACGGGCGCGCTGCGCCGCCAGCTCCCGGACCAGGTCGTGCCGGTACGCGGCGATACCGACGCCCGCGGCGAGCACCCCGATCGGCACCACCAGCGACAGGAAGGAGCTGAGGGTGTCGGCGCTCCGCTCCGGCCAGCCGGGCAGGTTGAAGAGGGCGTACGCGACGGCCACATAGCCGGCGGTCGCCAGCACCCCGGCGGCCCGGCCCCGGAACCGGCCCAGGGAGTAGAGCGCGAACTGGATCAGGGTCAGCTCGTGCAGCCAGCCGAGCAGCACCAGCGCGACGGCGTACGGCACCCAGGGCGCCCGCCGCCGCAGCACCAGGGTCGCCGCACCGGCGCCCAGGACGAGGGTGGCGGTCAGCCCGGTGAGGGAGTTGTCGTCCCCGGCGAGCCCGGGCACGTCGAGCACCATCAGGGAGAAGCAGCTCAGGGCGGCGATCACATCGAGGGCGGGCGGCGAGGCGGCCCACCGCCGGGTACGCCGACGCACCGCCGTGATGAGGCGGAGTACGGCGTACCGGACAGGCGACATGCCTCCCATGATGCGCGCCGCCCTCAAGCGCCTCCGCCTCGGGGGCACGGGCCCGCACCTCCGTCGAGGCGGGGCCCCGAGTGCCCAGGGGCGCTGGGGCCCCCACGCCGCCGGGCGTAGAGGCGGAACTGCGCGAGCAACCACCGACGGCGCGCGGCCGGAACACCACATCGCCCCTACGGCGAGGCGCCGCTGGGCGCTCCCGACACACCGTCTGCCCCGTAAGCCCGGTTCCGGACCTCACACCGTGCGTGGCTGGTCGCGCGGTTCCCCGCGCCCCTGGGCCGTGTCGTCGAATTCGCGCCGTCCGCCCGCAGGGCGGGGCCCGCGGCGTCCGGTGCGTGCGAATTCGCGACGGCGGCGGGAGTCCCCCCGGCGAAGCCAGGGGGCGGTCTCCCCCGTACGGGACGTACTCGGGAAACCCCGGCGACGCCGGGAACACCTCCCCTGCCCGAAGGGCACAGGGGCAGAGTGCGCGTACCGGGCGTCGCGGGCCAGGCGGGGAATTCGACGACACGGCCTCAGGGCTGTCCCGTCATCCGCGGCGGATCAGCGCACGGCGTCAGATGCGGTGCGTCGCACGGCGGAGAGACGTCCTCGTACTGGGCGTATTCGGACGATTCGACAACGCGGCGAAGTGCCGTAGCCGTCGTCGTGCGCCCGCCGGGGATTACGGGACAGCCCTGAGGTGCTCCCGGTCCAGCCCTCCGCAGGAGAGACGGGGGCACCGGGGCCGGGCCGCCCGGAGTGGGGCGGCCCGGACCGGGGTCAGGCGGCGGGGAGGGACGCGAGCTGGCCGGTGATGCGGGTGATGTCCGACTCCGCGTTCGACAGGCGGCCCCGGATCTTCGCCACCACCTGATCCGGCGCCTTCGCCAGAAACGCCTCGTTGCCGAGCTTCGCCTCGGCCTGCGCCTTCTCCTTCTCCGCCGCCGCGAGGTCCTTCGCCAGGCGCTTGCGCTCGGCGGCGACGTCGATGGTGCCGGAGAGGTCGAGGGCCACGGTCGCCCCGGCGACCGGCAGGGTCGCGGTGGCGTGGAAGGCGTCGCCCTCCGGCTGGAGCCGGAGGAGCTGACGGATCGCGGCCTCGTGCGGCGCGAGGGCCGTACCGGTCAGGTCGAGCCGGGCGGGCACCTTCTGGCCGGGCTGGAGGCCCTGGTCGGAGCGGAACCGGCGGACCTCGGTGACCAGCCGCTGGACCTGCTCGATCTCCCGCTCCGCGGCCTCGTCGCGGAAGCCGCTGTCGGCGGGCCAGTCGGCGACGACGACGGACTCGCGTCCGGTGAGGGTGGTCCACAGCGCCTCGGTGACGAACGGCGTCACCGGGTGCAGCAGCCGCAGGGTGACGTCGAGCACCTCGCCGAGGACGCGCGCGGAGACCTTCGCCTGCTCGCCGCCCTCGAAGTAGGTCGTCTTGGAGAGTTCGACGTACCAGTCGAAGACCTCGTCCCAGGCGAAGTGGTAGAGCGCGTCGGACAACTTGGCGAACTGGTAGTCGTCGTAGTACGCGTCGACCTCGGCCACGGTCTTGTTGAGCCGGGCCAGGATCCACCGGTCGGCCGTGGAGAGCCGGTCCGCCGGGGGCAGTTCGCCCTCGACGGTCGCGCCGTTCATCAGCGCGAAGCGGGTGGCGTTCCAGATCTTGTTGGCGAAGTTCCGGGACGCCTGCACCCAGTGTTCGCCGATCGGGACGTCGGTGCCCGGGTTGGCGCCGCGGGCCAGGGTGAAGCGGACCGCGTCGGAGCCGTAGGAGTCCATCCAGTCGAGCGGGTTGACGGTGTTCCCGGCCGACTTGGACATCTTCTTGCCGAACTCGTCGCGGACCATGCCGTGGAAGGCGACGGTACGGAACGGCGGCTCGCCGTCCATCGCGTAGAGACCGAACATCATCATCCGGGCGACCCAGAAGAACATCAGGTCGTAGCCGGTGACGAGGACGTCGGTGGAGTAGAACTTCTCCAGGTCGGGGGTCTGCTCGGGCCAGCCCAGGGTGGAGAAGGGCCAGAGGCCGGAGGAGAACCAGGTGTCGAGGACGTCGGGGTCCTGCTCCCAGCCCTCGCCGGACGGCGGCTGCTCGTCGGGTCCGACGGCGACCATCTCGCCGTTCGGGCCGTGCCAGACGGGGATCCGGTGGCCCCACCAGAGCTGGCGCGAGATGCACCAGTCGTGCATGTTGTCGACCCAGTCGTAGTAGCGCTGGGTCATGTCGGCGGGGTGGATGGCGACCCTGCCGTCGCGGACCGCGTCACCGGCGGCCTTCGCCAGCGGCTCGACCTTGACCCACCACTGGAGCGACACCCTCGGCTCCAGGGTCGTCCGGCAGCGGGAGCAGTGGCCCACGGAGTGGGTGTACGGCCGCTTCTCGGCGACGATCCGGCCGTCGGCGCGGAGCGCGGCGACGATCGCCGAGCGGGCCTCGAACCGGTCCAGGCCCTGGAAGGGGCCGTGGACGGTGATGACGCCCCGCTCGTCGAGCACCTCGATGGACTCCAGGCCGTGGCGCTGGCCGATGGCGAAGTCGTTGGGGTCGTGGGCGGGGGTGACCTTGACGGCGCCGGTGCCGAACTCGGGGTCGACATGGGTGTCGGCGACGACGGGGATGGTGCGGTCGGTGAGCGGCAGGGTGATCCGCTTGCCGATCAGGTGGGCGTACCGCTCGTCGTCGGGGTGGACGGCGACCGCGGTGTCGCCGAGCATCGTCTCGGCGCGGGTGGTCGCGACCACGACGGTGTCGTCGCCGTCGCCGTACTTCAGCGACACCAGCTCGCCCTCGTCGTCCTGGTAGTCGACCTCGATGTCGGAGATGGCGGTCAGACAGCGCGGGCACCAGTTGATGATGCGCTCGGCGCGGTAGATCAGCCCCTCGTCGTACATCTTCTTGAAGACGGTCTGGACGGCCCGGGAGAGGCCCTCGTCCATGGTGAAGCGGTCACGGCTCCAGGCGACGCCCTCGCCGAGGCGGCGCATCTGTCCCTGGATCTGGCCGCCGGACTCGGCCTTCCACTGCCAGACCCGGTCGACGAACGCCTCCCGGCCGAGGTCGTGCCGGGACTTGCCCTCCTTGGCCAGCTCCCGCTCGACGACGTTCTGGGTGGCGATCCCGGCGTGGTCCATTCCGGGCTGCCACAGGGTCTCGTATCCCTGCATCCGCTTCCGGCGGGTCAGGGCGTCGATCAGGGTGTGCTCGAAGGCGTGGCCCATGTGCAGGGAGCCGGTGACGTTCGGCGGGGGGATGACGACGGTGTACGCGGGCTTGTCGCTCTTGGCGTCGGCCTCGAAGTAACCGCGACCTACCCAGCGCTCGTACAGCGTCCCCTCTACCTCGGCCGGCGCGTACTGGGTCGGCAGTTCGGGGGTGGTGGCTGGCGGCTGCTGAGTGTTCTCGGTCACGGAGCCAGTCTAGGGGGTGTCACGGGCCCGTACGGAAACGGGAAGGTTCGGTAACGGTGTGACCCCGGTCGCCCCACCGCCGGGGGGTGTGGGTGAGGATGTGAGGTCCAGATAAGCGTTCACACATGGGGGACTCACCAGGATGAGCCAGAACCAGCCGGGCCCTTACGACGGTCAGCCGCAGCAGCCGGGACCGTACGGTCAGCCGGGGCCGTACGGGGGGCAGCCGCCGCAGCAGCCCCCGGCCCAGCCGGGCTACGGCTACCCCCAGCAGCCCGGCGGGCAGCCGGGGCCGTACACCCCGCCGCAGGGCGGTGGCTACGGCTTCCCGCAGCAGCCCGGTCAGCCCGGTGCCCAGCCGAACCCGTACGGCGGGCCGCAGCAGCCGGGCGCGCCGGGCGCCCAGCAGCCGGGCCAGTGGGGCGCGCCGCAGCAGCCGGGGCCGTACGGGCAGCAGCCCGGCCACCCGGGTCAGCCGCCCGTGCCCGGCGCGCCGCGGAAGAAGAAGACCGGCCTGGTGATAGCCGCGGCCGTGGTGGCGCTCGCGGTGATCGGCGGCGGTGGTTATCTGCTGTTCGGCGGGGGCGACGAGGGCTCCGGCGGGGTGGCGGACAGCACCCGCGGCTACAAGATCACCCCGCCCGCCTCGGTCGAGGAGTACCAGAAGCAGAGCGGCGGTGACGGGGACAAGATGTCGGCGAGCGACCGCAAGGACGCCGAGTCGATGGGCATCAAGGACCCCCGGCAGGTGGCCGCGGGCTACAAGACGGGGGCCGACCCGACCAGCGGCAAGATGCTGGTGATGACCGGCTTCTGGGGCAAGGTCGACAAGCCGGAGACGGCGGTCGACAACTTCTTCAAGATGGTCGAGAAGGACGCCGGCAAGGAGGGCGACGTCGAGCTGATCGGCAGCTCGGCGTCGGTGAAGCCGAACGGCTTCAAGGGCGCCGTGATGAAGTGCCAGAAGGCCAAGGACACCTCCGGCAAGCAGCCGTTCGAGGTGCCGATGTGCGTCTGGGCCGACTACAGCAGCGTCGTCGTGGTGATGCACATGGAGCTGTCGATGCTCTCGGGCACCGGGGACGCCGGGGCCGAGGCGATGGAGACGGGGAAGCTGTCCGAGCTGACGGCCAAGCTCTACAACACCTCGCGCACCAAGATCTGACCGCGGGCCGGTACCGACCGGAAACGACAGACCCCCGCTCGTACGGTTGGCGTACGGGGCGGGGGTCTTCGTCGGTCCGGGCGGCGCGGCTGCGTCGCGGCCCGCGGTGTTACGGGCTTACGCCGACTTCTCGTGCCGGCCGTCGCCCTGGACGATCCTGGGCACCAGGGTCGGGTTCACATTGTCGCGGACGACATCGGCGGTGATCACGACCCGGGCGACGTCCTTGCGGGACGGCACCTCGTACATCACCGACTGGAGGACCTCCTCCATGATGGCGCGCAGTCCACGGGCGCCGGTGCCGCGCAGGATCGCCTGGTCGGCGATGGCCTCCAGGGCGGGGCGGTCGAAGTCCAGCTCGACGCCGTCGAGTTCGAAGAGCCGCTGGTACTGCTTGACGAGCGCGTTGCGCGGCTCGACCAGGATCTTGAGCAGCGCCTCGCGGTCGAGGTTGTGGACCGAGGTGATGACCGGGAGCCGGCCGATGAACTCGGGGATCATCCCGAACTTCACCAGATCCTCCGGCATGACCTCCTGGAACTGGTCGCTGGCCTCGATCTCCCGCTTGGAGCGGATGGTGGCCCCGAAGCCGATGCCCTTGGCACCCGCCCGGGACTCGATGATCTTCTCCAGACCGGCGAAGGCGCCGCCCACGATGAAGAGCACATTCGTGGTGTCGATCTGGATGAACTCCTGGTGCGGGTGCTTCCGGCCGCCCTGCGGCGGTACGGAGGCGGTGGTGCCCTCCAGGATCTTCAACAGGGCCTGCTGTACGCCTTCGCCGCTGACGTCCCGGGTGATCGACGGGTTTTCGCTCTTACGGGCGACCTTGTCGATCTCGTCGATGTAGATGATCCCGGTCTCGGCCTTCTTGACGTCGTAGTCGGCCGCCTGAATGAGCTTCAGCAGGATGTTCTCGACGTCCTCGCCGACATAGCCCGCCTCGGTGAGCGCCGTGGCGTCCGCGATCGCGAACGGGACGTTCAGCATCCGGGCGAGGGTCTGGGCGAGCAGGGTCTTGCCGGAGCCGGTGGGGCCGAGCAGCAGGATGTTGGACTTGGCCAGCTCGATGGCGTCGTCCCGGCCGTTCGGGCCGCCGGTCTCCCCGGCCTGGACCCGCTTGTAGTGGTTGTAGACCGCGACGGACAGGGCCTTCTTCGCGGGCTCCTGCCCGACGACATAGCCTTCGAGGAACTCGTAGATCTCGCGCGGCTTGGGCAGTTCCTCCCAGCGCACCTCGGAGGTCTCGGCGAGCTCCTCCTCGATGATCTCGTTGCAGAGTTCGATGCACTCGTCGCAGATGTACACACCGGGGCCTGCGATGAGCTTCTTCACCTGCTTCTGGCTCTTTCCGCAGAACGAGCACTTGAGCAGATCGCCGCCGTCACCGATGCGTGCCACGAGGTGCTTCCCCTTCGCCTGGGAGCGGCCTGGTGCAGCCGCTCCTCGTGCCTCATATTCGACGGTACCGTGCCCGGGCCCCCGTTCGGGCCCCTCTTGGCGCGGTTCACATTCTCATGGACCGCGCCAAGACCGAGGGCACCGGGTCACGCGGCGGTGGCCGCCGTGCTCTTGCGGGTCGAGACGATCTGGTCGATCAGACCGTACGCCAGCGCGTCATCGGCGGTGAGGATCTTGTCGCGCTCGATGTCGTCGCGGACCTTCTCCAGCGGGGTGGTGGAGTGCTTGGCCAGCATCTCCTCCAGCTGCTGCCGCATCCGCAGGATCTCGTTGGCCGCGATCTCCAGGTCGGAGAGCTGCTCACGGCCGGTCTGCGAGGACGGCTGGTGGATCAGGACCCGGGCGTGCGGCAGGGCCATCCGCTTGCCGGGCGTACCGGCGGCGAGCAGTACGGCGGCGGCGGACGCGGCCTGGCCCATGCAGACCGTCTGGATGTCCGGCTTCACGAACTGCATCGTGTCGTAGATCGCGGTCAGCGCCGTGAAGGAGCCGCCGGGGCTGTTGATGTAGATCGAGATGTCGCGGTCCGGGTCCATCGACTCCAGGCACAGCAGCTGGGCCATGACGTCGTTGGCGGAGGCGTCGTCGATCTGCACCCCGAGGAAGATCACGCGCTCCTCGAAGAGCTTCGCGTACGGGTCGTACTCGCGGACGCCCTGGGAGGTGCGCTCGACGAAGCGGGGGACGACATAGCGGTTGTCCGGCTGCGGGCCGGTGTAGAGGCCGCTCGCGGAGAAGGTGCTCATGGGGGTGTTCTCGGCCTTCCGGTTCGAGGGGCCCGGGGGCGCTTTCGCGCGGCGCCGCGGGCTCGGTGGCTTGGCGATGGGTGAGGCGGGCGCTCAGGCGCCGGTGCCGCCGCCGCCCGGGACGTTCGTCGCGGACGACTTGATGTCGTCGATGAGGCCGTACTCCTTGGCCTCCTCCGCGGTGAACCAGCGGTCGCGGTCGCCGTCGCGCAGGATCGCCTCGACGGTCTGGCCGGAGTGCCGGGCGGTGATCTCCGCCATCCGCTGCTTGGTCCGGAGCAGGTACTCGGCCTGGATCTTGATGTCGGAGGCGGTGCCGCCGAGGCCCGCCGAGCCCTGGTGCATCAGGATGTCCGTGTTCGGCAACGCGAAGCGCTTGCCGGGAGCGCCGCCGGTCAGCAGGAACTGGCCCATCGAGGCCGCCATGCCCATACCGATGGTGACGACGTCGTTCGGGATGAACTGCATCGTGTCGTAGACCGCCATACCGGCCGTCACCGAGCCACCGGGGCTGTTGATGTAGAGGTAGATGTCCTTCTCCGGGTCGGCGGCCAGGAGCAGCATCTGCGCGGTGATCTTGTTCGCGATGTCGTCGTCGACCTGCTGGCCGAGGTAGATGATCCGGTCATTGAGCAGCCGGTTGTAGACATGGTCGCCAAGGCCACCGAGGGACGGCTCACCGGCGGCTTGGGGCATCGGGTTCGTCACGTGTCCACCTGCTCGTCTCTGACGGCTGCCCGCCGTCTCAGCGTCTTTTCAGCCGGGGCCGGGTAACTCCCCCGCCCTCGTATTCATGGACCCTAACGCGCAGGTCGGACAACGCCATCCCGGTTCCCGAACTGTTCGCTCGGAGCGCAAGGTCGCCGGGGCGGGAATGGGCCGGTCCGGGGCCGGGGACGGCGCAGGGCCCGGACGCGGCTGCGTCCGGGCCCTGCCGCGCGGACCCCGGCCGTCCCTCCCGGAGGAGAGGCGGCCGGGGCGGCGCGCACGCTCTTACTTGTCGGCCTTCTCGGCGTCGGCGGCCTCGTCGGCGGGGACCTCGGCGGCCTCCGCGGCCGCTGCGGTCTCGGAAGCGGCCTCGGCCTCCTCCTCCTCGTCCAGATCCACGGCCTCACCGTTGGTGTCGACGACCTTGGCGGCCTCGACGACCACGGCCAGCGCCTTGCCCCGGGCGACCTCGCCGACGAGCATCGGCACCTGGCCGCCCTCGACGACGGCCTGGGCGAACTGGTCGGGGCTCATGCCGGAGGAAGCGGCACGGCGCATCAGGTGCTCGGTCAGCTCGTCCTGGCTGACGTTGAGCTTCTCCTTGCTGACCAGCGCGTCGAGGACGAACTGGGTCTTGATGCCCTTGATCGCCTGGTCGCGGGTCTCGGTCTCGAACTCCTCGGCGGTCTTGCCCTGGATCTCCAGGTACTTCGCCAGGTCGAGGCCCATCTGGCCGAGCTGGTGGTGCTCCAGGTTGTGCTTGCGGGTGTTGGTCTCGTCCTCGAGCAGCTTCTCGGGGATCGGCACCTCGACGAGCTTCAGCAGCTCGTCCAGCACCCGCTCCTGGGCCTGGGTGGCCTGGTCGTACGCCTTCATGTTGCGCAGCCGCTTGACGCTGTCGGCGCGCAGCTCCTCCAGCGTGTCGAACTCGCTCGCCAGCTGGGCGAAGTCGTCGTCGAGGGCGGGCAGCTCACGGGCGGCGACCTGGGTGACCTTGACGGTGACCTCGGCGTCCTTGCCCGTGGCGGAGCCGCCCTTGAGCTGGGAGGTGAAGGTGGCCTCGCCACCGGCCTCCAGGCCCTTGACGGCGTCGTCGATGCCGTCGAGCAGCTCGCCGGAGCCGATGGTGTAGGAAACACCGTCGGCCACGCCGTCGGCGAGCACCTCGCCGTCGACCTTGGCGGTCAGGTCCACGGTGACGACGTCGCCGTCGGTGGCGGCGCGCTCGACCGGGGTGGTGGTGACGAAGCGCTCACGGAGCTGCTCGACCGACTTGTCGATGTCCTCGTCGGTGACCTCGACCGCGTCGACCTCGACCTCGATGCCGGAGTAGTCCGGGATCTCGATCTCGGGGCGGATGTCGACCTCGGCGGTGAAGTTCAGCGTGTCGCCGTCCTTCAGCTCCGTGATGTCGACCTCCGGCTGGCCGAGCACGTTCAGCTCGGCCTCGCGGACCGCCTCGGAGTAGAACTTCGGAAGGGCGTCGTTGACCGCCTCCTCCAGGACCGCACCACGGCCGAACCGCTGGTCGATCACCCGGGCCGGGATCTTGCCCTTGCGGAAGCCCTTGACCGTGACCTGCTGGTTGATCTTCTTGTACGCCGCGTCGAGGCTGTCCTTGAGCTCCTCGAAGGGCACCTCGACAGTGAGCCGAACCCGGGTCGGGTTCAGGGTCTCCACGGCGCTCTTCACGGTTCGGTCTCCTTGATGGCTGAATACTGGGGTCATGCGGCGTCCCCGCACCTCGGTACGGATCGGCCCTCCGGCCCGGGGCTACTCGCCGCAGCCGGTTCGGCCCTCGCCCGTGTTCGGACACGCGGGCACGCAGTTTGCATAGTAGCTGTATGCAGGATGCGCCCCACAACGCGATCTTGCGGGGCGCCGGAGACGGTGGTCGGGGTGGCCGGATTCGAACCGACGACCTTCCGCTCCCAAAGCGGACGCGCTACCAAGCTGCGCCACACCCCGTCGGTGCGACACGTAGGGTACATGTTCGCAGGCAGGGTGGCCGCTGGTTATCGCGTGCACGGGGAGGGCGCACGGGCGCACGGGGGTGATCGAACGCTCCGCGGCGGCCCGGACCCGATGCCCGGCGGACGCCCGGCGGGGATACGGGTGTGCGGGGGGCGCCCGGGACCCGCTACGATGCTCCTCGTGCCGCGGACCTGCGGCACCGGCACCGTTCGACGGTGCTCGCGGGCGTAGCTCAATGGTAGAGCCCCAGTCTTCCAAACTGGCTACGCGGGTTCGATTCCCGTCGCCCGCTCCGTCGCGGAGGCCCGTGGCCGGTTTACGAACCGGCCACGGGCCTCTCGCTGTTGTTGGGCGTGGTAGCGCCCGGGACGCCCCGGAGCGCTCCCGGTGCGCCGGTCGGGCGCCGGGCGCCCCCGCGAGCGCGGGGCGTCCGGACGGTTCAGAAGGTGATGCCGCTGATGCCGTCGGCCAGTGAGTCGAGGAATCTGCGGATGTCGGGGGCGACGCCCGACGAGGCGAGGAAGAAGCCGAAGAGGACGGCCGCGACGGCCGGTCCCGTTTTGAGCGATCCCGAGCGGATCAGCAGAACGAGGACGATGCCCATCAGCAGGACCAGGGACAGGGAAATGGCCACGGTGTTCACACTCTCGGTCGTTCCGTCTCGCGGACCCGGAGGCGGGGCCGTTCCCGATGGCACGGCCCGGCCCGCGTCTGCCCGGGATCGTGCCACCGGGAACGCGATGTATGCCGGGAAGCCCATGATTCGTCCCTCAGCGGAATCCATCGGTCCGGCGGCCGGGATCCGGGATCGGGGCGGGGCACCCCGGGGATTAAATTTGACAGTCTTGTCAATGTTCGGGTGGCTGCCTAGCGTCCGCCGGACGAGGGCCGCCGTACGGGCGGCCCCGGCCGGGAGGAGACCGATCATGACCAGCGCCACCCCGTTCGGGGACGACCCGGGGCGGTTCATCGCCGACTTCTATACGGAGTTCACCCGGCAGATCCTCGGCACCGACGACGATCCCGGCGCGATCGTGGACCGGTTCCACGCGCCGGGCTTCGTCCAGTACGTCGACGGCAACCGGATCGACCGGGAGAAGCTGGCCGCCCATCTGCGCCCGGTGCGCAGGAACGCCGCCGGTACGAGGGTGGAGGTGCACGAGGCCCTCGCCCGGGGCGATCTGCTGACCGCCCGGTACACCCTGCACACCACGGGCCGTAAGGGCGACACCACCAGCGACGTGGGCTTCTTCGGGCGGTTCGACCCGGACGGCCGGATGCGGGAGGCGTATGTCTTCAGCCGTACCCGGTCCGCGCCCTGAGCCTCGGGGCGACACCGGGGACGCCCTCGCGGGGGCGGGGGCGGGTCAACAGGGCGACGCCGTAACGGAGTCCGGGGCGCTACGAACGTACATAGTTGCGAACATCAATCATTTGGTAAACTAATTACTGACGGTTCCTTGACGCCCTTTTGACTCGTCCCCAGTCGGCCGCCCCGTCCCCCGTCATCCGGTGGCCGACTCAACCGCGAAGGATTGAGCCATCGGACACGCAGACACCCTCATCGCCATGGGCGGCGCCTTCCTGGCTGCCGCCTTCCTCGCCCGGCTCGGCGGCCGGATAGGGCTGCCCACGATTCCCCTGTTCATCCTGGCCGGGATCCTGCTCGGACCGCACACCCCCGGCTTCGTCCTGGTCTCCGACCCGCACGACCTGGAGATGCTCTCCGCCCTCGGCCTGGTGCTCCTGCTGTTCTACCTCGGCCTGGAGTTCCATCTCGACGACCTCAAGGCAGGTGGCCGGCGGATGGCGACGGCCGGAGGCGCCTACCTCCTGCTGAACGTCGGCGCCGGGCTCGGTTTCGGCTTCGCCCTGGGCTGGGGCACGTCGGAGGCGCTGGTACTCGCCGGTGTCCTCGGTATCTCCTCGTCCGCGATCGTGACGAAGGTCCTGGTCGACCTCGGGCGGATCGGCGACCCCGAGACCAAACCGATCCTCGGCATCATCGTGGTCGAGGACATCTTCCTCGCCCTCTACCTCGCCGCGCTCCAGCCGATACTCTCCGGCGCCGACAGCCTCTCGGCCGCCGTGATGGACGCCGGCAAGGCGTTCGGCTTCCTGCTGCTGCTGGCGCTGGCGGCCCGGTTCGGCACCCGGGTCGTGGGACGGCTCATCGACACCAAGGACGACGAACTGCTCGTCATCTCCTTCCTCGGTGCCGCCGTCTTCCTCGCCGGAGTCTCCGAGTGGTTCGGGGTCGCGGACGCCATCGGCGCGTTCATGGTCGGCCTGATGCTCGGCAGCACCACCTCCGGCGACCGGATCCGCAAGCTGGTCCATCCGCTGCGGGACGCCTTCGGCGCCATCTTCTTCTTCGCCTTCGGCCTCTCCATCGACCCGGGCGACCTGCCGGTCGTCCTCTGGCCGGTACTGGCCGCGGTCGCGGTGACGCTGGCGATGAACGTACTGGCCGGCATAGCCGCCGCGCGGATGTACGACTTCGGGCCCGGTCCGGCCGCGAACATCTCCACGACGCTGCTGGCGCGCGGGGAGTTCGCCCTGATCCTCGCCACCATGGCGGCGGGCGCCGGACTCGACGACCGGCTCTCCCCGTTCATCGCGGGCTATGTGCTGATCCTGGCGGTCCTCGGTCCGCTGGCGGCGGGCCGCTCCGGACTGCTCGCCCGGATCATGCCGTCCCGCGAGCCCGCGGGCATCGGGTAGCGACCCGGTCAACAACGCTACGGAGCGCGGCGGTCACCCCCAGGGGGACGCCGCGCTCTGTCACGTACGGCGGCACCTCCCGCGCTCCCGCGCGCCCGGGCCATCCGGGTGACCGCCGGGGTTGGGGGATTCGGGGCATGGACATCGTTTCCCCGGTGCCGGAAAAGCCCGGCTCTCCATCGCAAACCAGGAGGTTTCCATGCGCCGCTTCGCCCTGCTCGCCGCCGCAGCAGCACTGACCGCGGGGCTCGCCGCCGCCCCGACCGCGACCGCCGCGGCCCCGGCCGCGCCGTCCGCCCCGGTCGCCGCGGCTCCGGTGCACTTCTCGGGGTCCAACTGCCCATCCAACAGCCTCTGTCTGTACCGCGATGTCAACTTCACGGGGGGTGGCATCGCGATCAAGGCCGGTGACTACATCGGCTTCCTCGGGGACTACGGCTTCAACGACCAGATGTCGTCGTGGTCCAACGACTCCGGTGTCACCTGCAACTGGTGGGTGCACGCCTACCGGGGCGGCGACCGCCACGTCCAGTACAACGGCTACCGCGTGAACGTCCTCCCCAGCGAGAACGACCAGGCGTCGTCCGTGCAGTGCTGAGCCGGACTCCGGCCGTGGCGCTTCGTGGCACGGGACACCGGACGCCGTGGAGGAGGTGCTGAGGGCAAGCCGGTGAGGGGCCGGGCCGGAGACGGCCCGGCTCCTTCGGCATGCCCCCGGCCCATGGCCGCCCGGCCCGGATCACTCCGAGCGGGCCAGTCTGCGCAGAGTCCAGCCCTCGCCGTCCGGGTCCAGCGCCCGGGTCGCCTGTTTGAAGAGGTATTCGGCCCGCTCGTAGCTGAGCCGGGCGGGCGCGCCCCCGGACCTGCGGAGCGTACGGAAGAGGGGCCCTTCGGTACGGTCCCCGATCAGCTCGGGCAGCAGCCGGGCGGTCCCGGCCCGCCAGGTGATCAGGTACCGCCCCGACCGGGCCCGGCGGTCGTCGAGGTCGAGTGCCGCCACGTCGAGGGCGAGCACGGCGGTGACCGGCGCCCCCGACTCGTACAACAGCCGCCACAGGACCCGCTCGCGCGGTGCGACGTCGGTACGGGCCCAGAGCGCGTCGAGTCGGGCGGCGGCGATCGGGCGGACCGGGGCGGGTGCTCCGGCCCGCCGGGGCGGCCCGCCGGCGACCGCCGGATCCAGCGGTACCCAGGCGGCGAAGGAGCGGAACGCCGAGCGGTGCCGGTTCCAGGTGGCGGGCGCGGCCGTGGACCAGGCGGTGTCGAAGACCCGGGCGACGGTCCCGGCGGTGAGCGAGCCCAGTGGATACCCGTCGCCGAGGGCGCGGCGCAGCCGGGTCAGGGTCTGGGTGTACGAACGGACGCTCGCCGGGTCGAGTCCGTCCCCGGCCAGGAACGCGTCGGCGGCGGGGCCGAGTACCGGGCCCGGGTCGGTGTCAGGCCCGGATCCGGGTGGCCCGGTGTGGGCGTCGGCGAGCGCGGCCGCGGCGGCCCGGCGGCGCAGGAAGGCCCGTTCGGCGGTGTTGGCGGTCAGTCCGGCGGCACGTTCGAACTCCAGCCGGGCCTCCCCGTACCGGCCGAGCCGGACCAGCAGATCGCCGCGTACCCCCGGCAGCAGGTGGTAGTCGCGCAGGGCCGGGTCGGCGGCGAGTTCGTCGACGAGGCCGAGACCGGCCGCGGGCCCCCGGGCCCGGCCGACGGCGACGGCCCGGTTGAGCCGGACGACCGGGGTGGGCAGCAGCCGGACCAGGCCGTCGTACAGCCCGGCGATCCCGGCCCAGTCGGTGGCGTCGGCGGTGGGCGCCTGGGCGTGGGTGACGGCGATCGCGGCCTGGAGGACGTACGGCCCCGGGGGTGTGTCGCGGGTCCCGGCGGTGTCGCGGGCCCGGAGCATCGCGGCGAAACCCCGGCGGATCAGCAGCGGGTCCCAGCGGCCCCGGTTCTGTTCGTGCAGGGGTACGGGCTCCCCCGACGGCCCGGTCCTGGCGGCGGCCCGGGACTCCTGAATCTCCATCAGGGCGACCAGCCCGTGGACCTCGGGTTCGGCGGGGGCGAGCCGGGCCAGCAGCCGGCCGATCCTGAGCGCCTCCAAGGTGAGCCCGGGGCGCAGCAGATCGTCGCCCGCGGTGGCCGCGTATCCCTCGTTGAAGATCAGATAGACGACCTCCAGTACGGCGGAGAAGCGTTCGGTCAGCTCGCCGTCCGGCGGCAGTTCGAACGGGACGCCCGCCTCGGCGACGGCGCGTTTGGCGTCGGCGACCCGGCGGGCGATCACGGTCTCGGTGGTGAGGAAGGCGCGGGCGATCTCGGCGTTCGTCAGCCCGCCGACGAGGCGGAGGGTGAGGGCGACCCGGGCGGGGGTGGGGAGCAGGGGGTGACAGGTGAGGAACATCAGCCGCAGGACGTCGTCCTGACTGCCCTCGCCGCCACCGTCGTCGTCGTTGTCGTTGTCGTTGTCGTTGTCGTTGTCGTCGTTGTCGTTGTCGTCGTCCCGGGCGGGTGTGTCCGAGGCGGTGATGTCTTCGCGCCGCCGCTCCCGGGCCTCGTGGGCGAGGTGCCCCTGCTTCTCCGCCAGGGTCCGGGCGCGGCGGATCGTGTCGACGGCGCGGCGGCGGGCGACGGCCGTGAGCCAGGCGCCCGGATTCTCCGGGACGCCCGAATCGGGCCATCGCTCCAGAGCCGCCACCAGGGCGTCCTGGGCCAACTCCTCGGCCAGGCCGACATCGTGGACGAGCCGGGTGAGCCCGGCGACGATCCGCGCGGACTCCGTCTTCCAGACCGCGCCGACCGCGGCGTGGACATCGGTCACCGGGACACGCTCCGTTTCCGCCGAGGCTCTCTTCGGTCCGTCCGGGGGCGGGTCAGCCGCCGAAGACCTGCTGGATCACGCTCTCGCCGTCACCGACGATCCGGCGGAACCTGCGGCCCAGTTCGATCGCCTCCTCCTTGCTGCGTACCTCGACCAGGGCGAAGCCCGCGACGGCCTCCTTGGCCTCCGTGAAGGGCCCGTCGGTGACGGTGATCTCGTCGCCGGACGAGGTGAGGCGGACGCCCTCGGGCGCCAGACCGCCGGTGGCCAGCAGTACACCGGACGCGGTCAACTCCTCCACGAAGGCCGCCATCTCGGCGAAGAGCCGCTCGTCGGGGGCGGGGGTGGTGTCCGTGACCCGGGTCGTCAACAGGTATCGCATCGCGCTCTCGCTCTCACTCGGGTGTGCCGGGCCCGGCGTGGGATCCGCCGTGCTCTCGACCGGACGTCGAAGAGCCTATGCGACAGGGAATGGCGCCATTCCCCGTCTCACAGCCTCTTCGGCGTCCGAGGGGCCGGACCGGAGGCCTCAGGGGCGCCGGGGGTCCCCCATCGCCGAAGGCATGGGGGGCGGAACCGCGCGAACAGCCACGCACGGTCCGCAGACCGAAGACCGCCGCGACCCCGCGGACGCGACCGCCTCCGGAGCGACGGCAACCCGCCGTAGACGCATCTGCGGAGGGCCCGGCCCCACACCGCCCGTGGCTGATCGCGCGGTTCCCCACGCCCCCTGGGCACCTGCGCCCCGGGCCCTCCGCAAGGCTGAGCCGGAACTCCAGGTGCCTGGCTCCGGAGCTTCAGGGGCGCTGGAGTCCCCGAGGGAGCCGCCCCGGGTAGAAGATCACGCGGCGCGGCAGAGGAGGAGGAGTGCGCGGTCGTCGTTGACGTCCTTCGCGACCGCCTCGATGAGATGCCACGCAGCGCCCTCGAAGCCCGCCTGGACATAGCGGTCCGCCTCGCCGGTGAGGCGGTCCATGCCCTCGCCGAGGTCGCGGCCCGGCGCCTCGACCAGGCCGTCGGTGAAGAGCATCAGGACGTCGCCGGGGCGGAGCGCGCCCTTCACGGGGTCGAACTGCGCGCCGTCGTAGACCCCGAGCAGCGGGCCCTCCGCGCCCTTCTCCTCCCAGACGCCGCTGCCCGCGTTGAGCTGGAGGGCCGGGAGGTGGCCCGCCGAGTACAGCTCGAAGTCGCCGGAGTCCAGGTCGAGGACGAGGTGGACGGAGGTGGCGAAGCCCTCGTCCCAGTCCTGGCGGAGCAGATAGCCGTTGGCGGCGGGGAGGAAGCCGTGCGGGGGCAGCGATCCGAGGAGTCCGCCGAAGGCGCCGGAGAGCAGCAGTGCCCGGGAGGCCGCGTCCATGCCCTTGCCGGAGACGTCGGTGAGGACGACCTCCAGGGTCCGGCCGCCGTTGGTGCGGGCGGCGACGACGAAATCGCCGGAGAAGGACTGGCCTCCGGCCGGGCGGAGCGCCATCTCTCGGTGCCAGCCCTTGGGGAGCCGGGGCAGGGCGCTCTGGACCCGGATGCGTTCGCGCAGGTCGAAGAGCATGGTGCCGCCGCGCCGCCAGGGCACCCCGACCCGGGCCCGGAACTGGGCGATCAGCAGGCCGAAGAAGCCGCAGGCGGCGACGACGAGCACGATGCCCGGGGTGACCCTGCCAGGCCCTTCGGTGTAGTGGCCGAGGGCGGCGCTCTCCACGATCAGACCGCCCGCGCAGGCCGCGTAGAGGCCCAGCAGGCTGGCGGGGCGCAGGACGAGCGCGCCCGCGACGATCGGCAGGACCAGCGCGGCGGGTGAGATCCATTCGGAGTCGAGGGTCGTGCCCCAGGTCAGCAGCGGGACGGTGAGCAGCAGCCCGGCGAGGGCGATGGTGTCGGAGCCGTCGCCGCGGAAGTAGTCGACGGCGGACTTGCGCAACGCGACTCGGACCCGGTGCACGGCTTTGCGCATCCGGGCCCGCATCGATTCCGCCGCCTTCTTCTGGGCCATTGTCGTGTGACCCTATCGATCCATCAGCCGTTCGTGCAGGGGGACCCCTCAGACAATGCGTTCGAAATCGGATCGCACTGTCGACATATCGCCCGATCATCATGGCATATGACAGGACACACTCCCGGGGCTCGCGAGACCGCTGAGGCAACGGAAAAGTCGCTGGTTGCAAAGGGTCTTCTGAGGTAGGGATGGCCGTATGACCTCAACTGAGCTTCATGTGCTGTCCGCGACGGATTGGGACGAGTGGTACGGCGTCCTGGAGAACGCTTTCGGGGGCAGTGGGACCAAGGCGCCGGAGCACCGGGAGCTGATCCGCGCGATCAGCGATCCCGGCCGGTCGATCGCCGCCCGGGACGGCGAACTGTTCGCCGGGACGGCGGCCTCCTTCCGGTTCGATGTGACCATGCCGGGCGGGCGGCTCGCCCCGGCCGCCGGGGTGACGATGGTGAGTGTCGCCGCGACCCACCGGCGGCGGGGGATCCTCACCGCGATGATGCGGCGTCAGCTGGACGATCTGCGGGAGCGGGGCGAGGCGCTGGCCGTACTGACCGCCTCGGAACCGGCGATCTACGGCCGGTACGGCTACGGCGCGGCCAGCCGCCAGTTCCGGCTGGAGATCGATACCGCGCGGGTCCGGCTGGGTCCGCTGCCCGAGGGCACGGAGGCGGTCGGGATACGGTCGGCGCCGGTCGCCGACGAGGCGACGGTCACCGCCTGCGAGGCGGTCTACGCGCGGGCGGTGCCCACCAGGCCCGGCATGATCGCCCGGTCGCCCGGCTGGGCGCCCGTCCAGGTCTTCGACCGCGATTCGTCGGCGCCGCTGCTCTGTGTACTCGCGGAGCGGGACGGCGAGGTCACCGGTTACGCCCGCTACCGGAACCGGTCGCGGTGGGACGAGTCGGGGCCCGCCGGTTCGGTCGAGGTCCAGGATCTCCATGCGGACGATCCGGCGTCCCGCGCGGCGCTCTGGCGGTACCTCTTCGGGATCGATCTGACGTCGACGCTCACCAAGCCCAGCCTGCCGGTGGACGATCCGCTGCTGCATCTGGTCTCGGACCTGCGGCGGTGCGGGCTGCGGCAGTGGGACGGGCTCCATGTCCGGCTGGTCGAGGTGGGCGCGGCGCTGACGGCCCGCGGCTACCGGTCCCCGGTGGATGTGGTGATCGACGTCGAGGACGCGTTCTGCGGCTGGAACACCGGCCGGTGGCGGCTGACGGCCGACGCGTCGGGCGCGGTCTGCGAGCGGACGGCCGATCCGGCCGATCTCGCCCTGCCGGTACGGGCGCTGGGCGCGGCCCATCTCGGCGGGGTGACCCTGACGTCGCTGGCGGCGGCGGGAGTGGTCCGGGAGGTACGGCCCGGGGCGCTCGCGGCGGCTTCGGCGGCGTTCGGCTCGGAGACCGCCCCCTGGTATCCGCACGACTTCTGATCCCGCCGTACGGTGCGATACCCCCGGCGGCCGGGAGGGGCGCCGGGCACGGTACGAAGGCCCGGGCCCGGGCGCCTCAAGCCGGCTGGCAGGTGGGGCACCAGAAGAGGTTGCGGGCGGCGAGGTCCGCCGTACGGACCGGGGTCGTACAGATCAGGCAGGGGAGGTTCGCCCGGCGGTAGACATAGACCTCGCCGCCGTGGTCGTCCACGCGCGGCGGGCGGCCCATCGCCTCCGGGGTGTGCTCGGGCCGTACGGTGTCGATGCGGTTGTGGCGTACGCCCTGCCGCATCAGCGCCACCAGATCGGCCCAGATCGCGTCCCATTCGGCCCGCCGAAGCTCACGGCCGGTGCGGTAGGGGTCGATCCCGTGCCGGAACAGGACCTCGGCGCGGTAGACGTTGCCGACCCCGGCGATGATCTTCTGGTCCAGGAGCAGGGCGGCGATCGTGGTCCGGGAGCGGCTGATCCGGGCGAAGGCGGTGTCCGGGTCGCCGGAGAGCGGATCGCCGGGCGGGCGCAGCGGGTCCGGGCCCAGCCGGTCGTGTATCGCGGTCTTCTCCGCGTCGGTGATCAGGGCGCAGGTCGTCGGGCCGCGCAGATCCATGTACGCGTCGTCGTTGGCCAGCCGCAGCCGGACCGTGTCCAGGGGCGGCCGGAGCGGGGGTGTACCGAAGTCGACCCGGCCGAAGAGTCCGAGGTGGACATGGATCCAGCCCTGGGCCCCGAAGCCGAGGAAGAGGTGCTTGCCGTGGGCCTCGGTCCCGGTCACCGGCTGCCCGTCGAGGAGGGCGGCGGAGTCGGAGAACTTGCCCTGCGGGCTGCTCACCCGGACCGGCCGGGCGGCGAACCGCTCCCGGTGGTCGGCGGCGAGCCGGTGGATCGTATGCCCCTCGGGCACGTACGGCTCCTGGAACGAGAAGTAGGCGAAGGACGAGAACGACGAGAAGCGACGACAAGCAACGGGAAGCGACGAGAGGGACGGTGCGGGCGGCCGTGTCCCGGCAGGGCCGCCCGCGGGGGTCACGGCTGCCGGGGGTGGCCCTCGGGGATCGGGGGCAGCTCGCCCGTCGTCTCGTAGGCGCTGAGCATCTCGATCCGGCGGGTGTGCCGGTCCTCGCCCGAGTACGGCGTGGACAGGAAGATCTCGACGAACTTCACGGCCTCGTCCTGCGAGTGCATCCGGGCGCCGACGGCGACGACGTTGGCGTTGTTGTGCTCACGGCCGAGGGCGGCGGTCTGCTCGCTCCAGGCCAGCGCCGCCCGGACGCCCTTCACCTTGTTCGCGGCGATCTGCTCGCCGTTGCCGGAGCCGCCGATGACGATGCCGAGGCTGTCGGCGTCGGCGGCGACGCGCTCGGCGGCGCGCAGGCAGAACGGGGGGTAGTCGTCGAGGGCGTCGTAGATATGGGGGCCGCAGTCGACGGGCTCGTGGCCCTGGGCCGTGAGCCACTCGACGAGGTGGTTCTTGAGTTCGTATCCGGCATGGTCGGAACCGAGGTACACGCGCATGGTCCGAGTGTGGCACGGCCCCGGCCGCCGGACCGTCGCAGGGCCCGGACCTGTGGACGACCGCGGGAAGCACGAGAGGCTCCCCCGGCGGGGGTGGTACGCCCCGGGGAGCCTCCGCGGTCACCGGACCCCGGCCGGGGCCGGGGGAGTTGTCAGCCCTTGCGGCCGACGAGCTTCCAGGCGGCGGGCAGCGCGCCCATCGCCAGGGCCGCCTTCACCGCGTCGCCGATCAGGAACGGGGTGAGTCCGGCGGCGACGGCCTGGGTGAGCGTCATGCCGGTGGCCAGCGCGAGATAGGGGACACCGACGGCGTAGATGATCGCCGAGCCGATCGCCATCGCGCCCGCCGTACGCCACACCGAGCGGTCGGCGCCGCGCCGGGCCAGGGCGCCGACGACCCCGGCGGCCAGCAGCATGCCGAGGATGTAGCCGAAGGAGGGCATGCCCCAGCCGGACTGGCCCTCGGCGAACCAGGGCATCCCGGCGACGCCCGCGACGGCGTAGAGCGCGAGGGAGAGCAGACCCCGGCGGGTGCCGAGGGCGGTCCCGACGAGCAGTGCGGCGAAGGTCTGGCCGGAGACGGGCACCGGGGAGCCGGGCACGGGGACGGCTATCTGGGCGGCGAGCCCGGTGAGTACGGCACCGCCCGCGACGAGCGCGATGTCACGGGTGCGGGAGGCGGGCAGCAGGTCCGCGAGGACCACGCCGGGACGGGAAATGACGGTGGCAGTGCTCATCGGGACTCCGCGGGATTCAAAGGAAAGGGGGTAAGGCGAAAAGGGGCAACAGCAGTAAAGAGGAGGGCCGGTCCGGCGCCGTACCGGCCCGGGAAGTCGGGAACAGGCCGACGGTAGCCCACGGCCGGTGGCGCCTACACCATCAGCGGCTGACAAAGGCGGACCCGAGCGTTTCATGGGGAGTCCACAAAGACTCCCTCACACCTGAGGCGGGACGTGACGCTGATCACGCGCGAAGCGGGGAGGGGGCGCGTCGGCGCGACGGGGGGCGCTCTGTAGGGTCTCTCCAAAGACCGCGGGGACGCCTTCCGGGCGCCGGAGCCCTGACCGCCTCATTACCCGCGGGTAGAGACATGGATACGATGTGTGAGCCTCGTGACCGTATAGCGGACAACCGTTCCCCCTGGGCGGTTACGCCACTCAGACTGTGGCCCTTTACCGACGACGGCACCACTCCCCCGGCCTCCCGGCCGCGCCGTCGGCCGAACCGCTAGCGAAGAGGGCGTCCCATGTCCCGTACCTCAGCTTCCGCCGAGCACACGGAGTCCCCCGGGCCGCCGGGCGGCAGCCCGGACGGCGGTGAACGCCGCTCCACCGATATCGCCCTCTCCCACGGGCTCAAGCAGCGCCATCTGTCGATGATCGCCCTCGGCGGGGTGATCGGCGCCGGGCTCTTCGTCGGCTCCGGTGCGGGCATCGCCGCCGCCGGTCCCTCCATCGTCGTCGCGTACGCCGTCTCCGGGCTGCTCGTGATGCTGGTGATGCGGATGCTGGGCGAACTGTCGGCGGCCAACCCGGCCTCCGGCTCCTTCTCCGTCCACGCCGAACGGGCGATCGGCCCCTGGGCCGGATTCACCTCCGGCTGGGCCTTCTGGTTCCTGCTCTGCGTCGCCGTCGGCCTGGAGGGCATCGGCGCCGCGAAGATCATGACGAGCTGGCTGCCGGGCACCCCGGAATGGGCCTGGGTCGCCCTCTTCATGGTCGTCTTCTGTGCGACGAACCTCGCGGCCGTGAAGAATTTCGGAGAGTTCGAGTTCTGGTTCGCCGCATTGAAGGTCGGGGCGATCGTCCTCTTCCTGGTCATCGGCGGACTCGCCATCGTCGGCGCCCTGCCCGACACCGACGCCCCCGGCACCAGCAACCTCTTCGGCGACGGCGGCTTCATGCCGCACGGCGTGGACGGACTGATCGTCGGACTGCTCGCATCCGTCTTCGCCTACGGCGGTCTGGAGACCGTCTCCATCGCCGCCGCCGAGTCCGAGCACCCCGTCCAGGGCGTCGCCAAGGCGGTCCGTACCGCGATGTGGCGGATCGCCGTCTTCTACATCGGCTCCATGGCCGTCATCGTCACCCTCGTCCCCTGGGACGACCCCGATGTGGTCACCAAGGGCCCCTACGTCGCCACCCTCGACCACCTCGGCATCCCCGGCGCCGACCAGATCATGAACGTCGTCGTACTGATCGCCCTGCTCTCCGCGATGAACGCCAATATCTACGGCGCGTCCCGGATGGCCTGCTCCCTCGTCGCCCGCGGCCAGGGCCCCGCCGTCATCGGCCGGACCTTCGGACAGGTGCCCAGGATCGCCGTCGTCGTCTCCTCCGTCTTCGGCTTCGGCTGCGTCCTGCTCAGCTACTGGCGGCCCGACGACGTCTTCATGTGGCTGCTGAAGATGATCGGCGCCATCATCCTGGTCGTCTGGATCTTCATCGCCGTCTCCCAGCTGGTGCTCCGCCGCCGCACCGAACGCGAGACGCCCGAACGGCTCGTCGTCCGGATGTGGGCCTACCCCTATCTGACCTGGCTGGCGCTGGCCGCGATGGCGACCGTCTTCGTCCTGATGGCCCGTGAGCCCGAGACCAGGACCCAGCTCTACTACACCGGCGGACTGGTGGCCGCCCTCGCCGCCGTCGGCTACGCACGGCAGCGACTCGCAAGCACCGAGCGAAAGGTACGCGCGAACGATTGACGCTCCGCGCCCGCGGTTCCAAGCTCGGATGCCATCGACGGATCGACACATCGGTGGACGGTCGGGCGGCCGGGGGGCCGGGACGACGAGGGAGCCGGCCGACCCCCCCGCGCCCGCACACGCGGAGGCGACGCATGAGAGTCCTGGCTGCGGGAGACCACTTCGTCCGCAACTCCCTGATCGCCGAAGCCCTCAGACGCGACCTGCCCGACGCGGCGCTCGACCTGACCGAGCTGACCCTCCCCTGGCCGCTGGAACCCTTCGGGCCCGTCGGCGAGGTGGAGGAGGCCAGCGACGCCGAGGACGCGCTGATCGCGGCCCTCGACGGGATCGAGGTCTGCGTCACCCAGATGGCGCCGTTCACCGAACGGGTCCTCGACGCGGCACCCGCCCTCCGGATGATCGCGGTCTGCCGCAGCTGGCCCGTCAACGTCAATGTCGCCGCGGCCGAGGCGCGCGGCATCCGTGTGGTCTGCGCGCCCGGCCGCAACGCGGCGGCGACCGCGGAGTTCACCCTCGGCCTGATGCTGTCGGCGCTCCGGCGCATCCCCGAGGCGCACAACTCGCTCACCGCGAAGGGCCACTGGGACGGCTCCTCCTACACCTACGAACAGAGCGGCACCGAACTGGAGGACGCGTCGGTCGGCGTCATCGGCTACGGGGCCGTCGGCAGCCGGGTCGCCCGGGTACTCGGCGCCTTCGGCTCGACCGTCGACATCTACGACCCGTACGTCCGGGGCGACGTCCACGGCATGCGGGCACCCTCCCTCGAAGCCATGCTCCGCCGCTGCCGCGTCATCACCCTGCACGCCCGGCTCACCCCCGAGACCCGGGGCATGATCGGCGCCCATGAACTGTCCCTGATGCCACGCGGCTCCGTCCTGGTGAACACCGCCCGCGGGGGGCTCGTGGACACCGAGGCGCTCTGCGAAGCGCTCGACAGCGGGCGGCTCGCGGCGGCGGCGCTCGACGTCTACGAGGAGGAGCCGCCGAGACCGGGCAGCCGGCTCTTCTCCACCCCGAACCTGGTACTCACCCCGCATGTGGGCGGGGCGAGCCGGGAGGTGGCGCGGAAGGCGGCGGCGTTCATCGCGACCCAGATCCGCGCGTACGCGCTGCGCGCGCTCTAGGGGTCCTCACCTTCCGGCGCCCGCCGCCTGACCGGGCACCGCCCTTCTCGGGCGCGGGCCAGGCATGCGCCTCAGGGGCGCGGGGAACTGCGCGAACGGCCACGGACGGGGTGCGCCCGGCGAACGACAGTCATGTCTACGGCGAGTTTCCGGGCCGCGCCGTGGCGGTGCCGAGGTGTGCGGACGGACCGCCGTCCGTGGCTTGTCGCGCAGTTCCCCGCGCCCCCAGACGCCCTCCTCGGCATCGCCCCTCGGGCGGGAGGGGCTACCCCGGCGCGGGCGCCTGAGACCCCACGGACTCCACAGCGGAAGGCGACCCGGCACGGAAGTCCTAGGACCAACGCATGATCCGGCCGCGGCCTTTTCTGCTGCTAACGTGCAGATGCATAAGATGTGCAATAGGCAGCACCCGGAGGGACCGGACACCATGACCGTCTACACACTTCCCGAACTCCCCTACGACTACGCCGAGCTCGCGCCGGTCATCAGCCCGGAGATCATCGAGCTGCACCACGACAAGCACCACGCGGCTTACGTCAAGGGCGCCAACGACACCCTGGAGCAGCTCGCGGAGGCGCGGGACAAGGACGCCTGGGGTGCGATCAACGGGCTGGAGAAGAACCTCGCGTTCCATCTCTCGGGGCACATCCTGCACAGCATCTACTGGCACAACATGACCGGTGACGGCGGCGGCGAGCCGCTGGACAAGGACGGTGTGGGCGAGCTGGCGGACGCCGTCGCCGAGTCCTTCGGTTCGTTCGCGAAGTTCAAGGCGCAGCTGACGAAGGCGTCCGCGACCACGCAGGGCTCCGGCTGGGGCGTGCTGGCGTACGAGCCGGTCAGCGGTCGGCTGATCGTGGAGCAGATCTACGACCACCAGGGCAATGTCGGCCAGGGCTCGGTGCCGATCCTGGTCTTCGACGCCTGGGAGCACGCCTTCTACCTTCAGTACAAGAACCAGAAGGTGGACTTCATCGAGGCCATGTGGCAGGTCGTCAACTGGCAGGACGTCGCCAAGCGCTACACCGAGGCGAAGGGGCGTACCCCGCTCATCGCCCCGTGACCGGGGTACGGCCGGGTGGGACCGTCCCGGTCGTACGCGAAGAACGTCCTGCTCGTGATCGTCTTCTCACCTTTCACGTGCGGACGGAACGACGGAGGGCCCCCGCGAGGACATGACTCGCGGGGGCCCTTCCGTGCGCCCGGGGCCCGGGCTGCCGCCGGTCAGAGGTTGGAGAAGTCCGGGTCGGCCGTCCGGGTGCGCTTGATCTCGTAGAAGCCGGGGGTCGAGGCCACCAGCAGGGTGCCGTCCCAGAGCCGGGCCGCCGCCTCGCCCTTCGGCGCGGGGGTGACCACGGGGCCGAAGAAGGCGATCTGCTCGCCGTCGGCGCCGGGGACGGCGATCACGGGGGTGCCGACGTCCTGGCCGACCTTGTCGATGCCTTCCTGGTGGGAGGCGCGGACCTCGGCGTCGTAGGTGTCGCTGTCGGCGTACTCCAGCAGCTTCGCGGGGAGCCCGGTGTCCTTGAGCGCGTCGGCGATCGCGTCCCGGGTGGCGCCCCGGCCCTCGTTGTGGAAGCGGGTGCCGAGGGCGGTGTAGAGCGGGCCGACGACCTCCTCGCCGTGCTGGGCGCGGGCGGCGGTGACCACCCGTACGGACGCCCAGGCGTCCTTCAGGGCCTCCTGGTACTCCTCCGGCAGCTCGTCCAGTTTGTCCTCGTTGAGCACGGCGAGGCTCATCACATGCCAGCGGACCTCGATATTCCGGACCTTCTCCACCTCCAGGATCCAGCGGGAGGTCATCCACGCCCAGGGGCAGAGGGGGTCGAACCAGAAGTCGGCGGGCGTTCTGCCGTTGTCGGACATCGTCTCTCCTCACCAGGGACCGGCGCTTCGCGCGCGGTGCTGCCGTCCACGGCGACAACAAGGTCGGTGACCGGCCGATTCCCCCCGGTACCGCCGGTTCGGGCGCATGGGAGGATCGGGCCGTTGGACCGAGACACGAAGGAGTGCCCGTGCCGGGTGAGAATCTGTCCCGCGACGAAGCCCGCGAGCGGGCCGAACTGCTGTCCGTCGACGGTTACGAGGTGGCGCTCGACGTCACATCGGCGACCGCCGGTGCCGGGGAGGGCGGTCCGGGTGGCGACGGCGGGGGTCCGCTGACCTTCCGCTCCGTGACCACGATCCGCTTCCGCTCGGCCCGGCCGGGCGCGAGCAGCTTCGCGGATCTGGTGGCGCCCGCCGTCACCGCCGTCAGCCTGAACGGCGAGCAGCTGGACCCGGCCGAGGTCTTCGACGGGGCCCGGATCAGGCTGGACGGCCTGGCGGCGGAGAACGTGCTGGTGGTGGACGCGCAGTGTGCGTACAGCCGGACCGGTGAGGGTCTGCACCGCTTTGTCGACCCGGAGGACGGCGAGGTCTATCTCTACACCCAGTACGAGCCCGCCGACGCCCGCCGGGTCTTCGCCAACTTCGAGCAGCCCGACCTCAAGGCGCCGTTCCGGTTCGAGGTGACCGCGCCCGAGGGCTGGACCGTGTGGAGCAACGGCGCCGGGGAGAAGGACGCCGGGGACGGGGTCTGGCGGTTCGCGGAGACCCGGCCGATCTCCACGTACATCACGGCCGTGGTGGCCGGTCCGTACCACTACGAGACCGACCTCTACAGCCGGATCCTCTCCGACGGCACGGTGCTGGAGATCCCGCTGGGAGCGATGTGCCGCAAGGGTCTCGCCCGGCACTTCGACGCCGACGACGTCTTCCTCGTCACCAAGCAGGGCCTGGACTTCTTCCACGAGCGGTTCGACTTCCCGTACCCCTTCGGCAAGTACGACCAGGCGTTCGTGCCCGAGTACAACATCGGCGCGATGGAGAACCCGGGGTGTGTGACCTTCCGGGAGGAGTTCATCTTCCGCGGCAAGGTCACCCAGGCGTCGTACGAGCGCCGCGCCAATGTGATCCTGCACGAGATGGCGCATATGTGGTTCGGCGACCTGGTCACCATGGTCTGGTGGGACGACCTGTGGCTGAAGGAGTCCTTCGCCGACTTCATGGGGTCGTACGCGATGGTCGGCGCGACCCGCTTCACCAACGGCTGGATCACCTTCGCCAACAACCGCAAGGCGTGGGCGTACCGGGCCGACCAGATGCCGTCGACGCATCCGGTCACGGCGGACATCCGCGATCTGGAGGACGCCAAGCTCAACTTCGACGGGATCACCTACGCCAAGGGCGCCAGCGTGCTGAAGCAGCTGGTCGCCTATGTCGGCGAGGAGGCGTTCCTGGAGGGGTCGCGGCGCTACTTCCAGCGGCACGCGTACGGGAACACCCGGCTCTCCGATCTGCTTTCGGTGCTGGAGGAGGTGTCCGGGCGGGACATGTCCGCCTGGTCGCGGTCGTGGCTCCAGACGGCGGGAGTGAACTCCCTGACGCCGGTCGTCACCTCTGACGCGGGCGGCCGGATCACCGAGCTGGCGATCGTCCAGGACCCGGGAACCGTCCGGGGCGAGGAGGGCGTACCGCGGCCGCACCGGGTCGCCGTCGGCCTCTACCGGCACGAGGACGGGGAGCTGGTGCGGTACGCCTCCGCCGAAGCGGACGTGGTCGGCGCGCGGACCGTCGTACCGGAGCTGGCGGGGTCCGAGCGCCCGGCGCTGGTCCTGGTCAACGACGAGGACCTGACCTACTGCAAGATCCGCTTCGACGAGGGGTCGCTGGCCACGCTCCGGGAGCGGCTGGGCGACGTCTCCGACCCGCTGGCCCGGGCGCTCTGCTGGTCGGCCCTGTGGAACCTGACCCGCGACGCGCTGATGCCCGCCCGGGACTTCGTGGACCTGGTACTGAGGTTCGCGGGCCGCGAGTCCGACATCGGCGTACTCCAGATGCTGCACGCCTGGACGCGGATCGCCCTGACGCACTACGCGGCCCCGGCGTGGCGCGAGGAGGGCGGCCGGCTGCTGGCCCAGGGCGCGCTGCGGGAGCTGCGGCTCGCGGAGCCCGGCGGCCAGCACCAGCTGACCTGGGCCCGGTTCTTCGCCGCGGTCGCCGACTCGGCGGCCGATCTGCAACTGCTCGACGGGCTGTTGGAGGGCACGGCGAAGATCGACGGCCTCGATGTCGACCAGGAACTGCGGTGGGCGTTCCTGGAGCCGCTGGCCTCCCACGGCGTCGCCGACGCGGAGCGGCTCGCGGCCGAGCTGGCCCGGGACGACACCGCGTCCGGGACCCGCCACCACGTCCGCTGTCTCGCCGCCCGGCCGTCGGCGGCCGTCAAGGACGAGGCGTGGGCCCGGGTCGTGGAGTCCGACGAACTCTCCAACGCCCTGGTCGAGGCGACGATCTCCGGCTTCGTCCAGTCCGGTCAGCGGGAGCTGCTGGCGCCGTACGCGGCGAAGTACTTCGCGGCGATCGAACGGCTCTGGGGCGAGCGGAGCATCCAGATCGGGATGGACGTCGTCTCCGGCCTCTTCCCGGCGCTCCAGGGCGAGAGCGCCCGGGTCGCGGCGGAGGAGTGGCTGGCCGCCCACGAGGACGCGGCTCCGGCCCTGCGGCGACTGGTCCTGGAGTCCCACGACGACCTGGTCCGGGCGCTGGACGCGCAGCGGAAGGACGCGGCGTCGGCGTAGCGCGTAGCGCCTTCCGCGGGAGCCTCGGGGTTCACGGGCCGCGGCCGTCCTCGGTGGACGGCCGCGGCCCGGCCGCGTCTGCGGGCTCGCGCGAAGGTCCCGGCGGGGCGAGGGGGCAGTCCGTCCGCGGACCGTGGAGGGCTGGTCGCGCGGTTCCGCCCCCTATGCCTTCGGCAATGGGGGGACCCCCAGCGCCTCGGCCCTCCACAGCGCCGACCCAAATACCCGGGCCGCGCCCGGCGACCTGGTGTCGTCGGCGGACTGCTGACCACCTGTGGCTTGACGCGCAGTTCCCCACGCGCCTAAACGCTCTCCCCGGCGCCGCCCCTGGAAGCGGCAAGCGCCCGGCGGAAACATGGGGCGCCCCTGTTATGACCTGGACAGGAGAACGGCCGTGAAGAGGGCCGGGGGCAGGAGGAGGCTCACCAGGTGGGAGATGGCCGCGCGGGGGAGGCGGAGCACGGCGAAGAGCAGGAGGCCGCCCGCAAGCCAGCCGAGGTACACCTGGCCGGCCAGCCGCTGGGCCGCGTCGGCGTCCTGGCCGTCCGAGAGACCGGTGCCGATGATCATCAGGAAGAGCCAGCCGCAGAGCAGCGGATTTCCCATCACGACCAGCCCGGCCACCAGGGGGTCGGCGGCACGGGCCCGGCGGAACATTCCGTACGTCCCGTCGCCGCCGGGGACTCTCGCCATCTCGTCCATCCGGTCAGCCTGCGGGGCGCCCGGCGGCCGGGCACGAGTACGGGTACTCACTTCGGCGAACGGCACGCGCCGGGGCGCATGGGGGTGATGGGCCGGACGGGGGTACGCGGGGCGGACTTTAGGGCAGGGGCGTGCCGGGTTGGCGACGGGGGTGTAACAGGGGATATCGCGCGGGGGCGGGCCGGGCATCCCCCTCGCATGACTCCCCATACCCCCCTCTCCGGTTCCACTTTTTCCGACCCCTCCGGCTCATCCGGCTCCTCCGACGTCCATGACCGTGTGCTGTCCGCCGCCGAGTTGCGGGAGCGGGGCGTCACCGGGGCGCGGCTCGCCGCCCGGTGCCGGGCGGGCGGGCCGTGGCAGCCGCTGCTGCCGGGGGTGTATCTGCTGCGCCGGGGTGTGCCGACCGGCGCGGAGGTGCTGCGGGGTGTCCTGTTGTACGCGGGCCGCCCGCCGGGGCGGACCGGCGGCGCGGGGCGGCCGTACGGGGACGCCGTACTCACCGGGGCCGCCGCCCTCGCGCTGTACGGGTTCGGCTCCGTACCGCCGCCGGAGGAGGCCGGTACCGTCGACGTCCTGGTGCCGAGGACGCGGCGGCTGCGGTCCACGGGGTGCGCCCGGATCGTCCGGACCGCCGCTCTGCCGGAGCCGGTGCCGGTCGGCGGGCTGCCGGTCGCCCCGGTGGCGCGGGCCGTCACGGACGCCGTGAGGGTCACGGCGGACGCCGCCGCCGTACGGCTGCTGGTGACCGAGGCCGTCGGCGGTGGTCACTGCGATCCGGCGACCCTGGTCGGGGAGTTGGAGCGGGCCGGGCTGCTGCGCCGCCCGTATGTGCTGGACGCCGTACGGACCCTGCTCGCGGAGGGCCGGTCACGGGCCGAGGAGCGGCTGTACGCGCTGGTGTACGCGTTCGGGCTGCCCGAGCCGCTGTGGAACGTGGAGCTGCGGCTGCCCGCCGGGCCGGGGCTCGGGCCGGTCGACGCGTACTGGCCCGAGCGGTCCGTGGCCGTCGTCCTCGACGTATCGCCGGGCGGCGACGGCGGTCCGGGGCGGGACGGCGACGCGGGCTGGGCGGCGGGCGTCCGGCGGCGGGAGCATCTGGAGCGGCTGGGGATCACCGTCGTACCGCTGACGCCGAGGAAACTGCGGGACTGGCCGGAGCAGCAGGCCGTGGTGGTGGGGACGGCGCTGGCGGCGGCGGAGGACCGGGAGCCGCCCGCGTATGTGGTGGTACTCCCCCGCTGAGCCGGACGCGCGGGGGTACCGCAGGTCCGGCGCGGCACCCCCGGCGGACAGAACGCCCGGTGGCCGCGATATCCGAACGACCGGGGCGCTCCGGGGCGGATCGGACCTCTAACCGATCCCCCGTCAGCCAGAGCGACGCTTTTCGGCCGCGAACCCCAGCGGCCCCGTATGTCACCGGCATGGTGCCCCGCGTAGACGGCGCGTGTCACCTGGGACAACTCTCCTTTTCCGCCCCCTTTTTCCTCTTGACGGAACCCCTCCGACAACGGTTTTCTGCCATGGTCACATCACTTTGTCCGAACGCTCTCCCCAAAACACCATCTCGTACGCAAGGCTGAGCGGTCGTCCGATACCGAAATCCGGACCGATGACCAGTGTTGCCATCAGCCAGGGAACCGTTCATTCACCCACAGGGATGCCGATGACCCCCGAACCCCAGAGCCCCATATCCGGAGGCTCCGCCACCGGGCGGAGACGCGCGGCCCGGATCGCCGCCGCGGCCTCGCTCGTGACCGCCCTCGTCGCCGCGGGCACCGTACCCGTCTTCGCCGCCCCGGCGGATGCCCCGGTCGACACCAAGCCCTCCGCCCCGGCCGGTGCCAAGGCCGTCGAGCCCGCCGAGAAGAAGCTCGGCACGGCCGATGTCGAGCTCCTCGCCGAGGCCGAGGCCAGGGGCGAGAAGCAGATCACCGTGATGATCGCCACCGCCCCCGGCGCCACCGAGGCGGTCGCGGCCCAGCTCGGCGCCGTCGACGGCGCGATCGTCGGCAAGACGTACGACCGGCTCGGCTACGTCCGGGCCACCCTCCCCACCAAGCACGCCGAGAGCGCTCTGCGGACCGCCGCGAAGCTGCCCAGCGTGCACGGGATCGACCTCCGGCACGAGGTGAAGCTCGACGACCCGACCCCGGGCGCCGACACCGTCAAGGCGGCGGCGGGCCAGACCGGGAAGCAGGTCCGCGGCTACCCGGCGCCGGACGCGAACACCCCCGCGAAGAACCCGTACAACCCGTCCTTCGAGACGGGCGCGGTCGACTTCGTGAAGAAGAACCCGAAGTACGACGGCCGCGGGATCACCATCGGCATCCTGGACTCCGGCGTCGACATCGCGCACCCCGCCCTGCAGAAGACCACCACCGGCGAGCGCAAGATCGTCGACTGGGTCACCGCGACCGACCCCGTACTCGACGGCGACGGCACCTGGCGCCAGATGCGGACCGAGGTGACCGGTCCGGGCTTCTCCGTCAACGGCCGCGCCTACACCGCGCCCGCCGGGACGTACAAGTTCAGCGTCTTCGCCGAGGCGATCACCAGCACCGGCGACATGGCCGGTGACCTCAACCGGGACGGCGACACCACCGACACCTGGGCGCTGCTCTACGACGCCGCCGCCGGGACCGTCCGGGTGGATCTGAACAACAACGCCGACTTCACCGACGACACGCCGATGAAGCCGTACAAGGACGGCTTCCAGATCGGCTACTTCGGCCAGGACGACCCGGCGACGGCGATCGCCGAGCGGATCCCGTTCGTGATCGAGCTGCGCAAGGACGTCGTCTACAACGCCGCCGGCGCCAAGGCCGACTATGCGGGCATCGGCATCATCGAGGGCTCCCACGGCTCCCACGTCGCCGGTATCACCGCCGCCAACGGGCTCTTCGGCGGCAAGATGAACGGTGCGGCGCCCGGCGCCAAGCTGGTCTCCTCGCGGGCCTGCTCCTGGGGCGGCGGCTGCACCAACATCGCGCTCACCGAGGGCCTGGCCGACCTGGTGATCAACCGGGGCGTGGACATCGTCAACATCTCCATCGGCGGTCTCCCGGCGCTCAACGACGGCAACAACGCCCGTTCCGAGCTGTACAACCGGCTGATCGACACCTACGGCGTCCAGCTGGTGATCTCCGCGGGCAACGACGGCCCCGGCACCAACACCCTGGGCGACCCGGGCGTCGCCGACAAGGCGATCTCCGTCGGCGCCTCCATCTCCAAGGAGAGCTGGGCCGCCAACTACGGGTCGCTGGTGACGAAGAAGTACCAGATGATGCCGTTCTCGTCGCGCGGCCCCCGGGAGGACGGCGGCTTCACGCCGACCGTCACCGGGCCCGGCTCGGCGATCCAGACCACCCAGACCTGGTCGCCCGGCGGCCCGGTCCGCGAGGCGGGCTACCAGCTGCCGCCCGGCTACTCCATGATCCAGGGCACCTCGATGTCCTCGCCGCAGGTCGCGGGCGCGGGCGCGCTGCTGCTCTCGGCCGCCAAGCAGCGGGGTATCGACCTCACCCCGGCGAAGCTGCGGACCGCCCTCACCAGCACCGCGGACAAGATCCCCGGCGTGAAGGCGCACGAGCAGGGCGCCGGTCTGATCGACACCGTGGATGCCTGGGACTCCATCAAGGACGGTGTCGGCGCCCATGAGTACACGGTCAAGGCGCCCGTCGACACGGCGATCGACTTCGCCCTGAAGACCCCCGGCTTCGGTACCGGTCTCTACGACCGCGAGGGCGGCCTCAAGGCCGGTCAGTCCCGGACGTACGACATCACCGTGACCCGGACCACCGGTCCGGACCGGGCCGTCTGGCACGAGCTGGACTGGCGGAACAACGACGGCACCTTCCGGCTGCTGACCGGCAAGTGGGTCAAGCTGCCGCTGAACCAGCCGGTGACCGTGACCGTCCAGGCCAAGCCGAGGACGGACGGCGTGCACAGCGCCATCCTGGAGGCCGACGACCCGCGCACCGAGGGCGTCGACAAGCAGATCATGGCGACCGTGGTGGTCTCCACGCCGCTGGCGGCCCCCTCGTACGCCTTCTCGGCGTCCGGCTCGGTCGAGCGCAACAGCCACCGCTCGTACTTCATCACCGTCCCGGAGGGCGCGAAGACCCTGGAAGTCGCGCTCGGCGGGCTGGCGAAGGACAGCCAGACCCGGTTCATCTCCATCCACCCGTACGGGGTGCAGATGGAGGACAGCGCCACGATCTACTGCTACCCGAACTACCCGAACCCGTCCAACACCTGCCGTCCCGACCTGCGCTCCTACCAGGAGCCGGCGCCGGGCGTCTGGGAGATCGAGGTCGAGTCGCGGCGGACCTCGCCGCTGCTGGACAACCCGTACCAGCTCGACGTCACCCTGCTGGGCGCCGACTTCGCCCCGGCCGTGCAGACGCTGCCCGAGGTCAAGGTCGGCACCCCGGCCCCGGTCGAGTGGACCGTGACCAACAAGATCGCCCCGATCGACGGGCGGCTCGAAGGCGGCTCCCTGGGCTCGGCCAAGGTGAACCGGCCGACGATCGCCGAGGGCGAGACGCAGCAGACCACGGTCACCATCGGTGCCGGGGTCGAGCGGCTGGACGTCGCCATCGGCAACACCTCCGACCCGAGCGCCGACCTCGACCTGTCCGTCTACAACCAGGCGGGCCAGCGGGTCGCGGTCGCGGCGGACGCGGACTCCGAGGAGGCCGTGAGCCTGGAGAAGCCCGCCCCGGGCACCTACCGGATCGTGGTCGCCGGGTACGCGGTCGCAGCGGGCGGCACCCAGTACGACTACCGCGACGTCTTCTTCTCCCCGGCGCTGGGGCAGATCAAGGTCGACGGCAACCAGCCGGTCCGGCTGGGCACCGGTGAGTCGGCCAAGGTCGGCGCACAGGTCCTGGTCGCGGGCGCGGCCCCCGAGGGACGGCAGTTCTTCGGTGACGTACGGCTGGTGAACGGCCGCGGCACCGCGGCGGGCACCGGCAGTGTCGTGATCGGGTCCGTCGTCCCGTAACGCGTCGAAGGTGAAGGCCGTCCACCACGGACGAGGAGGGGCGGGCACCCGGCGGGTGCCCGCCCCTTCGCCGTACCCGGGGCCGGTGGTCGTGCCCGGTGGGCCGGTTTCGCGGTGCCCGGGCCGGTGGTCGTGGCCCCGGCTGGTCAGGCCGGGGCCCGTACCCCCGTATCCCCGCTCCCCCGTTTCCCTCGTTCCCCCGTTCCCGTCCGCCCGTTGTCCGGCTCAGCCCCTTCCCGGGCAGACGAGTTCTTGTTCCTCCGACAGGATCCGGTCGATCCGGTCCCGGCCCTCGGGGACATCGGCGTCGAGGTAGTAGAGCGGCTGCTGGTCCGGCTCGGAGGGGACCACCACCAGCATCCGCGAGCCGGTCTTCACCTCCGGCTCGGCCCCGGCCGGGAACACCACCCGCTCCCGCCTCGGCCCCTGCCCCGGTTTGAGACGGGTGTCGACGTCGAGGGTGACGGTGAACCGGCCCGGCCCGTCCGCGCCGTCGGCCTCTTCCGTCCCGGCCGCGACGACCGTGCCCTCGGCGATCAGCCGGGCGCAGGCCGCCGCCTCGGCGGGGGCGAGTTTCGCGGCGGATCTCCCGCTCGATTCGTCCCCGGGGTACGCCTCCTTCTCGGCGGCGGTGTCGGACGCCGAGAGCGTGCCACCCGGGACGGCTTCGTAGTACTGGACCAGGGCGGCGGCCCCGAGCAGGGTCGCCAGTACGGCGGCGGTGGCGGCCAGGGCCAGCACGGTCCGGCGGCGCCCGGGCCGCCCGGACCCCGCGCCGGGCCGGGCCGGCCGGGTCCGGAGCCGTAGCGGCCGTACGGTCCGCCCGGCGGCGGGCTCGTCGGACACCGGCGCGGCGGGGGCGGCCGGGACCGCGGCCGCCACGGCCTCATCGGCCCCGGTATCGGCATCGGCTACGAGCGCCCCGCCGATCAGCTTGAGCTGCTCCGCGAGGACCGCCATGTCCCGCGCGGCGCTCCCGGCCGCCGCGTCGCCCTCCGGTACGGGCTCCCCCATCAGGACGGCCATCAGCGCGTCCCCGTCGGGCCCGGTGCCGTCGGCTCCGGTGCCGTCGTCGTATCCGTCGCGCATCTCACACCACCTCGTCCGTACGGAGCCGTTCGCGCATCGCCCTGGCCGCCGAGTGCAGCCTGCTCTTCACCGTGCCCTCGGGCACCCCCAGCTCACGGGCGATCTGCGGCACGGTGAGATCCGCGTAGAACCGCAGGACGAGTACCTGCCGCTGGGCGGACGGCAGACCGTCGAGCCCTTCGGCGACCGCCAGCGCCAGCAGCCGGGCCTCCTGGCCGCCCTGGCTCTCCGGGTTCCAGACCTTGAGGGCCGCGAGCCGGGCGGCGGTCCGCTCCAGCCGTCCCCGGGCCCGGTGCCAGTCGGCGGCCAGGTTGGAGGCGACCACGGCGGCCCAGGCGCCTACGTCCCTCGGCGGCTCCTGGCCCCGGGCCCGGCGCTCCAGCAGCCGGAGCCGGATCTGCTGGACCCCGTCCTGAAGATCGGACCTCGGCACCCCGCCGAGCGCGAGCACCGCGCACACCCGGCTGACCTGTGCCGGGGCGAGCGGGTCCACTCCGCCGTCCGCAACCGCCAAGGCTTCCTCCCCCTACCGCGCTGTCGCGTTTCCTCTGTGACGCGGGAAGCGGGTGAAACGTTCGACGGCGGATTTTCCGGGAGCCGGGGGGAGGGACGGGAGTGTTCGAAGCGTCACACATTCCACACCCCGACATGACACGACAATGGACTGGACAAGTCGGCCGGGGGCACACGCATCATTGAGCGGCAGCCCGGAACGTACGCAGAGGAGTATCCGTGAGGGTCGGAATCGTCGGAGCCACCGGTCAGGTCGGCACAGTCATGCGCAGGATCCTCGCGGAGCGGAAGTTCCCGGTGGACGAGCTGCGGCTGTTCGCCTCGGCCCGTTCGGCGGGGTCCACGATCTCCTGGGAGGGCCGGGAGATCACCGTCGAGGACGCGGCCGTCGCGGACTATTCGGGCCTCGACATCGTGCTGTTCTCGGCGGGCGGCGCGACCTCCCGCGCGCTGGCCGAGAAGGTCGCGGGCCAGGGCGCGGTCGTGATCGACAACTCCTCGGCCTGGCGGATGGACCCCGAGGTCCCGCTGGTGGTCTCCGAGGTCAACCCGCATGCGATCAGGAACCGCCCCAAGGGCATCGTGGCCAACCCGAACTGCACCACGATGGCCGCCATGCCGGTTCTGAAGCCGCTGTCGGAGGAGGCGGGCCTGCTCACCCTGGTCGCCACCACGTACCAGGCGGTCTCCGGCTCCGGAGTCGCGGGCGTGGCCGAGCTGGACGGCCAGGTCAAGGCGGTCGCGGAGCAGGCCACCGAGCTGGCCCACGACGGCGCGGCCGTCGCGTTCCCCGAACCCGGTGTCTACCGGCGGCCGATCGCGTTCAACGTGGTACCGCTCGCGGGCAACCTCGTGGACGACGGCTCCGCCGAGACGGACGAGGAGCAGAAGCTCCGCAACGAGTCCCGCAAGATCCTCGAACTGCCCGGTCTCAAGGTCTCGGGTACCTGTGTCCGGGTCCCCGTCTTCTCCGGCCACTCCCTCCAGGTCAATGCCGGTTTCGCCCGGCCCCTGGGCGTCGAGCGGGCCCGTGAGCTGCTGGCGGACGCGCCGGGCGTCGAGCTGTCCGAGATCCCGACGCCGCTCCAGGCCGCGGGCCGGGACGCGTCGTACGTGGGCCGGATCCGGGTCGACGAGACGGTGGAGAACGGGCTCGCCCTCTTCCTCTCCAACGACAACCTCCGCAAGGGCGCGGCGCTGAACGCCGTCCAGCTGGCGGAGCTGGTCGCGGACGAGCTGTCCGAGAAGAAGTAGCAGCGGCGTACGAGCAGGGCCCCCGGGGATTCCCCCGAGGGCCTTCTCCTGCGCCCGGGGCACCGGGTGGCGGGTGCCCGGCGGTCAGCCCGCGACGGCGGGCGGGCGGTGGCGTGATCCGGCCAGCGCCGCCCAGGCCAGGAAGAGCAGCCCGCCCGCGAGGAGGAGCGGCGCGGGCAGCGCCCAGAGGTCCGTCGCCGCGCCGCCCAGCGCCGCGCCGAGGGCGATGGACGCGTTGAAGACGCCCGCGAGCAGCCCCGACACCGCCTCCCTCGCCCCCCGGCCGCCGGGCGCGGCCAGCAGCATCCAGGTCTGGGCGGAGACCGAGACACCGCCGTACGCCAGCCCCCACACCACCAGCAGCGCCACGGTGAGCGGCGCGTTCGACCCGGTGACGGCGAGCAGCCCGGCGACGGCGGCGAGGGCCCCGGAGACCGTCAGCAGGGCCCGGTGCGGCGAGCGGGCCGCCGCAGCGCCGCCGAGGAAGTTCCCGGCGACGCCCGCGACCCCGTAGAGCAGCAGCAGTCCGCTGATCGCGCCGGTGGCCAGGCCGTCGACGCGTTCCAGGACGGGCCGGACATAGGTGTACGCGGCGAAGTGCCCGGTCACCAGGAAGGCGACCGCCACCAGTCCGGTGCGGACGGCGGGGGTGCGGGTCAGGGCCGTCAGCTCCCGGGGACGTACGGCCCGTTCGGCGGGGAGCGGGGGCAGCAGCGCGCCGACGGCGGCGGCGGTCGCGAGGGCCAGCGCGGAGACGGCGGCGAAGCCCCACTCCCAGCCCGCGAGGTCGCCGACGAGGGCGCCCGCCGGTATGCCGAGGACGGAGGCGACGGCGATCCCGCTGAAGACGGTCGCGGTGGCGCGGGCCGCCGCCCCGGCCGGGACGAGCCGGTGGGCCAGTCCGGCGGCGATCGCCCAGACTCCGCCGACGGCGATGCCGACCGCGATCCGCGCGGCGAGCAGGACGGGTAGTCCGCCGTAGGCGGGGGCGGCGGCGGAGACCGCGTTGGCGGCGGCCAGCAGCAGGAGGAGTCCGCGGAGCACCCGGCGCCGGTCGGCCCGGCCCGCGACGGCGGGCAGCAGCGGGGCCGTGACGGCGGCGGCGAGTCCGGGAAGGGTGACGGCGAGTCCGGCGGCGCCTTCGGAGACCCCGAGTCCTTCGCCCATCGGGCCGAGGAGTCCGACGGGCGTCATCTCGCTGGTGACGACGGTGAAGGTGGCGGCGGCGACGGCGAGTACGGGGGCCCGGCCGGCCCGGACGACGGAGCGGCCGGGGGGCGCGCTCGTGGGGAGGTCGATGGTCATGACACCAGCCTTCGCCGGGGCGGGCGCGGTGGACAACGGCGTTCCCGTCATCCTTCGCCGCCCCTGCGGAAGGTGTCGTTCCGGGTTCCCGCCCGCCCAGTAATGGACCGTACGATTCAAAATAGTGATACCGTCCACGCATGGCCCGACCGAGGACGTTCGACGAGGACCGGGCCCTGGACGCGGCGATGCGCACCTTCTGGGAGAAGGGCTACGAGGCCACTTCGACCCAGGACCTGTGCGACGCCACCGGACTGGGCCGCAGCAGCATCTACAACACGTTCACCAGCAAGCACGACCTCTTCGAGCGGGCCCTGATCCGCTATATCGAGCTGATGACGGGCCGGCAGCGGCGGATTCTGGAGCGGCCGGGCCGCTCGGGGGGCGAACGGATCGCGGATCTGCTCGCCGAGGTCGTCGACGGCGAGACGGAGCACCGGGCCGGAGGGCGCGGGATGGGCTGTCTCACGGTCAACACCACCATCGGCATGGCCGGGCGCGACCCCGGGACCGCCGCCGTACTCGCCCGCGATCTCGCGGTACGGCTGGCCCTGCTGCGGGCGGCGCTGGAGGACGGGCGCCGGGACGGCAGTGTCACCACGGCGCAGGACGCGGGCGCGCAGGCCCGGTTCGTCAACGCCGCCATCGCGGGCATCCGGGTGGCCGGGCAGGGCGGCGCCGACCGGGCCGCGCTGGAGTCCGTCGCCGAGGTCGCCCTGGCCGCGCTGGCTCCCTGACACCCCCGGCCGTACGGCGACCCGCACCCGGCACCCGGCACCCGGCGCCCGGCACCCGAGAGCCGACTCAAGACCGACAGACCGACCGAGCGAGCGCCGCCACCGAAGACCCACGGGCATCGCCCGGGCCTTCGCATGCCCAAGTTTTGGACTGAGCAGTACATAACTCTTCCCGGAAGGAGCACCACCGTGCCCCGTGCCGTTTACGTCCTGGCGCTCGGCATCTTCGCCATGGTGACCAGTGAGTTCGTGGTCGCCGGTCTGATGCCGCAGATGGCCGACGGACTGAACGTCTCCGTATCGCGGATCGGATTCCTGATCACCGCCTTCGCGGTGGCCATGACGGCGGGCGGGCCCTTCCTGGCCCTCGCGCTCACCCGGCTGCCGCCGCGTACCGCCCTGATGGCGCTGTTCGCCGTCTTCCTCGCGGGCAACGTCCTCGCCGCCGTCGCCACCGGCTACCCCGCGATGCTGGCCGCCCGGATCGTCACCGGCGTCGCCGCCCAGGCGTTCTTCGGGATCGCCCTCTCCCTCGCCACCCAACTCACCCGGCCCGAACTCCGCGGCCGGGCGATCGCCGTGGTGATGAACGGACTGATGCTGGGCACCCTGCTGGGGCTGCCGCTCGCCACCGTGGCCGGCGAACGGTACGGCTGGCGGGCCGCGTTCTGGGTCATCTCGGGACTCACCCTGCTGGCCGCGGCCGTCACCCCGTTCGGCGTACCCCGCACCCCGCGCCCCGCGGCCACCGGCGGGCTCCGCCGCGAACTGCGTGCACTGCGCCGCCCCCGGCTGCTGCTCACCCTCACCACCAGCACCTTCGTCATCGGTGCCACCTTCTCGGCGTTCAGCTATCTCAATCCGATCCTCACCGAGGTCACCGGGTTCGACCGGGGCGCCGTACCGCTGCTGCTGATCGCCTACGGCGCCGCGACGGTGGTCGGCAATACCGTCGTCGGACGGCTGGCGGACCGGTACGCGCTCCCGGTCCTGACGGCCGGGCTGCTGCTGAACCTGGCCTTCCTGACCGGCTTCGCCCTGCTCGCCCATCTCCCGGTGCCCGCCGTCGCCCTGCTGATCGGGGTCGGCCTGGTCGGCGTCACCATGAACCCGGCGATGGTGACCCGGGTCCAGCGGGCCGGTAATACCGGCCCCCTGGTGAATACCGTCCACTCCTCCTTCATCACCTCCGGTGTGATCATCGGCTCGGCGGTGGGGGCGGTCGTCATCGAGGCATGGGGGCTGCGGGCGCCGCTCTGGCTCGGGGCCGCCCTGGCCGCCGCCGGGCTCGCCACCCTGCTGCCGGAGCTGCCGGCCCGCCGGTCGGCGGCGCACGGCCTCCCGGCGGGCCGGGAGCGGGCGGCGGGTCACGCGCCCGGGGCCGGGGCCGGCTCCGGAGCCGCACCCGGGCCCGGGGCCGATCGCGTGCCGTGCCCGGTCGGCGGACCCGGCCCGGCGGACGGCCCGGTCAGCGGCGGATCTCGTACTGGAAGCAGCCGAACTCGGCGAACCTGAGGTGCGCCAGGACGACCGCCGGATCCTCGAACGCCTCGTCCAGCGCGGCGTCGAGGCCGCCGTCCGGCGCGTCCGTCAGCTCCAGCAGCCGCCCACCGGCGATCCGGCCCCGCGCGTCATAGCGCCGGAGCACCCGGACGGCCCCCGGGCGGAGGAACGGATAGCCCTGGTCACCGGCCGGTCCGCCGCACTCGGCCGCATGGATGTAGACGGGCCCCTGCTCGTCGTAGGCGCCGGGTTCGGCGCCCCGTTCGGCGGCCCAGCGGCGCAGTGGGGCGTACGAGACCAGGGCGAGGCTCTCGCCGGGACGGCCGCGGCGCAGACAGCAGCGGAGCGGGGCCCCGCCCTCCCCGTCGGTGAACGGCACGGCGGGGCGTCCGGCGTCGTCCGTGCCGCGCAGGGCGGCGAGGACGGCCGGGGCGATGGGCAGCGGGCGGTGGCGCGGTCCGGCGGCGGACGGTTCCGGCGCGCCGTCCGGGGTACCCGGGGTGCCGGGTACCGGCGTGAGCGGAGCCGTAGCGGTGCTCGGGGAGATCGGGGAAGCCGGGGAAGCCGGGGAAGCCGGGGAGGACGGAAGGGGTGTCATGGGCCCAGCCTCACCCGGGCCACCCTCGATATCCGGCGGAAAACGGACATCGCGCTCGGGCCTCCGGGCCCGGTGAAGCCGAATCCGAGCCGGTTCCGGGCCGAATCCGAGCTGGTTCCGGGCCGGATTCGGGCCGGATCCGGCACGCCCGCGCGGCCGGGGAGAACTCGACGGCCGTGATCGCCGACCCCATGGAAGGATGGCCGCAAACACCGCATATACCGAGGAGACACCGCGTGCCTGGCACGAATCTGACCCGCGAGGAGGCGCAGCAGCGGGCGCGCCTGCTCACGACTCACGCCTACGAGATCGAGCTCGACCTGAGCGGCGCCCAGGAGGGCGGCATCTACCGCTCGGTGACGACCGTACGGTTCGACTCCGCGGAGGCGAACGCGCACACCTTCATCGACCTGGTGGCCCCGGCCGTGCACGAGGTCGTACTGAACGGCAAGTCGCTCGACGTCGCGGAGGTCTTCCGGGACGCGCGGATCGAGCTGAAGCATCTGCACGAGGGCCCGAACGAGCTGAGGGTCGTGGCGGACTGCGCGTACACGAACACCGGCGAGGGGCTGCACCGCTTCGTCGACCCGGTGGACGAGCAGGCGTATCTGTACACCCAGTTCGAGGTGCCGGACGCCCGCCGGGTCTTCGCCAATTTCGAGCAGCCCGACCTGAAGGCGACGTTCCAGTTCACTGTGACGGCCCCGGAGGGCTGGACGGTGATCTCGAACTCGCCGACGCCGGAGCCGGCCGAGAACGTCTGGCGGTTCGAGCCCACGCCGCGGATGTCGACGTACATCACGGCTCTGATCGCCGGCCCGTACCACTCGGTGCACAGTTCGTACGAGAAGGACGGCCGGACCGTCCCACTGGGGATCTACTGCCGTCCTTCGCTGGCGGAGTTCCTGGACTCGGACGCGATCTTCGAGGTCACCCGGCAGGGCTTCGACTGGTTCGAGGAGAAGTTCGACTACGACTATCCGTTCGCCAAGTACGACCAGCTCTTCGTGCCCGAGTTCAACGCGGGCGCGATGGAGAACGCGGGCGCGGTGACCATCCGGGACCAGTACGTCTTCCGGTCGAAGGTGACGGACGCGGCGTACGAGATCCGGGCCGAGACGATTCTGCACGAGCTGGCCCATATGTGGTTCGGCGATCTCGTCACCATGGAGTGGTGGAACGACCTCTGGCTGAACGAGTCGTTCGCCACCTACACCTCGATCGCCTGCCAGGCGGCGGCCCCCGGGTCGCGCTGGCCGCACTCGTGGACCACGTTCGCCAACTCGATGAAGACCTGGGCCTACCGTCAGGACCAGCTGCCGTCGACGCATCCGATCATGGCCGAGATCCGGGATCTGGACGACGTCCTGGTCAACTTCGACGGGATCACCTACGCCAAGGGCGCCTCCGTCCTGAAGCAGCTGGTGGCGTATGTCGGCGAGGACGCGTTCTTCACCGGGGTGCAGGCGTACTTCAAGACCCACGCCTTCGGCAACACCCGGCTGAGCGATCTGCTGGGCGCGCTGGAGAAGACCTCCGGCCGCGATCTGCGGGTCTGGTCCCAGAAGTGGCTGGAGACGGCGGGCATCAACGTACTCCGGCCGGAGCTGGCGGTCTCCGCCGACGGTGTGATCACGTCCTTCGCGGTCCGCCAGGAGGCCCCGGCGCTGCCCGCCGGGGCGAAGGGCGAGCCGACGCTCCGCCCGCACCGGATCGCGATCGGCTGCTACGACCTGGACGGCTCCGGCAAGCTGGTGCGGACCGACCGGATCGAGCTGGACGTCGAGGCCGCGGAGCTGACCCCGGTACCGCTGCCGGAGGGCACCCGGCGCCCCGCGGTGATCCTGCTCAACGACGACGACCTGTCCTATGCCAAGGTCCGGCTGGACGAGGAGTCCCTGAAGGTCGTCACCGCGCGTCTGGGCGACTTCGCCGAGTCCCTGCCGCGCGCCCTGTGCTGGGCGTCGGCGTGGGACATGACCCGGGACGGCGAGCTGGCCACCCGGGACTACGTGGCGCTGGTGCTGGCCGGGATCGGCAAGGAGACCGACATCGGCGTGGTGCAGTCGCTGCACCGGCAGGTCAAGCTGGCGATCGATCTGTACGCGGCCCCGGCGGCCCGCGAGGAGCTGCTGCACACCTGGTCCGGTGAGGCGCTGACCCGGCTGCGGACCGCCGAGCCGGGCGGGGACCACCAGCTGGCGTGGGCCCGGGCCTTCGCGGCGGCGGCCAGGACCGACGGGCAGCTGGAGCTGCTGGCCGGGCTGCTTGACGGCAACGCCGAGGTCGAGGGCCTGGTGGTCGACACCGAGCTGCGGTGGGCGTTCCTGGAGCGGCTGGCGGCCACCGGCCGGGTCGACGAGGCCGGGATCGCGGCGGAGTACGAGCGCGACCGTACGGCCGCGGGCGAGCGGCACGCCGCCACCGCGCGGGCGGCCCGGCCGACCGCCGAGGCCAAGGCCGAGGCGTGGGCGTCGGTGGTCGAGCGGGACGATCTGCCCAACGCGATGCAGGAGGCGGTGATCGGCGGCTTCGTCCAGACCGATCAGCGTGAGCTGCTGGCGCCGTACACGGCGAAGTTCTTCGCCTCGGTCAAGGGCGTCTGGGAGTCCCGGAGCCACGAGATGGCGCAGCAGGTCGCGGTCGGGCTCTACCCGTCCCTCCAGGTGTCGCGGGAGACGCTGGCGGCGACGGACGCCTGGCTGGCCGAGGCGGAGCCGAACGCGGCGCTGCGGCGGCTGATCTCGGAGTCCCGGGCCGGGGTCGAGCGGGCCCTGCGGGCGCGGGCGGCGGACGAGGCGGCGGCCTCGCGCGACTGAGCCGAGCCGTCCCGGCGGCCGGAGCCCGTTGGGGGCTCCGGCCGCCGGTCCGTGTCGGCGGTGGGCGGGCGGTCCGCGCGGACGGTGGGCGGGCGGCGGACCGGCCGGTGACGGCGGCCCGGCGAATGCCTCGGTGACGGCGGTCGGCGGCATCCGTGACGACGGCCGGCCGCCGGGTCCGTGATCGCCGGCAGGTGGGTCCGGTACGGGGGTCCGTACCGGACCCGCCGTCGTGACCAGCAGTAACAGCCTGGGACAGCGGGATATGACGGCGGCATGGCGAAGGACGCCGCCGGTCGGCCTGAACCCTGTGGATCATGTCCGGAACCGCCCTCGGATCCCGGCCGGAAGCGGGGTCGCGCCTTGGCCGGTACCCGTCTTGCGCCGATCACCCCGATGATCTTTCCCGGCCCCGGAGGTCCGCCGTCCGGCCGCCGCCGGGCAGGGGCGTGTCCGGCGGACGGGGATTCCGCGCGGGCGTACGCCCCCGGAGGCGCACCTCCCCCTCCGAGCCGTACGAAACACCGCTTCGAGCCCTCGAACCCGCACTCCACACCCGCACCCGCGTCCATGAACGCCCGGGAACAGCGGTCGAACTCCAGGTCAGCACCGCCGGAATGAGATCCGCCGCGGGTTCCGCTTCGGGCCGTCGAACTCTTCGCCGCACCACCTGGACCGGTGGACGGCCCAACTCGGCTCCCCGCGGATCGACTTGGCCGGAATTAGTCGCTCGCATGTCCACTCCGCACGGCACCAGCGTCTCGGCCAACGGCCATCGTCCACATCGCGCCAATCATTGACCGAGCGTCACGAACCGTAAGCGGACGGGGATATGCTTCCGGACCGTCGTCTTATGATCATTCCCGTTCCGATGGTTTGAGGGTGCTGATGGCCCGACAGAAAACGTCGACCGGAGGTCCGCGGAGCTCGACCGCACCGGCCTCCTGGCTCTGGCTCGTGCCCGTCGTCGCCACCGCGGCCGCCGCGGCAGCGGCGGCGGCACTGGTCTCCGGTCCGGCCCGCGGCGCCGCGGTCTGGATCGGCGCCGTCGCCGTCGGCGCCGTCGCGATCGCCGCCCTGGCGGCCGTACGGCAGGGGCGCCGGGCCGACGCGCTCGCCGCCCGGCTCGCCGAGCGGGAGGCCGAGATCGCCCGCGACCACGAGGCGTCCAAGCGGCTCACGACCGAACTGCTGCCCACGATGCTCGCCCGGGTCCAGCGGGGCGAGTACCCCGAGGACATGCTCACCACGGTCGATCTGCCGCCCGCGCACCGGGCCGTGCTCGCCGCCTCCCTCGACGCCCTCAGCACCGAGGAGGACCTGCGCGAATCGGCCCAGCGGGCCTTCGTCAACATCGCCCGCCGGGTCCAGGCGATCATCCACCAGCAGGCCCTGGAGCTGCGCGAGATGGAGGACCGGCACGGCAACAACCCCGCCGTCTTCGGCGATCTGCTCCGGATCGACCACGCCACCGCGCTGGTCGGCCGGCTCGCCGACTCCATCGCCGTACTCGGCGGCGCCCGGCCGGGCCGCCAGTGGAGCCGGGCCGTACCGCTGTACAGCGTGCTGCGCGGCGCGATGTCCCGGATCCTGGACTACCAGCGGGTCGAGCTGCACTCGGTCTCCGAGGTCGCCGTCGTCGGCCCCGCCGTCGAGCCCCTGATCCACGCCATCGCCGAACTCCTCGACAACGCCACCCGCTACTCGCCCCCGCAGACCCGGGTCCACCTCACCGCCGTCGACGTCAACTCGGGCATCGCCGTCGAGATCGAGGACGGCGGTGTCGCGATGAGCGAGGAGGCCCGGCTGCGCGCCGAGCGGATGCTCCGCCAGGCGCAGGAGGGCATCGACCTCAACGACCTCGGCGAGACCCCGCGGCTCGGCCTCGCGGTCGTCGGCAGGCTCTCCCGCTCGTACGGCTTCCAGGTGTCGCTGCGGTCCTCGGCGTACGGCGGGGTGCGCGCCGTGATCGTCGTACCGAAGAAGCTGATCACCACCGCCGCCAAGGCGACCGGCCTGGCCCACGGCATCGGCACCGCGTCCGGGCCCCGGCCCAACCCGGCGGCCATCGCCGCGAGCCGGGCCGGCGCCGCCAACGGCGCCCGGAAGGCCACCGGGCCGTCCGCCGCGCCGTCCGTACCACCGGCGCCGCCCGGGGCCGGTGCGGCCGTCCCGGCGACCACCGGAGCGGGACCCGACGACGAAGTGCCGCTCGTCACCGAGCGGACCCCGGGCGGACTGCCCCAGCGGCGCCGCAAGGCACCCGCCCCGGACCTCACCGCCGCCCCTGTCGCGGCGGCACCCCGGCCCGACCAGCCGAAGGACACGCCCCCCGTCCAGCCCGGGATGTGGCTCGCGGCGTTCCACAGCGGCCTCGCCGGTGAAGACCCTCAGCCGAACAAGGGGAGTACGCAGCCATGATGCAGCAGCAGTACCGGACCAACATGGACTGGATGCTCAAAGACCTGGCCGAAGGCGTACCGCAGACCAGAAATGTCGTCGTGCTCTCCGCCGACGGGCTGCGGATCGCCCAGCACGGCGCCGACGACGAGACCGCCGACCGGCTGGCCGCCGCCTGCGCCGGACTGCAGAGCCTGGCCGGTGCCGTCGCCTCCGAACTCCCCGGCAGTGACGGCCGGATGCGGCTCGTGGTGATCGAGATGGACGGCGGATTCTTCTATCTGATGGCCGCGGGCGCGGGCGCCTTCCTGGCCGTACTCGCCGACGAGGGCGTCGACGCCGGGCTGATGGGCCAGCGGATGCGCGATCTCGTACTCCGGATCGGCGAGCACCTCAGCGCCCCGCCGCGTCAGGATCGGCAGTCCGCGTGAATCAACCGGGAGACTGGGAGGGCGCCAATCCGGAACGCCTCTACGTCATCACCGGCGGGCGGAGCGGCTCGCAGGTCCCGGCCACCCTCGATCTGGTCACCCTGATCGTGGCCGCGGCGGGCCCCCGGCACGGGATGCAGCCGGAACACGCCGCCATCGTCCGGCTCTGCGCCGCGCCGCTGTCGGTGGCCGAGATCTCCGCCTATCTGGGGCTTCCGGTGAGCGTGGTGACCGTACTGCTCGGCGATCTCCTCGTCGACGAGCACGTGGCGGCACGGGCACCGGTCCGGCGCGCGCCCCTCCCCGACCGAGCTCTGATTGAGGCAGTGATCGATGGACTACAGAAGCTCTGAGCCCGGCAGCGGCGGAGCGGGCGGTACGGCCGCTCCGGGCGGCAGCGGCGGTACGGGCACGGCGGTGGAGCGGCCCAGCGGGCCGCGCGCCGAGGACGTACTGCCGGACACCGCGACCGCCGCCGTGAAGATCGTCATCGTGGGCGGCTTCGGGGTCGGCAAGACGACCCTGGTCGGGGCGGTGAGCGAGATCCGGCCGCTGACCACCGAGGAGACCATGACCCAGGCGGGCGTCGGTGTGGACGACGTCGCGGGGGTGGAGCGCAAGACCTCCACCACGGTCGCCATGGACTTCGGCCGGATCAGCATCAACGAGGAGCTGGTGCTCTATCTCTTCGGCACCCCCGGCCAGGAACGCTTCTGGTTCCTGTGGCGGGGGCTGTTCGAAGGGGCGCTGGGCGCGGTGGTCCTGGTCGACACCCGGCGGCTGGAGGTCAGCTTCGACGTCATCGGCCGGCTGGAGGAGCGCCGGGTGCCGTTCGTGGTGGCCGTCAACGCCTTCCCGAACGCCCCGGTCCACCCGGTCGAGGAGATCAGATCGGCCCTCGACCTGCCGCCGCACGTACCGATCGTGGAGTGCGACGCCCGGCTCCGGCGCTCCAGCCGCGATGTGCTGATGACCCTGATGCGCTATCTCCGGGGCCTGGCCCTGGCGGCGGACTCGCCCGCGCCCGCGTCCTGAAGCTCCGGCCGTACGCCTCCGGGCCCGGCGGCGCTCCTCACGGCCGCCGGCGCTCCGGCGGCGGGCGGCTCCGGGACCGGCAGCGGGACCGAAGTCTTCGCGGCCGGGCGCGGGGCGGGCTGCCACTGGCCGACCAGGGTCGCGCCGAACGCCACGGCCATCCCCAGCAGTTGTACGGGCGTCAGCGCCTGGCCGAGCGCCGCCCAGCCCACCACGGCCGCCGTGATCGGCGACAGCGGGCCCAGCAGGGTCGCCGAGGTCGCCGTCAGCCGCTCGATGCCCCGGAACCAGAGCCAGTACGCCACGGCGGTGTTGACCAGGGCGAGATAGAGGTACCCGGCGACGTTCGTACCGTTCAGGGCGGGCGGCGCGCCCTCCACCGCGAGGGCGATCGGAGCGATCAGCAGACCGCCCGCGGTGAGCTGCCAGCCCGTCATCACCAGCGGTCCCACCCCCTCGGGACGGCCCCAGCGCTTGGTGAGCACGGTTCCCGCGGACATCGACGCCGACGAGGCCAGTCCGGCGATCACACCGACGGTGTCCAGGGCCGCGCCCGCCTGGAGCACCACCATGCTCACGCCGAACGACGCGGCGATCGCGGCGAGGGTCGCCCGGGTCGACGCCCGCTCCCCCAGCAGCAGCGCCGCGAGTCCGATCACGAGAAGCGGTCCGACCGAGCCGGTGACGGCCGCGACGCCGCCCGGCAGCCGGTAGGCGGCGAGGAAGAGCAGCGGGAAGAAGGCCCCGATGTTCAGCGCGCCCAGTGCCGCGGCCTTCCCCCACCAGGTCCCCCGTGGTCGTACCCGGGTCAGGGCCATGATCAGCAATCCGGCGGGCAGGGCCCGCAGCACGGCCGTGAAGAGCGGCCGGTCCGGCGGCAGGAACTCGGTCGTGACGGCATAGGTGGAGCCCCAGGAGATCGGGGCGAGGGCGGTCACGGCGATGACGGCGGCGCGGCGCATGGCGGGGCCTTTCGGGCGGGCGACGACGGAGTAAGTCGCTCAACGGAAAGCAGCTTATCTCTAAGCTACTTTTCTGCAAGATGCTTGCTGCTCATTCACTTACGCTTGAGAAAGACTCGCCGTCGGCCGATAATTCCGCCATGACCTCCCGTGCCGCCGGTGTCCCCGGCCCCGCCGACTCCCCCGCGCAGCCACCCCTCGACGCGGTGGACGCGATCGTCGACCAGTGGGCCGTCTGCCGCCCCGATCTGGATACCGTCCCGATGGCCGCGTACGGGCGGATCTACCGCATCGCCCAGGCGATGGGAGAACGGACGGAACGGGAGTACGCGCGCTTCGGGATCAGCCGGGGCGAGTTCGACGTCCTGGCGACCCTGCGCCGTTCGGGGCCGCCGTACACGCTCTCCCCCCGGGAGCTGTCGGCGACGCTGATGCTCACATCGGGCGGGATGACGGGCCGCCTCGACAAGCTGGAGAAAGCGGAACTACTGGCCCGCAGCCCCGATCCGCACGACCGCCGCGCGCTGCGGGTGACCCTCACCGGGTCCGGCCTCGAACTCGTCGACCAGGCGGTCACGGCGGGCCTGGCGGCCCAGCACGAGATCTTCGACCAGGCGCTCGACGCGGCGGAGGCGGCGCGGTTGGCCCCCCTCCTCCGCAAACTCCTCGCGGCGCACTGACCCCACGCCCCGGGGTGCCCGGGGGGCCGCGCCCCTTCCCCTGGCGCCTGGCCCAAGGCGCCTAGGGGCGCTGGGGGTCCCCCCATTGCCGAAGGCATAGGGGGCGGAACTGCGCGACCAGCCACCTACGGTGGAAAGCCCGGAACCGTGTTTGTTCGGCAGATGGTGCCGCCCCTCGGGCAACGGCATCCCGCCGTACGGGGACACGCAGAGTCCCGCCGCCACGCCGTAGGTGGCCGCTCGCGCAGTTCCCCGCGCCCCTGGTTGCCTCGGCTTCACCCGCGTCGAAGGGCACTCGGTCATCCGAGACCAGCGGCACATGGCCTCCAGCGGCGCTGGGGGTCCCCCAGGGGGCGGAACCGCGCGAGCGACCACCTACGGCGGGCGGCCCGACGACGAGAGCGACCCGGCAGACGCGGCCGAACCCCGGGCCCGGCGTCACGCGGGAACGGCGAAGCGGCCCGACGGGGGGACCGGCGGGCCGCTTCGGCGAGAACGGCTACAAACACAGTGCCGGGCCCGAGGGCCCCGGCGCACGGCTCAGCTCTGCTGCTGCTTCTCCGACTTGTCGAAGACCATCACCAGAACCGTGATCAGGGCGAAGATCGCCACCGGGGCGACCACGAACAGCCCCAGCGTCTCGGCGACGCTCAGCCCGGGGCCCGGGTCGTCGCCGTCGTCGCGGGTCAGCGCCAGCGCGGGCGACGACAGGAGCAGCATCATCAGCGTCGTACCGGTCACGACGGTGCCGGTGCGCAGAGCGTTCTTCTTGTCCACGGTCCCCAAAGTAGCGAACCCCCGTCGGGGCCGCGCGCCCGGGGGTGCCGTACGGGCCTCAGCCACCGGTCGAGGGGCCGCCCCCGGCGGCTCCGAGGGTGGTCGGCTCGCTGGTCAGCGGCGGCAGTTCGACCAGTGGCGGCTCGCTCGTCAGCGGCGCGGCGGAGAACAGCGGCGGCTCACTGGTCAGCGGCCCGGGGGCCGTGTCCTCCCCGGGGACGGGGCCGACCGGACCGGCGGTGCCGTCCGCGTCGTCCCGGGGCGGCACCGACAGGTCGGTGAGCGCGGAGAGCAGCAGCTGGGCGGCGGACGCGGTCATCTCGTCACTCCTCGTACGGGGCGTGCGGTTCGGCTCGCGCCTACCCGGTGACGGCGCGCCCATCCGTACGATCTCGGACCTCGTCCCGGATCCGCCCGCTCCGCACGCGAACCCTCCGCGCATATGCCGCGGATCCCCCGGGCGCATTGACACTCCCGGGTGACGGGTGATGGGCTCGTTACCGTTCGGAGACCTCGGGGCACGGCCCCGGGAGGGTGCCGGTGCCGTCGGCGCGACGGCGCCGGAGCGGTGGGGTACGGAAGGGAGTCGACGTGCGGTTCGCGCGCGGGAGGCGTACCGGGACGGGTACGGCCGCGGCGGTCGCCGTCGCGGTGATGGGCGGGCTGCTCGGCGGCGCGCAGGGCGCCGTCGCCGCCCCGGGCGGGCCGGGCGCGGGGCCGCGTACCCCCGCCGATCCCCGGACCCCGGCCACCGACCCGCGCCCCCCTCGTACCGCGTCCGTACCGCCGGTCTGGCCGCGCCCGCAGTCGGCGAAGCCGCTGGGCGCCGCGGTGCCGCTGGGCGACGAGGTCACCGTCGTCGCCGCCCCGGACGCCGATCCGTACGCCGTGGAGGCGGCCCACCGGGTGCTGCGGGACGCCGGGGTGGACACGCTCTACACCGAGCTGCCGGGCCGCGGCCCCGTGCTGTACCTGGGCGGGCCCGGCGCCGATACGGCGCTGCGCGCGTTCGAGGTCGCCGCGCCGGGCGATCTGCCGTCCGGCGGCTACCGGCTCGCCGCGGGCGCGGTGGGCGGCCGGGGCACGGTCGCCCTGGACGGCACGGGCCCCGACGGACTGTTCCACGGCGTCCAGACGCTCCGCGGACTGATCGCGGGCGGCCCGGCCCGGGGCACGGTCCCCGGGGTCGCCGTCCGGGACTGGCCGGGTACGGCGGTGCGCGGGACGACGGAGGGTTTCTACGGGCGCCCGTGGAGCCGTGCCCAGCGGCTGGCGCAGCTCGACTTCATGGGGCGTACCAAGCAGAACCGCTATCTGTACGCCCCCGGGGACGACCCCTTCCGGCAGGCCCGGTGGCGGGACGCGTATCCGGCGGAGCTACGGGCGGAGTTCCGGGCGCTGGCGGAGCGGGCGGCGCGCAACCACGTCACCCCGGCCTGGGCGGTGGCGCCCGGTCAGGAGATGTGCCTCTCCGGAGACGCGGATCTCCGGGCGCTGATCCGCAAGATCGACGGGATGTGGGCGCTGGGGTTCCGGGCCTTCCAGCTCCAGTTCCAGGACGTCAGTTATACGGAGTGGCACTGCGGCGCGGACGCCCGCGCCTTCGGCCGGGGTCCGGAGGCGGCGGCCCGCGCCCAGGCCCGGGTGGCGGACGCGGTGGCCCGGCATCTGGCGGAGCGGTATCCGGGGTCGGCGCCGCTGTCGGTACTGCCGACGGAGTTCTACCAGGGCGGTGAGACGGAGTACCGGCGGGCGCTGGCGGCGGAGCTGGACGGGCGGGTCGAGGTGGCCTGGACCGGGGTCGGCGTCGTACCGAAGACCATTACGGGCCGTCAGGTCGCGGGCGCCCGGGAGGCGTTCGGCCATCCGCTGGTCACCATGGACAACTATCCCGTCAACGACTACGCGCAGAACCGGCTCTTCCTCGGCCCCTACACGGGCCGGGATCCGGCGGTCGCGGCCGGTTCGGCGGCGCTGCTGGCGAATGCCATGGAGCAGGCGGCGGCGTCCCGGATCCCTCTCTTCACGGCGGCCGACTACGCCTGGAATCCGCGCGGCTACCGGCCCGGGGAGTCGTGGTCGGCGGCGCTGGACGATTTGGCGGCCGGTGATCCGGCGGCCCGGGCGGCGCTCGGAGTGCTGGCCGGCAACCAGACGTCGTCGGTACTGGCCGAGGCCGAGTCGGGCTATCTGCGGCCCGAGCTGGACGCGTTCCGGCGGACCAGGGCGACGGGTACGGACCCGGCGGACCGGGCCCGGGCGGCCGAGGCGCTGCGGGACCGGTTCTCGGCGATGCGCCGGGCGCCGGGACAGCTGGCCGGGGTCGACGCGGGGCGGCTGGACGACGAGATACGGCCGTGGCTGGACGAGCTGGCCCGGTACGGCCGCGCCGGTGAGCTGGCGGTCGATCTGCTCCAGGCGCAGGCCAGGGGCGACGCTCCGGCGGCCTGGGGGGCGTCGCTGGCGCTGGAGCCGCTGCGCGCCGGGCGGGCGGACGCGGACCGGGCCGTGGTCGGCCGGGGTGTGCTGGGGCCGTTCCTGGACCGGGCCGCCGCCGAGGCGGCGGTGTGGACGGGGGCGGCGGGCGCGCCCCGCCCGGACGACGACGGCACGGTCCGGCTGGCGGACGCGCGGGCGCTGGCGTCGGTCACGGTGATGGCGGCGCCCGGCGCGCCGGGCTCGGATCCGGGCCGGCTGGAGGCCCGGGTGCCGGGTGAGGGGTGGCGTACGGTCGCCGCGCTCTCCCCGGACGGCTGGACCCAGGCCGCCGCGGGCGGGCTGCGGGCGGACGCGCTCCGGGTGACCGGGGCGGCGGGCGGCGCGGCCGTCCGGTCGATCGTGCCCTGGTACGCGGACGAGCCCTCGGTCGCTATGGCGCCGGAGCGCCCGGAGACGGACGCCGAGATCGGGGGCGCGGCCGTGACGGTGGGGCTGCGGCTGACGCCGAAGCGGCCCTCGGCCGTCACCGGCCCGCTGACGGCGAAGGCACCGTCCGGGGTGCGGGTCGAGGTCCCGAAGCGGGTCACGGTGGAGCGCGGCCGTCCGGTGACGGTCCCGGTCCGGGTGACCGTACCGGCGGGTACACCCGTGGGGTCGTACCCGGTCGCGCTCTCCTTCGCCGGGGCCGAGCGGACGGTCACGGTCCGGGCCTTCCCGCGGACCGGCGGTCCTGACCTGCTGCGCGGCGGCGGGGTGACGGCGTCGTCGTCGGGCGACGAGACCGCCGATTTCCCGGCCTCGGCCGCGGTCGACGGGGACGCCGGGAGCCGCTGGTCGTCGGTGTACGAGGACGGCGCGTGGTGGCAGGCGGAGCTGCCGGAGCCGGTCCGGCTGGGCAAGCTGGTGCTGCGCTGGCAGGACGCGTACGCCGCCGGATACCGGGTCCAGGTCTCCGGGGACGGGCGTACGTGGCGGACGGCGGCGACGGTCGGCGACGGGCGGGGCGGTACGGAGACGGTCCGGCTGGACGCGCCCGGCACCCGTTTCCTGCGGATCCAGGGGGACCGGCGGGCCACCCGGTTCGGCTACTCCCTGTTCACGGTGGAGGCGTACGGGGTGATGGAGCCGCCGAAGAAGCCGGACGGAAGGCCCGAGGAAGAAGGAGCAAAAGGCGCGAAGGGCGCGAAGGGCCGGGACGGCCGGAGCCGGAGATAACCGGGGCGCGGGCCGGGGTCGGTCAGGAGGGCCGGGGGCGCCGGAGGTGACCGGGACGCGGCCGGGCCGGGCCGGGCGGTGCGTGGCCGGGGCATGGCGGGGGGCGGTCGGAGCCGGGGGCGGTCGGGCCGGTCGGGCGTCGTCGGCGGCAGCCCGTACGGACGCATGCCGGAGGCACCCGGGGCGCGCCGCGCGTTCTCGGGCCGGGCCCGGGAGCCCCGCGTCCGGGAACGAAAAATGGCTCGGCTCTCAGGCGGAAACGCCGTCGATCCGGGCCATCGCGTCTTCGGCGCCGTACGGTTGCAGATACGGCAGCCACCGGGGGTCCCGGTGTCCCGTACCGATGATCCGCCAGGCGAGACCGCTCGGCGGGGCCGGTTGATGCCTCAGCCGCCAGCCCAGTTCGCGCAGATGCCGGTCGGCCTTGACGTGGTTGCAGCGGCGGCACGCGGCGACGACGTTGTCCCAGACGTGCTGTCCGCCGCGGCTGCGCGGGATGACGTGGTCGACGCTGGTTGCGACGCCACCGCAGTACATACAGCGTCCGCCGTCGCGGGCGAACAGAGCTTTGCGGGTCAGAGGAACGGGCCCCCGGTAGGGGACCCGTACGAACCGCTTCAGGCGGACGACACTGGGCGCTGCGACCACCCGGGTCGCGCTGTGCAGGAAGGCGCCGGACTCCTCAAGGCAGAGGGCCTTGTTCTCCAGGACGAGGACGAGCGCGCGGCGGAGCGGTACGACGCCGAGCGGCTCGTACGACGCGTTGAGGACCAGGACATGCGGCACGGTTGATGCCTCCTTGTACGCCGGCGACGCGTGGCTCGCGCCGGGACGATCTGCTGTCAGTCTCTCCTCAGGGCGGGCCGGAACGCCACCACGTGGCGGTAACGGGCTCGAAGTGTTTTCAACCACACCACCGTCCCCACACCGAGAACGAACGGCTGTTCCCGTCCCCGCCGACCCCGCCGACCCCGCGCGCCCCGGCGTCCCCCGGGTGAGTCTGGTCTCTCTGGCACCCGGAACGAGGGACCGGCCGCGATGCCGCCGTTAGTGTGGTTGGTCCGCCGCACGCCCTGCCTGGAGGTTTTCCCCGTGACCGGCTTCTGGTCGTCGATCGTCCTCGCCACCGCCCCCGGGGCGGCCGGGACGCCGTCCCCGTCCGGGCCGCCCACCGACTCCCCCGCCGCCCCCGTCACCCTCGACGAGGCCGCCGAGCGCGCCGGGAACGCGGCGGGCTGGGTGGAGGAGAACTGGTCCTCCTGGCTCAACACCGGACTGCGGATCCTGCTGATCCTGGTGGTGGCCCTGGTTCTGCGGATGCTGGTGCGCCGGGCGCTGACCAAGCTGATAGACCGGATGAACCGGTCCGCGCAGGCGGTGGAGGGGACGGCCCTCGGCGGGCTGCTGGTCAACGCGGAGCGGCGGCGGCAGCGCTCCGAGGCCATCGGCTCGGTCCTGCGGTCGATCGCGTCGTTCCTGATCCTGGGCACGGCCGGGCTGATGATCCTCGGCGCCTTCAAGATCAATCTGGCGCCGCTGCTGGCCTCCGCCGGTGTCGCGGGTGTGGCGATCGGCTTCGGCGCCCGCAATCTGGTCACCGACTTCCTCTCCGGCGTCTTCATGATCATGGAGGATCAGTACGGGGTCGGGGACTCCGTCGACGCGGGCGTCGCCACCGGCGAGGTGGTCGAGGTAGGGCTGCGGGTGACCAAGCTCCGCGGCGACGACGGCGAGATCTGGTACGTACGGAACGGCGAGATCAAGCGGATCGGCAACCTCAGCCAGGGCTGGGCGACGGCCACCGTCGACGTCACGGTCCGGCCGACCGAGGACCTGGACAAGGTGCGCTCGGTGATCGGCGGCGTGGCGGCCGAGCTGGCGAAGTCCGAGCCGTGGAACGAACAGCTGTGGGGCCCGGTGGAGACCCTCGGCCTGACCGAGGTCCTGCTGGACCAGATGACGATCCGGGTCGCGGGCAAGACCATGCCGGGCAAGGCGCTCTCCGTCGAACGCGAGCTGCGGTGGCGGATCAAGCGGGCGTTCGACGCCGAGGGCATCCGGATCGTCGGCGGGCTGCCCGTACCGGAGGCGGACGGGGCGGCGGCCGACCCGTCGGCGTCGATGGCGGCCCCGTCGGCGCTGGCCAGCCCGACGTCCCCGCAGTCGCTGGCGACGGCTCCGATACCGCCCGCGCCGCCGAATCTGCAGAAGTGATCCCGCGGGATCCCGCGGCCCGGGGGGGGGGGGGGGGGGGGGGCCCGGGGGGGGGGCCCCCCCCCGGGCGGGGGCGCCGCCCCGCCGCGGGGCGGGGCCGCCGCGCCCCGGCGCCGCCCG
>NZ_JBEYIS010000004.1:206058-243836 GCF_040635975.1 Streptomyces sp. NPDC006798
TCCCGCCGTCCCCCCGGGCCCCCCCGGGCCGGGGGGGGGCCGCCCCCCCCCCCGGGGCCCGCCCCCACCGGGCTTTCCGGCCCGGCCGCTCCCGGTCTGTCCGCTCCAGGCCGGTCCCGGCCGGCCGGGCCGACCGACCGCCGGGCTGCCGGGCCGACCGACCGCCGGACCGCGATCTGCCCGGCCCGGGGCCGCGAGCGGATGACGATCCGTATGACATAACCCTGCATAGGGGATGTCTCGCCTGCCGTTACGGGCCCGGCCATTGACGCTCCCCTCGCCCCCGGCTTACTTTCACCTGGATCGGTTAGGAAACTTTCCTAACAACCTACGCCCGTCCGCCGGTCACCGGCGGGCCGCAGCCGAAGGGCAGGTGTGCCGCCGTGGCCGGACTGGTCCCCGGAACCCCGCGTGTGCTGCGGGCCATGAACGACCGCACGGCGCTCGGACTGCTGCTCGAACACGGCCCCCTCTCCCGGACCAGGATCGGCAAACTGACCGGCCTCTCCAAGCCGACCGCCTCCCAACTGCTGGTACGGCTCGAAGCCGCCGGGCTCGTGATCGCCACAGGCACGACGGAGGGCAGCCCGGGACCCGGCGCCCAGCTCTACGCGATCAACGCCGGGGCCGCCTACGCCGCCGGGCTCGACGTCTCCCCGCAGCGGATCCGGGCCGCCGTCGCCGACATCACCGGCACGATCGTCGGCGAGTACCAGCTGCCCACCCCCCGCCGCCGGGCGGCGGACGCGGTCGGCCAGGTCACCGAGGCCGTCGGCGGCGCGGCCGAGGCCGCCGGAGTGGCCCTGGACCGGATCCACCGGCTGGTCATCGGCACCCCCGGCGCCTTCGACCCCAACACCGGACGGCTGCGGTACGCCTCCCATCTGCCCGGCTGGCACTCCCCCACCCTGCTGGACGATCTCGCCGCCGCCCTGCCGATGCCCTTCGCCTACGAGAACGACGTCAATCTCGTCGCCGTGGCCGAACAGCGGCTCGGCGCGGCCCGCGGCCACGACGACTTCGTCCTGCTCTGGAACGAGGAGGGCCTGGGCGCCGCCGTGGTGATCGGCGGACGGCTGCACCGGGGCTTCACCGGCGGCGCGGGCGAGGTCGGCTTCCTCCCCGTACCCGGCACCCCGCTGGTCCGCCGGGTCGCCCGGGCCAACGGCGGCGGCTTCCAGGAACTGGCCGGGGCCCAGGTGCTACCCCGGCTCGCCCGTGAACTGGGCGTCGGGAACATCGGCGGCGGCCATTACACCGAGGTCGCCCCGGCACTGGTCGCCCGGGCGGCCGAGGCCGCCGACGGGCCCTGCCGCGCCCTGCTGGATTCGTACGCCACGGCGCTGGCGACCGGACTGGCCTCCGTCGTCGCGGTCCTCGACCCGGAGCTGGTGGTGCTCGCCGGGGAGGCGATCACCGCGGGCGGGGAGCCGCTGCTCGCCCGGGTCCAGGCGGAGCTGACCGAACTGGCCGCGCCCCGGCCCCGGCTGCTGCTCTCCGCCGTACGGGAACACCCGGTACTGCGCGGGGCGCTGGAGAGCGCCCTGGCGACCACCCGCGACGAGGTCTTCGACACCTCGGCCCGCTGAACCCCGACCCCGACCCCGACCACCTCCGTCCCCCTCGTCCCCCGGCCCTCACCCCCCTCATCCCTCGCACGGACATCCCCCATCCCTTGATCCGGCCGAACCGCCCCAAGGAGAAATCATGTCCATACGCACGGAGAGCCCCCGGCCCCGCGGCGCCGACCGCGCCCGGGTCCGTACCGCCGTCCGCGGCCGCCGGACCACCGGCGCCCTCGCCCTGACGGCGGCCGTCGCCCTGCTCGCGGGGGCCTGTACCGGATCGAACGAGACGGCCGCCGACGACGACCCCCGGGCCAAAACGACCCTCACCCTCTGGCACGGCTGGTCGGCGGAGGCCGAGGTCGCGGCGATCGAGGAGAACGTCCGCCGCTTCGAGGCCGCCCACCCCAACATCACGGTGAAGACCGTGAGGAACATGACCGACCCCAAGATCCAGCAGGCGCTGCGCGCGGGCGGCTCCAAGGCACCGGATGTGATCGCCTCCTTCACCACCGACAGCGTCGGGAAGTTCTGCGACACCGGCGCCCTGGTGAATCTCCAACCCTTCCTGGACAAGTCGAAGATCGACGCCACCAAGGTGTTCCACAAGCCGCTGCTGGAGTACACCCGGTTCGACGGCAATCAGTGCTCCCTGCCGCTGCTGCACGACGCCTACGGCCTCTACTACAACAAGGACGCGTTCCGGCAGGCCGGGATCACCGCGCCCCCGAAGACCTGGAGCGAGTTCGAGAAGGTGGCGCTGAAGCTCACCCGGCCGCGTGGCGACGGCTACCAGCAGCTCGGCTTCATGCCGAACTACCACGGCTACGAGACCACCACGTCCCACTACGCGTCCCAGTGGTCGCCCACCTACTTCGACACCGACGGCAAGTCGAAGGTCGCCGACGATCCGGCCTTCGCGGAGATGATGTCCTTCCAGAAGAACCTGGTCGACAAGCTCGGCGGCTTCACCAAACTGGAGAAGTTCCGCAACACCTTCGGCGACGAATGGGGCGCCGAACACCCCTTCCACACCGGCCAGGTCGCCATGCAGCTCGACGGCGAATGGCGGCTCGGCATGGCGAAGGACGCCGGGGTCGGCTTCGAGATCGGTACGGCTCCGCTGCCGGTCGCCGACGGACTCGCCGCCGACTACGGCATGGGCTATCTCTCCGGCACGATCATGGGCATCGCCGCCACCAGCAAGAAGCAGAACGCGGCCTGGGAGCTGGTGAAGTACATGACCACGGACACCGAAGCGGTGGTCGCCTTCGCCAACGGCATCCGCAATATCCCCTCCACCGTCGCGGCCCTGGATTCGCCCGGCCTGAGGTACGACCCGGCGTTCCGGACGTTCATCGACATCGCCCGGCACCCGAAGTCGTCCACCACCCCCGCCCAGGTCGACGGCGGCGCCTATCAGGTCACCCTCCAGGACCTCGGCTATCGGTACGAGGCCGGGAAGGTGAAGGATCTCCGGGCCGGTCTGAAGGCCGCCGCCCGGCAGATCGATATCGATATCGAGAAGCAGAAGTAGCGGGCGGAACCGTACCGGATGCGTACCCACACCCTGCGTTCGAAGCGCCGCCGCTCGGCGCTCCGTACCCTCGCGTTCCTGTCGCCCTGGCTGATCGGCTTCGGGGTCTTCTTCGCCTATCCGCTGATCGCCACCGTCTACTTCTCCTTCACGCAGTACGACGGCTTCCGGCCGCCCGTCTTCAACGGTCTGGAGAACTGGACCTATGTCTTCTCCCAGTACCGGCTCTTCGTCCCGGCGCTGGAGAACACCCTCTGGTTCGTCGTCGTCATGGTCGGCTGCCGGGTGGTGTTCGGCCTCGGTATCGGGCTGCTCGTGATCCGGATCAGAACCGGCGGCGGCGTCTTCCGTACCCTCTTCTACCTCCCCTATCTCGCCCCGCCGGTCGCCGCGTCCCTGGCCTTCGTCTTTCTGCTGAACCCCGGTACGGGGCCGGTGAACTCGTTCCTGGAGTCGGCCGGACTGCCCGCCCCCGGCTGGTTCACCGACGCCGACTGGTCGAGACCGGCGCTGACGGCGCTGGCGCTCTGGGGGATCGGCGATCTGATGGTGATCTTCACGGCCGCCCTGCTCGACGTGCCGAAGGAGCAGTACGAGGCGGCCGAACTGGACGGCGCCTCGGCCTTCCAGCGGTTCCGGTTCGTCACCCTGCCCAATATCGCCCCGATCGTGCTGTTCGCCGTCGTCACCGGGGTGATCCAGACCACGCAGTACTACACCCAGCCGCTGGTGGTGGGGAAGGTCGCGTCGGGGATCATCGGCGGCAGCGGCCAGCAGTTCGAGCCCGGCTACCCCGAGAAGTCCACCCTCACCCTGCCCCAACTCGTCTACGACCTGGGCTTCCAGCGCTTCGACTACGGCTCGGCCGCCGTCGTCGCCCTGGTGCTCTTCGCGCTCTCCATGCTCTTCACCGCGGTACTGATGCGGCGCCGCGGCGGTCTGATCCGGGTGGGTGACTGATGGCCGCGAACCAGGAACCGAACCGGAACCCGGCCCCGAACCCGGCCCCCGCCCCGGCCGCGACCCCCGTACGGCACCGCCCCGGCGCCCGGGGGCCCGCCGCCCGTGCCGCCCGGCGCCGGTCGGTACTGCGCTGGATCGCCGTGCACTCCCTCGCCGTGGCCGCCGCCCTCTTCTTCGTCCTCCCCTTCGTCTTCGTCGTACTGACATCCCTGATGTCCGATCAGCAGGCGCTCACCCGGGACCTGATCCCCCGGACCTGGGAGTGGGGCAACTATGCCGAGGTCTTCAACACTCCCGGCTTTCTCACCTGGTGGCGGAACACCCTGCTCTACGCCGGTCTGGGCACCGTACTCACCGTGGTGTCCTCGATCCCGGTGGCCTACGCCCTGGCCAAGTTCCGGTTCCGGGGCCAGCGGCTCGCGATGATGCTGGTCATCGCGATGATGATGCTGCCGCCGCAGGTCGTCGTCGTACCGATGTACCTCTTCTGGGCGAAGGAGCTGGACCTCGCGGGCAGCCTCTGGCCGCTGATCGTGCCGATGGCCTTCGCCGACGCCTTCTCCGTCTTCCTGCTCCGCCAGTTCCTGCTCACCGTCCCCGACGAGTACCTGGACGCCGCCCGGGTGGACGGCTGCGGAGAACTGCGCACCCTGATCCGGATCGTGCTGCCGATGGCGAAGCCCGGGATCGCGGCCGTGGCACTGTTCCAGTTCTTCTACGCCTGGAACGACTACTTCGGCCCGCAGATCTACGCCTCCGAGGAACCCGGCGCCTGGACGCTCAGCTACGGCCTCGAATCGTTCAAGGGCGCGCACCATACCGATTGGAATCTGACCATGGCCGCGACCGTTCTGGTCATGGCCCCCGTAATCCTCGTCTTCTTCTTCGCCCAAAAGGCGTTCGTCGAAGGTGTGACACTGACCGGAGTGAAGGGCTAGGAACCGAATGAAACTGGCAGTCGTGGGTGGAGGATCCACCTATACACCGGAGCTGATCGACGGGTTCGCCCGGCTGCGCGACACGCTCCCGATCACGGAGCTGGTCCTGGTCGACCCCGCTCCCGAACGGCTGGAGCTGGTCGGCGGGCTCGCCCGGCGGATCTTCGCCAAGCAGGGGCACGCCGGCACGATCGTGACCACGTCCGATCTCGACGCCGGGGTGGAGGGCGCCGACGCCGTCCTGCTCCAACTGCGGGTCGGCGGACAGGAGGCCAGGCTCCAGGACGAGACCTGGCCGCTGGAGTGCGGCTGTATCGGACAGGAGACCACCGGCGCGGGCGGACTCGCCAAGGCGCTGCGGACCGTCCCCGTCGTCCTCGACATCGCCGAACGGGTCCGGCGGGCCAACCCGGACGCCTGGATCATCGACTTCACCAACCCGGTGGGCATCGTGACCCGGGCCCTGCTGACCGCCGGGCACAAGGCCGTCGGGCTCTGCAATGTCGCCATCGGGTTCCAGCGGAAGTTCGCCCGGCTGCTGGACGTGACACCGTCCGAGGTCCATCTGGACCATATCGGGCTCAACCATCTGACCTGGGAGACCGGCGTCAGGATCGGCGGGCCCGACGGACCCGACCGGCTGCCGGAGCTGCTCGCCGGGCACGGTGACGCCATCGCCGCCGATCTGCGGATGCCGAGGGCCGTCCAGGACCGGCTCGGCGTGGTGCCCTCGTACTATCTGCGCTACTTCTACCAGCACGACGAGGTCGTGGAGGAGCTGCGGACCAAGCCGTCCCGGGCCGCCGAGGTCGCCGAGATGGAGCGGCAGCTGCTGAAGATGTACGGGGACCCCGAGCTGGACACCAAGCCGGAGCTGCTGGCCAAGCGGGGCGGGGCGTTCTACTCGGAGGCGGCGGTCGATCTGGCGGCGGCGCTGCTGGGCGGGGCGGGCAGCCCGTACCAGGTGGTCAATACCTTCAACAACGGGACGCTGCCGTTCCTGCCGGACGACGCGGTGATCGAGGTCCAGGCCGCCGTGGGCGCCAAGGGCGCGGCCCCGCTGCCGGTCCCGAAGGTCGACCCGGTGTTCGCGGGACTGATCGCCAATGTCACCGCCTATGAGGACCTGGCGCTGGACGCGGCGCTGCGCGGCGGCCGGGAGCGGGTCTTCCGGGCGCTGCTGGCCCATCCGCTGATCGGCCAGTTCACCCCGGCGGAGCGGTTGACCGACCGGCTGATCGCGCACAACCGGGAGCACCTGGCGTGGGCGTGACCGCAGCGGTCCTCGCGATCGACGCGGGCAACAGCAAGACCGATGTCGCGTTGGTGGGGCCGGACGGATCGGTCCTCGGCTCGGCACGGGAGAAAGTGGGCTTCCAGCCCCCGAAGGTCGGGGTCGCCGCGGCGGTGGAGGCCCTCGCCGGGCCCGTCGCGGCGGCCCTGGAGGCGGCCCGGATCGCGGGCCGCCCGGTGGACGAGGTGGCCGAGGTCTCGGCCTGTCTCGCCAACGCCGATCTGCCGGTGGAGGAGGCGGAGCTGACGGCCGCCCTGCACGCCCGGGGCTGGGGCCGTACCACGGTGGTACGGAACGACACCTTCGCCCTGCTGCGGGCCGGGGTCGACGAGCCCAGGGGTGTCGCGGTGGTCTGCGGCGCGGGTATCAACTGCGTCGGGATGCTGCCCGACGGGCGGACCGCCCGCTTCCCGGCGATCGGGAAGATCTCCGGCGACTGGGGCGGCGGAATGGGGCTCGCGGAGGAGTCCCTGTGGGCCGGCGCGCGCGCCGAGGACGGACGGGGCGAGCCGTCGGCGCTGGCCCGGACGCTGCCCGGGCACTTCGGGCTGGGATCGATGGCCGAGCTGATCGAGGCGCTGCACCGGCGGACCCTGCCCTACGCCCGGGTGCACGAGTTGACCCCGGTGCTCTTCGCCACCAGCGCCGGGGGCGACCCGGTGGCGGCGGCGCTCGTCCACCGGCTGGCCGAGGAGGTGGTGGCGATGGCCTCGGTCACCCTGGACCGGCTCGGCCTGCTGGCCGACGAGGTGCCGGTGGTGCTGGGCGGCAGCGTGCTGGCGGCCCGCCACCCCGAACTGGACGCCCGGATCACCGCCCTGCTGGCGGCGAGGGCACCGAAGGCGGTGCCCCGGTGGCTGACCGCGCCGCCGGTCCTGGGGGCGGCCCTGCTCGGTCTGGACCGGGTGGGCGCTCCGCCGGAGGCCCGGGCCAGGGTCCGGGAGCATTACGGGATGTAGCCGGTACCCGTACGTCATGACACCGCACGCCTCCGCCGGGCCCGCCGACACGGGCCGGGCGGGGGCGTTCGGCTTCCCGGACGGCTTCCGGGCCCCGGGCCGGGGTCGGTGTCGGGGACGGATTCGGGCTCGTGGGTGGCGAGCCTTCGCCAGGTTGTCCACAGGGGCGGCCCCGGCTGGAACCGCGGGCGGCGCGGGAGCGTATACAGGGGGAACGAGATCCGCGGGAGGAGAGGGCGTACGGCCGTGCGTGGGGCGCGTGCCGTGCGAGGCGACGGCCGACGGACCCGGGTGACCCCCGGGGATCGGTCCGGGGCGGGAACGCGGGGCGGTTGACGGCATCCGGCGCTGGACGGCCGGGTGGGGGCGTACGGCGGGGCGGGGTTCATCACCCCGTGGCCGGCGTTCCGGTGCAAGATCCAGTCAAGCCTGCTGTGCGTGACGGTCTTCGACGCCATACTTCTCGCCAAGGGGTCCGCCCGGCCCGGCCCGTGGTGAGGCCGGGCCGCCGTCGATGACCGAGGGGGAGGTCAGATGACATACCCGCCGAAGGTGCGCGCAGCGCACCCGTCGGCTCCCGTGTCCGCGCCCGGATCCCCCGGGCCCGGTTCCTTCGGCGGCCCGGGTGCCGCGCCGGAGCCGGGGCCCGGACCTGGATCCGGACCGGGAAGCGTCGGGGAGGCGGTGGCGCGGCTGCGCGCGGCGGCGGCGACCGAACCGGGCCGGCTGCGGATCATCGGAGCGGTGCTGGCGGCCCTGGTGCTCGCGTTCGGCGCGGTGACGGCCGCCGAGGTGTCCGAGCGGGCGGCGGCAGCGGACGACGTGGTGGGCCGCAGCCAGCCGCTGAGCGCCGACGCGGCGCTGGTCTACCGCTCCCTCGCGGCCGCCGACACGGCTGCGTCCAGCGGGTTCCTGGCGGGTGCCGTGACGGAGCCGCGCGCGGTCCGCGAGCAGTACGAGAAGGACATCCGGCGCGCCTCCCAGCTGCTGGTGAAGGCCGCGACGCATACGGTGGCCGACAGCGAGTCTGGCCGCCAGATCCGGACGCTCAACGAGCAGTTGCCGGTCTATTCGGGGTTCATAGAGACCGCCCGGGCCTACAACCGGCAGGGCAAGCCGCTGGGCGGCGCGTATCTGCGGTTCGCCAACGAGCGGATGACGAAGGTGCTGCTGCCCGCCGCGCAGCGGCTGTACGACGCGGAGACCGCGCGGCTGGACCGGGACGACGAGGACGCCACGGCCTGGCCGGTGCTCGCCCTGCTGGCCGGAGTGGTCGCGATCGGCGTGCTGGCCTGGGCCCAGCGGCGCAACTTCCTGCGGACGAACCGGGTCTTCAACCACGGGCTGCTGGCGGCCACGGCGGCGTCGGTGGCGCTGCTGCTCTGGCTGACCGCCGCGCACGCGGTGGCCGCGGCGCGGCTGGGTGAGGCGCGGACCGGTGGCGAGCAGTCGCTGCGGGCGCTCAACGAGGCCCGGATCAGCTCCCTGAAGGCCCGGGCCAACGAGAATCTCGTCCTGGTCGCCCGGGGCGCGGTGCTCACGGACGACGGGAAGCGCGACAGGTACGAGACGGAGTACGACGAGAACATGGGGGTTCTCGTCAACGCCCTGGGCCGGGCCCAGCGGCTGGCGCGGGGCGACGAGCGGGGTCTGGCGCCGCTGCGGAAGGCGGCCACGAGCGTCGCCGAATGGCAGAAGGTGCATCGATCGGTCAGTGCCGCCGACCGGGACGGGAGATACGAGGAAGCGCGGAGACTGGTGATCGGCGGCGAGGGTTCGACGGGCCGGGAGTTCGACCGGGTCGACGTTGAGCTGGACCGGGCGCTGGCGCATGAGCAGCGGCAGTTCACCGAGGCCGCCGAGAACGGCCGGAGCGCCCTCGGGTCGCTGCCCCTGGGGGCGGTGGTACTCGGGGTGCTGGGCGCGCTGGGCGCGGTGCTCGGGATCAATCGCAGGCTGTCGGAGTACCGGTGAGAGGGGGCGTGATGTCGGACGGACAGGCCGCGCGGGGCGGGGGCGGCGGGGAGGCGTCCGCGCGGCGGTGGTTCGTCCGGCGGGGCTGGGGCGGGGTCGCCTCGATGGCCGCCGCCTGCGCCCTGGCCGCCGCGACACTGATTCCGCTCTCCCGGGACGCCGGGTCGGCGATCGCGGGCCCGGAGCGGGGCGCCGGGGTGAGCCGGGCGGCCCCGGCCACCGCGGACGACTGCGAGTCCCCCGAGGCGTCGCTGGCCGCGTCCGCGGACAGCGGGCCGACGATCGAGGCCGTCAAGAAGCGCGGCCATCTTGTCGTCGGGGTGGATCAGAACAGCTACCGCTGGGGCTATCGCGATCCGGTGACCGGCGCGCTGAAGGGCTTCGACATCGATCTCGCGCGGGCGATCGCGGGAAATCTCCTCGGCGACCGGAACGCCGTGGTCTTCCGGGCCGTCCCCACCAACCAGCGGATACCGGCACTGGACAACGGCACGGTGGACATCGTGGTCCGGACGATGACCATCAACTGCGAGCGGAGCCGGCAGGTGGCGTTCTCCACCGCCTACTTCCAGGCCGGGCAGCAGATCCTGGCGCCGCAGCAGTCCGCCGTCACCGGCTGGAACAACACGCTCAGAGGCAAGCGGGTCTGTTCGGCGGAGGGCTCCACGGCCTATGACGAGCTGCGGAAGAACACCTTCGGCGCGGTCTTCCAGGACCGGAACGACGGGACTCCGGCCGACGAGGACATTCTGACCGTACCCAATCAACTGGACTGTCTGGTCCGGCTCCAGCAGGGGCTGGTCGACGCGGTCCTCACCGATGACGCGCTCGCCGCGGGCCAGGCGGCCCAGGACCCCGCGATCGAGCTGAAGGGCAAGGGGCCCTTCACCACCGAGTACTACGGCGTGGCGACCAAGCTCGGCAACAACGATCTGGTGCGGCGGATCAATCTGGTGCTGGAGGAGTACCGGCGCGGAGAGTGGCAGCGCTCGTACGACTACTGGCTCAAGGCCGATCTGCCCGAGAAGTCCGTTCCGCCCGCCCTGTACCGCAGCGGCTGACCGACGAAAGAGGTGATCGATGGGCGTCGCCGGATCATTCTCCGGGACCGGAGGCGGTCCGCCCGGGCCGGTGATGGACCGGGACGAGGTCGACCGTGCGCTGGCCCGGCTGGGCGCGGAGCACGAGGCGGTCGAGTCCTCCTTGCTCGCCCTCCAGGACCACGCGGGCCGCAGACTCCTCGAAGGGGCCGAGCTGACCGGGGTCACCCGGGACCGGTGGGCCGCCGCCGAGCGGTCGATCGCCCTGCTGTGGGGGTACTTCGAGGCGTACTCGGCGGCGCTGACCGAGATCCGGGAGATCAGGGCGCGGCGGCGGTGGGCCAGCCGGGAGGACCTGACGGAGCTGACGGAGCGGCTGCGCGGCCGGGGGGTGACGGTTCCGGGTCCGGCGGCGGGTGCCCCGGACGCGCTGGTCCCGGGCGCCCCGGCGAAGCTCGCGGAGCGGTTCTCCCTCGAAGGTCTGGTCGAGCGGATGAACGAGCTGTACGCGGCCTCCCTGGACATGGTGGTGACGGCGGACGCGGTCTGGTCGGCGCTGCCCGCCCGGATCGACCTCCTCTCCGCCGAACTGCGGCGCACCCGCTCCCTGGCGCACTCGGCGGGCGTACGGCCCGGTGAGCATCCGGCGGGCGACGACCTGGAGGCGATCACCCGCGAGCTGACCCTGCTGCGGGCACAGGTGATCTCCGATCCGCTGGCGTTCTGGCGGCCCGGGGCGCGCAGTTCGGCACCGGGCGGCGGCCGCCCCGACACCGACCGGTACGACCGGGCGGCCCGGGCCCTGGAGGACATCCGGCGGGAGATCGAGGCGGTGCTCGGGGTCCGCCAGGACTCGGAGGAGCGGCTGGTCCGGCTGCGGGACGTGCTGTCGCGGGCCGACCGGACCCTGAGTGAGGCGCGCGCCGCCCGCGGCGAGGTGCTGGCGAAGATCGCCGCCACGGAGGTGCCCGCGGTCAGCGGCCCGCCGACGGCGCTCCAGGAGCGTCTGGTGACGGCCGCCGAGTACCGCAGGCACTCCCTGTGGCACCGGCTTTCGCCGCTGCTGGAGTCGTTGGAGCGGGAGGCGGAGGAGGAGTTGATCCGGGCCCGGGAGTCGCTGACGGCGGTGACGGCTCCGCTGGCGGTCCGGGCCGAGCTGCGGGGGCGGCTGGACGCGTACAAGGCGAAGACGGCCCGGCACGGGCTGGCCGAGGACCCGCTGCTGGTCGAGCGGTACGACACGGCCCGCAGGATGCTGTGGAGCGCGCCGTGCGATCTGCGGGTGGCCGAGCAGGCGGTGTCGAGGTATCAGCGGGCGGCGGCGGAGGCGCTGGCGCAAACGGAGCCCGGAGGGACCGGCTCCGGCGACCGCGAGGGGGGCGTGTGAGCGGTAACGGCGGCGGGGGCGGCGGGCCGGGGAGCTGTGGGCGCCCCGACTGCGACGGGACGTACGAGGACGTCGGCGGCGGTGAGTTCTACTGCGACACCTGCGGTCTCGCGCCGGTGGCGGGTCGCGGCGTCTCGGGCCGGTCGGCGGCTTCCGCCCGGGGTGCGGGGAGTCCGTCGCGGTCGGCGGCGACGGGGCGGTCGGCGCGCTCCGCCCGGTCGGCCAGGTCCTCGCGGTCGGCCGGGTCGTCGGCGTCCCGGCGTTCGGTCTCGGGCCGGCTCTCCCGCTCCCTCTCCGGTACGGGTACCCCGACCACGCCGTCCCGTTCGGTGTCGGTCCGCTCCAGCGGCTCCACCAGCCGGGGCTCCGCCCGCAACCGGCTGGGCGCGGGGCTGGTGTCGGTACCCGAGGTGCCGCGGCCCGATCCCCGGTCGGCGGTGATGACCGATCCGGAGGTGCCCGAGCGCAAGCGGTTCTGCTCCCGCTCCGACTGCGGTGCGCCGGTGGGCCGGTCCCGGGGTGAGCTGACGGGGCGTACAGAAGGCTTCTGCACCTCCTGCGGCCATCCGTACTCCTTCGTCCCCAAGCTGCGGCCGGGCGATATCGTGCGCGGCCAGTACGAGGTCGTGGGGTGTCTGGCGCACGGCGGCCTGGGGTGGGTCTATCTCGCCGTCGACCGCGCGGTCTCCGACCGCTGGGTGGTGCTCAAGGGCCTGCTGGACACCGGCGACCAGGACGCCATGGAGGCGGCGATCTCCGAACGGCGCTTCCTCGCCGAGATCGAGCACGCCAACATCGTCCGGATCTACAACTTCGTCGAGCATCTCGACCAGCGCGCCGGCTCCCTCGACGGCTATATCGTCATGGAGTACGTCGGCGGCAAGTCGCTGAAGGAGATCGCCAACGACCGGCGGGACAACGGCGGGCGGCGCGATCCGCTCCCGGTCGAGCAGGCGTGCGCGTACGGGATCGAGGCGCTGGAGGCCCTCGGCCATCTGCACAGCCGCAATCTGCTCTACTGCGACTTCAAGGTCGACAACGCCATCCAGCAGGCCGACCAGCTGAAGCTGATCGACATGGGCGCGGTCCGCCGGATGGACGACGACGAGTCGGCGATCTACGGCACCGTCGGCTACCAGGCGCCGGAGGTCCCCGAGCTGGGGCCGTCCGTCGCCTCCGACCTCTATACGGTGGCCCGGACCCTGGCCGTCCTCACCATCGACTTCACCGGGTACACCAATGTGTACGCCGACTCCCTGCCCGACCCGGAGAAGGTCGAGGTCTTCCGGACCTACGAGTCGTTCTACCGGCTGCTGGTACGGGCGACGGACCCGGATCCGGCCCGGCGGTTCTCCTCGGCCGAGGAGATGGCCGAGCAGCTCACCGGAGTGCTGCGGGAGGTCGTGTCGATCCAGACGGGCCGGGCGCGCCCGGCGCTCTCCACCCTGTTCGGGCCGGAGGTGAAGGTCACCGACAGTCTGCTGTTCGCGGAACTCACCGACGACGTCTCCCTGCTGGGGGCCCGTCCGGCGGCCGGGGACCGGCTGCGGTCGGGGACCGGGGGCCGGGCCGCCGCCCGGGGCACCGGCGCCCGGCTGGTGATCCCGGCCCAGTCCTCCGGCGGCCCCGCTCCGCTGGGCTCCGGCTCCGTCGGCGCGGCCGGTGCCCCCGTAACGGCGGCCGTCTCCGAAGCGGCCCGTGCCATCGGCACGGGCGGCCCGACCGGCCCCGCCGTCGGGCGGCTCGCACCCCATCTGCGTCCGCCGGACCTTCCGGCCGTGGCGCTGGCCCTCCCGGTCCCCCGGGTCGACCAGGACGATCCGAACGCCGGTTTCCTCGCCGGGCTGCTGACCGCCGCGCCCACCGAGCTGATCGCCGCGCTCGCGACCGCGCCGACGCCGTCGGCCGAGACCCGGCTGCGGGAGGTCCGGGCCCGGCTGGAGATGGCCGATCCGGCGGCCGCGCTCACCGTCCTGGCGGAGCTGGAGCGCCGGTCCGGCGACGACTGGCGGGTGATCTGGTACCGGGGACTGGCGTCCCTGGTGGTCGGCGACAAGGAGGGGGCGGCGCTCGCCTTCGACGCGGTGTACGACGCCTTCCCGGGCGAGCCCGCGCCCAAGCTGGCCCTCGGGATCTGCGCGGAGGTCCTGGGCCAGCTGGACAACGCCGCCGAGTACTTCCGGCTGGTGTGGACGACCGATCCCGGCTATGTGAGCGCCGCGTTCGGCCTGGCCCGGGTCCAACTCGCCACCGGCGACCGGGCCGGGGCCGTCAGAACGCTGGAGTCGGTACCGGAGGCGTCGATCCACTACACGGCGGCCCGGGTCGCGGCCGTACGGTCCCGGCTGCGCCGGCGCTCCCCGCAGGAGGAGCTGTTGGCCGAGCTGACGGCCGCCGCGCACCAGGTGCAGGCCCTGGAGGAGGCCGGGCTCGACACGGTCCGCCGGGAATCGCTCGCCACCGAAGTACTCGGTACGGCCCTGGACTGGGTACTCTCCGGTAGTCCCGGAGCACCGCCGCCCGGGCCCGGCGCGGCGGCATCGCCCCAGCGGGGCGGCGCGTCCCGTGGTGCGCTGCTCGGCAGCCCGCTCGACGAGCGGGGCCTCCGCTTCGGGCTGGAACGCTCCTACCGGGTACTCGCCCGGCTCGCCCGGCGCGGCGAGGAGCGCATGGACCTGGTGGAGCGTGCCAACCGCTTCCGCCCCCGGACGTGGGTGTGATCGATGCCGTCGCAGAATCCTCAGCAGGCCGGAACGGCCGTCTGCCCGGGTTGCGGAGACCCGGTGGAGTCCGACGACCGCTTCTGCGGTCGGTGCGGTACCGAGCTTCCGCCCGCCCCCGCCGGGCGCTCCGGCGACCGCCCGACCCTCGCCATCGGCGTCCCGGCCCCGCCGCCCGTACCGCCGCGCCCCGCCGCCCCGCCCGGGGCCCCCGCGTTCCCGGCCGCCGGTACGGCGGGTGCCGCGGGGTATCCGGTGCCCCCGGCCGCCGGGGCCGTACCGGCGCCCGGTCAACACTCCGTACCGTCCGGGCAGTCCACCCATGGGGGTACGCCGCCGGGATACGTACCGCCGGTACCGGACACACCGCCCGGAGCCGCCGCCCCGGCCGTTCCCGCCCCGGCCGTTCCCGCCCCGGCCACCGGTCCGGCCGGGCAGCCGGGCGGGCCGGGCGCCGCCCCCGGGGCCGTACCGCCTCCGGGGCAACCGCCGCTGACCGCCGGGGGTACGGAGGCCGCGGGTGAGCCGCCTCGGTCGCGGATCGCGGCGCTGGCCGAGATGAGCGGGCCCGCGAACAGTGCCGCCGCCCCCGCCGCGCTCACCGACCACCGGGCGCCGTCGGCGACGGCCGCGCCCCCGCCCGCGCCCACCGACGCGTACGGTCGGCCCGCCGGGCCGACGGCGTACACGACCGGGTCCGGGAATCCCGCCGGGCCCGGACCCGATCCGTCCGGTCAGCCGGCCGCCGGGTCCGGGGACTTCACCCTCCAGCCGCCTCCGGCCCCGACGGCGCCGCCGGCTCCCCCGGCCGCCGCTCCGGCGACGGCCCCGAAGCCGGGGGCCGCCGATCCCCGGAGCCCGCACACGGACGGCGGTCCGAAGCTCTGCGTCGCCTGCCGCGCCGGGCGGGTCGACACCGACGGCTACTGCGAGAACTGCGGCCACGCCCAGCCCCGGGAGCGCGATCACATGGAACACGAACTGGACTCGGTCGCCGCCGTCAGCGACCGGGGCCTGCGCCACCACCGCAACGAGGACTCGTTCGGCGTGGCGTCCACCGCCCTCCCCGACGGCTCCCCCGCCGTCGTGGCGATCGTCTGCGACGGCGTCTCCTCGGCCACCAGGCCCGACGAGGCGTCCCAGGCCGCCGCCCGGGCGGCCCGGGACTCCCTGGTCGACGCCCTGCCCCGGGGCACCCATCCGCAGCAGGGCATGCGGGACGCGATCGTGGCCGCCGCGGGCGCGGTCAACGCCCTGGCCGCGCCGGGACCCGGCGGCGAGGCGCCCGAGCAGGACCCCCACGGGCGGCAGAACGCCCCCGCGTGCACCATCGTCGGCGCGGTCACCACCGGCGAACTGCTGGTCGTCGGCTGGGTCGGCGACAGCCGGGTCTACTGGGTGCCCGACGACCGGTCCGCCCCCGCCGCCCGGCTCACCGAGGACGACTCCTGGGCCGCCCAGATGGTGGCCGCCGGCCTGATGAGCGAGGCGGAGGCGTACGCGGACGAGCGCGCCCACGCGATCACGGGCTGGCTGGGCGCCGACGCGTATGAACTCGACCCGCACACGGCCGCGTTCAAGCCGGACCGCTCCGGGGTCGTCGTGGTCTGCACCGACGGTCTGTGGAACTACGCGGAGGGCGCCGACGAGATGGCCGGGGTCGTCCCCGCCGACGCCGCCGTACGGCCGCTGCACGCCGCCCAGGTGCTGGTGGGACACGCCCTCGACGGCGGCGGCCACGACAACGTGACGGTGGCGGTCGTCCCGTTCGCCGTCGGACCGCAGGGGGGTGGGCCGTCCTGAACCACCGCCGGCACCCGCCCGGGCCGGGGGCCTCGCCGCCCCGGCCGTCGATCCGCAGCACCCCGTACGCGGCGGCCCCCCGGGCACCCCGGACGGCCGCGTAACCCGGTCGCGGGCCCGGTCCGACGGCGGACACGGGCCACGCGCCCCCTCGGCCCCTGCCCGTCATCCGCCTTCCCCCGTTGGTCTGTCCGTTCCTCTGTCGTGCCGTTTCGGAGTGTGCAAGGAGTCCTTACGATGGCCGATTTCGCCAAGTCCCAGGTGCCCCGGTTCTCCGTCGACGTCTATCAGAACGAGTTCCTGCCGGAGGGCGGCCGGGAGGTCAGCGCGATCGTCACGGTCACCTCGACCGGCGGCGGAACCACCGGCGGCGCGCCGCTGACCGCGGCCTCCGCCTCATCGGCGGGCATCCCGGCCCCCGGCCCCTCGGCCGCCGTGGTGATCATGGTGGACTGCTCGGGTTCGATGGAGTACCCGCCGCAGAAGATGCGTAACGCCAGGGACGCGACGGCCGCCGCGGTCGACACCCTGCGGGACGGTACGGAGTTCGCCGTCGTCGCCGGAACGCATGTGGCCCGGCAGATCTATCCGGACGGCGGCCGGCTCGCGGTCGCCGGTGCGGCCACCCGGGCCGAGGCGAAGGAGGCCCTGCGGCGGCTCACCTCCGGCGGCGGTACGGCCATCGGCACCTGGCTCCGGCTCGCCGGTGGACTGCTCGACGGCTCCGAAGCCCGGATCCGCCACGGCATCCTGCTCACCGACGGCCGGAACGAGCACGAGGAACCGGCCGGGTTGGCGGCGGCGCTGGAGTCGGCCGCGGGCCGGTTCACCTGCGACGCCCGGGGCGTGGGCACCGACTGGGAGGTGAAGGAGGTCACCGGGATCGCCTCGGCGCTGCTCGGCACCGCCGACATCGTCGCCGATCCGGCGCATCTCGCGGCCGACTTCACGGCCATGATGGAGCAGACGATGGGCAAGGAGGTCGCGGACGTCGCCCTGCGGCTGTGGACGCCCGTCGGGGTCGAGATCCTGTTCGTGAAGCAGGTGGCGCCGAGTGTGGAGGATCTCACCGAGCGCCGTACGGAGGCCGGTCCGCGCGCCGGTGACTATCCCACCGGCTCCTGGGGCGACGAGTCGCGGGACTACCACGTCTGCCTCCGGGTCCCGGCCGCCGCCGTCGGCCGGGAGATGCTGGCGGCCCGGGCGTCGCTGATCGTTCCGGCGCCGGACGGCGGCGCCCCCGAGGTGCTTTCCCAGGGCCTGGTCCGGGCGGTGTGGACGGACGACCTCGCCGCGTCCACCGCGATCAACCTCCAGGTCGCGCACTACACCGGCCAGGCCGAACTGGCACAGGTCATACAACAAGGGCTGGATGCCCGTAAATCAGGAGATATACCCGACGCAACGGCCAAACTGGGCCGGGCCGTCCAGCTCGCCGCGGCCTCCGGAAACGAGGACACTGCGAAACTCCTTTCGAAGGTGGTGGACGTGGTCGACGTGGCGACGGGTACTGTGCGACTGAAAGCAAAGGTCGCCGAGGCCGACGAGATGACTCTCGAAACGCGCTCGACGAAGACGGTCCGCGTCAAGAGATAGCCGCGTACCGCCGCCAGGACGGATGAAGCAACGGCCCTCGGGCCGGACAGGAGAGGGGGAGGCGCCTCCATGCCGACCTGCCCGAACGGACACCAGTCGGGTTCCGACGACTGGTGCGAGGTCTGTGGCCACCGCATGGCGGGCCCCGGCGCTCCCACGGGGGCGGTCCCGCCTCCTCCGCCGCAGCCGGGGTACGGCTTCCCGCCGCCCCCGGGCGACCCGAACGCCACCGCGCAGGCGGAGCTGTGCCCCCAGTGCCGTACGCCCCGGGAGGCCAACGCGCCTTTCTGCGAGGAGTGCCGGTACAACTTCCTGACGAACACGGCGACGTCGTACACCCCGGTGGCTACGGGCCCCCGGCCGGGCCTCAACCTGCCCGCCGGATTCACCAACCAGCCCGGACCGCCGTCCGGCCCCGGTCCGCAGGGCGGCCCCGGCTTCCCGGGCCAGGGCGCCCCGCCGCCCGGCTTCCCGCCGCCCGCGCCCGGTCCGGGCGCCGCGGGCCAGGGCCCGGGGTTCCCCGGCGGAGGCATGCCCGGCGGCCCCGGCCCCGGTCCCGGTGGCGGGCCGCAGGTGCCCGGCCACGGCGGCCAGGGCCCCGGCCCCCAGGCGCACGACCCGTTCGACTACCAGGGTTCGCGCCCCTCGCAGCTGAACCGGCCCGCCGAGCCGCCGCACGAGGCGCCCGGCCACGGGATGCCCGGCCAGATCCCGGGACACCAGCACCCCGGCGGCCAGGCGCCGCCCCCGCAGTCCTTCACCCAGCAGCCGCCGCAGGCTTCGCCGTTCCAGGGCGGCCAGGACCCGCACGGCCCCCAGGGCGGCCCCGGTGGCGCGCCGTCCGCGTTCCAGCGGCAGCCCGCGCCGTCGGCCTTCCAGCCCGCCGAGCCCCCGGCCCCCCAGCCGCCCGCACCGGGCCCCGGTGGGCCGGGACCCGGTCAGGCTCCCCCGGTCGACGACTGGCCGCTGAGCCCGCCGTCGCAGTCGTCCCCGCCGCAGGGCCCGCCGCAGGGCCCGCCGCAGGGCGCGTACCAGCCGCCCTACGGAGGCCCGCAGGGCGGCCCGGCCACCGGCCAGGGCGCCGGACCCGTTCCCGGGCAGCACCAGTCGGCGCCCGGTGGTTTCGGCGGCCCCGGCGCGCCCGCCTCGTGGAGTGCCGTGATCGCCCCCGACCGCGACTACTTCCTGGCGATGATGCAGCGCAGCGGCCCGGACGCGGGCGGCCTCAACCTCCCCGCGTACAGCCCCGAGCAGCATCTGCCGCTCACCGGCAACCAGATCACCATCGGCCGTCGCCGCCAGTCCACCGGCGAGGCGCCCGATATAGATCTGTCGGTACCGCCGGAGGACCCGGGCGTCTCGCACAAGCACGCCGTACTGGTCCAGCAGCCGGACGGCACCTGGGCCGTGGTCGACCAGAACTCGACCAACGGCACGACGCTCAACGGCGCCGAGGAGCCGATCCAGCCCTATGTGCCCGTCCCGTTGAACGACGGCGACCGGGTCCATGTCGGCGCCTGGACCACGATCACGGTCCGGCGCGGCTGACCCGACGGGCTCGCGGGTCCGTCTCAGTCCTCCGGCCCGAACGACCCCAGGGGCCAGACGTACGGGCCCCCGGGGTCGTCCAGCCACGCCCACTGACGGCGCGCCCCGACCGTGATCCCGAACCGGTCGCGGCGCGGCCGTCCCTCGCGCTCCCAGAGGGCGAGCGCCTCGTGCGGGTCGAGGCCGCCCGCCGTCAGCGCCAGCAGGAAGCGGAAGAGATCGTTCTCGACCGTGTGCCGGGGCAGGCCGCGGGTCCGGATCAGCGGGGCGTCGCCCGTACCCCGCAGCGGCACGAAATAAGCCGGTACGCGGAGGAAGCGGCCCTCCGCGAACCGGCCCCGGGCATCGTCCCGGACCCGGAGCACGACCAGCCCGGTGGAGACCGGGGCCACGATCACCGCGTCCGGGCGGCACTGCGCCGGCCAGTCGTCCGGGATCACCGGAAGCGCGCAGGTGGCCATGATCCGGTCGAAGGGCGCCCGCCCGGGGGCACCCCGGGCCCCGTCGCCGGTGATCACCGTGGGGCGGTAGCCCGCCGCCGCCAGATGGGCCCGGGCGGACTCGGTGATCTCCGGGTCGAGATCGACGGTGGTGACCCGGGTATCGCCGAGCCGGTGGCAGAGCAGGGCCGCGTTGTAGCCGGTGCCGGAGCCGATCTCCAGTACCCGGTCCCCGTGCCGCACCTCCAGCGCCGCCAGCATCCGCGCCATCAGCGACGGCTGGCTGCTGGAGGAGATCAGTTCACCGTCCCGGACCCGGGTGGCCAGCGGCCCGTCGGTGTAGGCGCCGCGCAGCCAGCGCTCCCGGCGGACGGGGTCGGGGTCCTCGCCCCAGAGCCGTTCCCAGCGGGCGGGCCGTCCGGCGCCCGAGGGCACGGGGACGTAGTAGTACGGCACGAACAGATGGCGGGGCACCTCCTCGAAGGCGAGCCGCCAGGCGGGATCCCGCAGCCCGCCGTCGGCCGCCATCGCGCGCACCAGCGCCCGGCGGGCCTCGTCGGCGGGATCGGCGTACCGCTGCGGAAGGGTCCCCATGTCTCCCACTGTGCTGCCCGGAGGGTCGCGAGGCGAGCATCGCCGGGCCCCGCGCGGCGCCGCTCCGGCCGGATCGGACCGGATCGACACTTGGCCGAAACCGGCCCCTGCGGACCCGGAGGTTCCGGCTCCGGGAGACCTAGGACCCCGGTCCTGGTCCCGGTCATCTGAGACGATGGACGGGTGAACGAGATTCCCCGGGGCACCCTTCAGGAGCAGACCTTCTACGAGCAGGTCGGCGGCGAGCCGACCTTCCGTCGCCTTGTTCACCGGTTCTACGAGGGCGTCGCCGACGACCCGCTGCTGCGGCCGATGTATCCGGAGGAGGACCTCGGCCCGGCCGAGGAGCGGTTCGCCCTCTTTCTGATGCAGTACTGGGGCGGGCCCAGGACCTACAGCGACAACCGGGGCCACCCCCGGCTGCGGATGCGGCACGCGCCGTTCCGGGTCGACCGGGCGGCGCACGACGCCTGGCTGCGGCATATGCGGGACGCGGTGGACGAGCTGGAGCTCTCGCCTGAGCACGAGACCCAGCTGTGGAACTACATGACCTACGCCGCCGCCTCCATGATCAACACCGACGGCTGACCCTCGCCGGGGCCGCCCCGGGCCGCCTTCCGGCCCGGGGCCGCTCCGGAGGCCGAACCCGGGCAGGTCCGGGGGTCGGCCCGGGGCCGGGCGCCTTTCGGGCGTCAGCCCGCGTACCCCATCCGGTACGACAGCTCGGCGGCGACGGCGGCGGTCCGCTCGGCGATCCCGGGCAGCAGCTCGGCCCGGAGCCGGTACGCGGGCCCGGAGACGCTGAGCGCCCCGGTCACCGACCCGTCGTGGCACCGTACGGGCGCGGCCACCGCGTTCAGCCCGGTCTCCAGCTCCTCGACGGCGACCGCGTACCCCCGATCCACCACCTCGTCCAGCAGCCGGGCCAGCCGCCCGGGGTCGGTCTCGGTCCGCGGTGTGAAGCCTTCGAGTCCGCCCGCGAGCACCCGCTCCCGTACGGCGCCGGGCGCGTGCGCGAGCAGCACCTTGCCGCTGGAGGTGGCGTGCAGCGGGGTGCGGCGGCCGATCCAGTTGTACGAGGTCACCGCCGCCGAGCCCCTGGCCTGGGCGACGTTCACGGCCGCGTCGTCGGCGAGTACGGCCACATTGACGGTGTCCCCGAGTTCGTCGGCGAGGTCCCGGCACAGCGGCCCGGCTTCCCGGGCGATGTCCAGCCGTCCGGCGGCGGCGCCCGCGAGCCGCAGTACGCCCGCCCCGAGCCGGTACTTGCCCCGCTCCCCCGACTGCGTCACCAGGCCCCGGTTCTCCAGCGCCCCGAGCAGCCGGGACGCGGTCGACTTGTGGACCCCCAGCTCACCGGCGATCTCGGTGACCCCGGCCTCGCCCCGCCGGGCCAGGCTCTCCAGCACGCTGACGGCCCGGTCCACGGACTGCACCGCCGTACCGGCTCTGTCGGTCGTCATCTCTCCCACCCCCGCGGCTGCTCGGCCACCGGTCGTACCGCGCCCGCCCCGCTCCGCGCGTCTGTTCCGAAAAACCGCTTCTGCCCGGTCGGCGGGGCTTCAACCGCCGGGGGCGGGTGAGCCGGGTCTCCCCGGGCTCAGCCGCTCCGGGTGGGTGTGACGGTCAGCCCGGTCAGCCCGCCGGGGCCGGCGGCCCGGACGGCGATCGAACCGAAGGAGGTCCGCAGCCGCAGCCAGGAGCCGGGGGCGGTCAGCAGCGCCACGGGCGCGCCGGGGCGCAGGAAGCCGAGGGAGTGCGCGGCGTGCACGGCGCGCAGCGGCAGTCCGGTTCCGGCCACCTCGCGGGACCAGATCTCGCGGCCGATCCGGTCGCGTTCGGCCCGGGTCCTGCGCTCGTCGGGCAGGGTCTCGTCCCGGTGCCGGAACTCGGCGACGGCGGCGGCGACGGCGGCCCGCATCTCGGCGGCTCCGGGGAGCCCGGGGACGGTGCTCCAGCCGCCGCGGGGCGGCAGGACGCCGGTCCACGGCGGACCGGTGACCGGCGCGGGCAGGGTGAATCCGGTGCCCTCGACCCGGTCGAGCAGCTCACCGGCGGAGACCGTGGTGTCGAGGGCGAGGGGGGTACTCAGCCGGGCGGTCCGGATCGCCAGCACCTCGAAGGAGGGCGGGCGGCCGAAGACCGCGAGATGCGGCTGGGGACGGCCGTCGGGGCCGCCCGCCTGGAGGCGGACGGCGGCGGCGCGGTCGTAGTGCAGCAGGCGGGCGAGGAAGGCGGTGAGATCGTCCGCCTCCCGGGCGTCGGCGAGGTCCGGGCTCCGCACGGGCGTACTCATGCGACCAGGGCGCTCTCGTCGGCCTCCTCCAGATACTCCCGGAGGTGGGCGCGCTCCTCCGCGCTGATCCGGCGCGGCCGGCCCGCTTCGAGGTCGTAGGGGACGACGACGGTCGAGGCCCGGACATAGACCTCCGAGGCGCCCTCGGCGTCCTTGACCTCGTAGCTGACGGTCAGCGACGCGGCGCCGATCCGGGTCACCCGGGTCTCGACCACGACCGGCTCGTGCCGGTGGACCAGCGGCCGGACGTAGTCGATCTCGTGGCGGGCCACCACCGAGCCCCCGGAGAAGGAGGGCGAGCCGTCCGACGGCCGGAGCCGGAACATGAAGTCGATCCGCGCCTCCTCCAGATAGCGGAGGAAGACGACATTGTTGACATGCCCGAAGGCGTCCATGTCGGACCAGCGGAGCGGACAGCGGTAGATGTGCCGGGCCATGGGTGACGGTTCCCGCCTTCTCGGTCTCTGGCTTGGTTCGTGCTCCGGCCCCGGTTCCCCGGCCCCGGCCGGGAGCGGCCGGGGCGGGGACGGGACGGGCGGGGCTCAGCCCCGGGTGAGCTTCTTGTACGTGGCACGGTGCGGCCGGGCCGCGTCCGGGCCGAGCCGCTCGATCTTGTTCTTCTCGTACGTCTCGAAGTTGCCCTCGAACCAGAACCACTTGGAGTCGCCCTCGTAGGCGAGGATGTGGGTGGCCACCCGGTCGAGGAACCAGCGGTCGTGGGAGACGACCACGGCACAGCCGGGGAACTCCAGCAGCGCGTTCTCCAGGGAGGAGAGCGTCTCCACGTCGAGGTCGTTGGTCGGCTCGTCGAGGAGGAGCAGATTGCCGCCCTGCTTGAGGGTGAGCGCCAGGTTGAGCCGGTTGCGCTCGCCGCCGGAGAGGATCCCGGCGGGCTTCTGCTGGTCCGGGCCCTTGAATCCGAAGGCGGAGACATAGGCGCGGGACGGCATCTCGACCTGGCCGACGTTGATGTAGTCGAGCTCGTCGGAGACCACGGCCCACAGGGTCTTCTTGGGATCGATGTTCTCGCGGCTCTGGTCGACGTAGCTGATCTTGACGGTGTCGCCGACCTTGATGGTGCCGGAGTCCGGCGCTTCCAGGCCCTGGAGCATCTTGAACAGGGTCGTCTTACCGGCGCCGTTGGGGCCGATGATGCCGACGATGCCGTTCCGGGGCAGGGTGAAGCTGAGGTCGTCGATCAGCAGCTTCTCGCCGAAGCCCTTGGTGAGGTTGTTGACCTCGACGACGACGCTGCCCAGCCGGGGGCCCGGCGGGATCTGGATCTCCTCGAAGTCCAGCTTCCGCATCTTGTCGGCCTCGGCCGCCATCTCCTCGTACCGGGCGAGCCGGGCCTTGGACTTGGCCTGCCGTCCCTTGGCGTTGGAGCGGACCCACTCCAGCTCTTCCCGGAGCCGCTTGGCGCGCTTGGCGTCCTTCTGGCCCTCGACCTTGAGCCGGGCCTGCTTGCTCTCCAGGTACGTGGAGTAGTTGCCCTCGTAGCCGATGGCGCGACCGCGGTCCAGCTCCAGGATCCAGCCCGCGACGTTGTCGAGGAAGTACCGGTCGTGGGTGATGGCGACGACGGTGCCCGCGTACTTGGCGAGGTGCTGCTCCAGCCACTGCACCGACTCGGCGTCGAGGTGGTTGGTGGGCTCGTCGAGGAGGAGCAGGTCGGGGGCCTCCAGCAGCAGCTTGCAGAGCGCGACCCGGCGCTTCTCGCCACCGGAGAGGTTGTTGACGGGCCAGTCGCCGGGCGGGCAGCCCAGGGCGTCCATGGCCTGCTCCAGCTGGGCGTCGAGGTCCCACGCGTTGGCGTGGTCGAGGTCCTCCTGGAGCTTGCCCATCTCCTCCATCAGCGCGTCGGTGTACTCGGTCGCCATCTGCTCGGCGATCTCGTTGAACCGGTTGAGCTTGCCCTTGATCTCCGCGACACCGTCCTCGACGTTCTGCAGAACCGTCTTGGACTCGTCCAGCGGCGGCTCCTGGAGGAGGATGCCGACGGTGTAGCCGGGCGACAGGAAGGCGTCGCCGTTCGACGGCTGCTCCAGTCCGGCCATGATCTTCAGGACCGTGGACTTACCGGCGCCGTTCGGACCGACCACACCGATCTTGGCGCCGGGCAGGAAGCTCAGCGTCACGTCATCGAGGATGACCTTGTCGCCGTGCGCCTTGCGCGTCTTGCGCATCGTGTAGATGTACTCAGCCAAGAGAAACCGTCCGGCAGATAAGTGGGTGGGCAGAGATACACCCCATCTTGCCGTACCGCCGTCCCGTGGCGAAAACCGACGGCGGTCCGGGCCCGGACCGCCGGGGTACGGACCGCCCCGGCGGCCGGACGGACCGGTGGCCCCGGAGCGCTCGGCACTCCGGGGCCACCGGTACATCACAGGCGGTACGCGGTCACTCCCCGCTCATCCGGGGTCACCCGCCGCACGGGCCGTCCGGCCTCGGGCGACTCACGGCGGGCCACCCGGGGCGCCCGGTTGCGGGCGGCCCGCCGCACGGGCCGCCCGCAACCGGGTCACTCACCAGTGGGCCGTCCGGCCGCCGGGGCGTCCGGGGGTCACTCGCCCGCGGACGCCTTCCTCTTCCGGAAGAAGAACACCGCGCCGCCGCCGAGGGCGACCAGGGCCACCGCGACGCCCGCGATCACGGGGGTGGCGCTGGAGCCGCCGGTCGCGGCCAGGTCGCCGCCGGTGGTGGCACCGGTAGTGCCGGTGGAGCCGGTGGAGCCGCCCGTCGACCCGGTGGAGGCGTCACCGCCGCCGGTGCCCGTACCGCCCGCCGAGTTCGGCGTGGGCTCGGAGGACGGCTTCGGCTCGTTCGGCTTGCCGCTGGTCTTGCAGTCCAGCACGCCCTTGAACGTCTCCTTGAAGTCGTTCGGGCCGGTGATGGCGATGTCGTACGGCTGGTCCTCGGCGACCGGGACGGTCACGGTCTTGGAGCCGCCCGCCGGAACCGTGTACTCCTTACCCGCGAGGGTGAAGGTGAAGGGCGCGTCGCCCTTGTTGGCGGCGGTGACGTCGACGCCGCCCTTGTCGCAGTTCTCCTGGAAGGTGACCGCCGGGACGGGACCGGTCTTCGCCCAGACCACGGCCGCGGCGGCGGTGACCTCGGAGTTGCTGGAGCCCGCCAGGATCATGGTCTGGCTGGTGCCGACCTGCGGCGCGAACACCCGGCCGACCGGAACGGGCGTGGTGGCACTGGCGACCAGTTCGGCCCGCCCGTCGGGGGCGTCGGCCGGGACCTCGAAGTAGACCTTCGCGCCGTTGACCGCGGTGGCGACCGGCTTCCCGGCCTTGTCCACGATCTTGACTCCGGCGACGGTGCCTTCGGAGGAGAGGGTCAGGGTGGCCAGCTCCGCGTCGGTGGTGACGGTGACCGGGCCGATCCGGCTGCCGGGCTTGCCGGAGACGGCGTGCGGGTCGAGCTTGAGGGACGGCTTCGGCTCCGCCAGGTTCTGCGCCTCCTTCTCCAGGTAGTCGGCCAGCTTCTCGGCGTTCTCGTCGGCGGCGGTCACATCCGCCTTGTCCGAGTAGCGCCAGATGGCGACCTGGGTTCCGGCGGCGGCGGTCTTCTCGGTCAGCGGACCGGTCGTCTTGGCCGTCTTCGCCAGCGCCGCCAGATCGTCCACCTGCGGGTAGGAGTTCTGGAGGATCCAGCGGATCTTGCCCGCGTTCTCGTTCTTGTTGAGGACGCTCTGGTCCCAGGGGGTCTCCTGGTACTTGGTGCCGTCCTCGGTCGGGTTGTGGAGATCGATGCAGTACGTCTTCAGAGTGCCGCTGCCGGTCAGCTCGAAGAGCCCGGCGGCCATCCGGAACGGCTCCTTGTCGCCCGGGGTGTGCAGCAGCGCGTAGTCGTGGACCTTCAGCCCGGCGAGTGTGGCGACCGCGCCGCCCGTGTGCGACGCGCCCTCACTGGCGACGGCCGCGCCGGCACCGGTGAGCGCGCCGGTCGCGACCAGACCCGTCACCGCGGTGACGGCGGCGATACGACGAACGGTGGACCGCCCGCGCCCGCCGGAAGCGGGCGACGCGGAGAACAGTGCAAACACAGAAATCCCCTCCGGGCGAGGCTTCGCAGACGATGCGCACGATGTGTGTGGGGAGTGGGCCTCGCCGACCTACTCAAGTGCCCCGTGAGTACGGAGGGATCCTACGAATGCCCGGGCGGGCGAATGCCCCGTCGTACCGTCATACAACCATTCCGAATCGGAATCGTTATCGCGGCTCTCACCGCCAACTGCCTCTCCACCATTTCCTATCGATGAATCACCGGTACATCCACACCGTCAACAGCCGTGTGAGTTCGGTGAATCCCCAGGTCGGCCAGGCATTGCCAGCTTTCGCAACAACCTTGGACAAATACGGGGAGGACACCAGGAAGCAACGCGGCGACCTCCTGACGACCGCCCGGACTCCGCCGGGGCGGGCGGGGTTGCAGTCGGATCGCAACCTCCACCGCCCCGCGCCCGGACCGCCGGATCACCCGGAGGGGTCGCCTCCGGCACCTCCCCCGGCCTCCGCCGCCGACCCCGCTCCGCCCGCCTCCGGCGGTACGGCAGCCCCGGCGGGCCGGGCGACCCGCCGGAAGGCGGACGTACCCCGGTTGAGGTCGTGTCCCACGGCGAGCGCGTCGACGTCCACGAAGGTCCGCCTGCCGCCGTCCCCGCCGCGTCCGCCGTGGCCGTCGCGCTCCCGGTTCTCCCCCGCCGGGCCGGTGAGATCGACCTCCCGTACCCGCAGCCGCCCGTGGACCAGGACCGGATCGCCGACCGAGAGCGACCCGGACAGATTGGCGGCCAGCCCCCGCCAGGCGAAGACCGTGTAGAAGCTGGTGGGCCCGTCGGACCAGCCCGCCGTCTGCCGGTCCCGGCGCCTGGGCGTCACGGCCATCCGGAACCGCGCCACCGGCCCGGCGCCCGTCTCCCGGTACTCCACCGCCGTGGCGGCGTTGCCCACCAGCGTCACCGTCGTCTCGTACATCGCGCGACCACTCCCCCCGGCGGACCTCCACGGCCCGCCGCTCGACCGGACGACCGCCTTTTCACGGCCCCGCGTCCGATCCTGGGCCCGCCCCCGGATTCCCGCCGGGCCCTGTGGACTACCGGCCGGTTGTGGAGAACCCCGTCACCCCCAGGGCACCCCCCGAGCCCCGTCCGCCCCGGCCGCCCACCGGGCCCCGGGTACCGGCCAGCGCCGTCCGATTGCCGCCCGCGACGGTCGCGTACCGCTCACGTACCTCCCGATAGCGCATCAATTCGCCCGCGACCGGATCGAGCACCATCGCCCGGCCGCACCCGGCCGCCGCCTCGCGCAGCCTGCGCCGGGCATCCTGCCCGTACCGCCGCGCGGGGCCGCGTACCGCCGCCGTACAGGCCCACTCCACCAGCGGCCCGCCGACGATCCCGGCCAGCATCAGCCCCGCCGGATAGACCAGACCCGGTGGGAAGACCCCCACGATCTGCCCCACCAGCCACAGCCCGCCGTAGATCTGAAGCAGGGTCATCGACGCCTGGGCCAGTACGGCGGCGGGCCACCAGGCGGGCCGCAGCGGCCGTCTCCCGGTCTCCTCCGCCGCCTTCGCCGCCAGCCCGTCCAGGGCCTCCGGCAATCCGTCGGAGCCGCGGACCGCCGCCTCGCGCACCGCCTGCGACCAGGGCGCGGGGAGCCCGGCCGCCGCCTCGTCGGCGACCGTACGGACCGCCTGCTCCACCCGCTGCCGGGCGGTCGGCTCGTCCTCGGCGGGCGGCACGTCGGGCACCGGTACGGCCCCGGGCGTGCGCCGGCGCCCGTACCAGCGCCAGAGCCGCAGCCAGGGTGTGCCGCAGGCGCGGCCCGCGTGCCGCCGCCATTCCCGTTCGGCGGCCTCACCCGCCGCGTCGGCGCCGACGGCCTCGGCGAGCCGGTCGGTGAACTCCTCCCGCGCCCGCTCGTCAAGACCGGTCCGGCCGGTGGCGACATAGCCGCCGCGCAGCCCGTGCGCGGCGGCGTCGACATCGGCGGAGAGCCTGCGGGCGGCGGCCGTGCGTTCCTGGACGAAGGCGCCCAGCACCTCCCGCAGCTCCCCGATGCCCTCGCCGGTGAGGGCGGAGACGGGCAGTACGGTGGCGCCGCTGTCGCCGTGCTCGCCCAGCGCCATGCCGTCCTCGTCCAGCAGCCGCCGCAGATCGTCGAGTACCTGGTCGGCGGCGTCGCCGGGCAGCCGGTCGATCTGGTTGAGCACCACGAAGGTGACCTCGGCATGACCCGCGAGGGGCCGCAGATAGCGCTCGTGGAGGGCGGCGTCCGCGTACTTCTCCGGGTCGACGACCCAGATCACGGCATCGACCAGGGCGAGCACCCGGTCGACCTGGTCACGGTGCTTGCGGAGCGCCGAGTCGTGGTCGGGCAGGTCGATCAGGACCAGACCCGACAACTCCTCGGCGCCGCCCGCCAGGGGCCGCCGCCGCAGCCGGGGCGGGATGGCGAGCCGGTCGAGGAGTCCGGCGGCGCCCTCCGACCAGACGCAGGCGACCGGCGCCGATGTGGTGGGCCTGCGCAGTCCGGTCTCCGACAGCGGTACCTGCGCGAGGGTGTTGAAGAGGGTGGACTTGCCGCTTCCGGTGGCTCCGGCGACGGCGACGACGGTATGCCGCCCGGAGAGCCGCTGCCGGGCGGCGGCCTCGTCCAGGACGCGTCCGGCCTCGGCAAGCGCGGCGTCGTCGAGGCGGGCCCGGGAGAGGCCGACGAGCTCGCGCAGGGCGTCGAGCCGGAACCGCAGCCCGCCGCCGATCACCCCGGCCTCGCCCGTCTCAACCGTTTCGTCGTCCCGGTCCGGCCGGGCCTCGCCGGGGACGGGGACCGGGGCGGCCCTGCGGGCGATCAGTCCGTCGTCCCAGCGCCGTTCGTCGTGTTCCGCTTCCACACCAGTCACTTCACCTTCTGCAGTACGGACAGGGCGGCGATCAGCTCGGCCTGGGGTTCCGGTGAGACGTCGAGGGAGTCGAGGGGGGCGAGCCTGCGGTCCCGCTCCCCGTCGAAGACCGAACCGACGGCGGCGGTCAGCAGTTCGCCGCCCCGGTCCCGGAGCCGGAGCGCGGCCCGGGCCCCGATCCGCTGGGCGAGCCGCTCCCCGGCGGGCCGGGCCCGCCGCCCGCCGAGGAGGGCGGTGGCGACGAGGGCGGCCACGGTCTCGGGATCGGGCGCGGGGGTCCGGTCCAGCTCCCGCACCTCCTCGTCGGCCAGCTCCTCCAGCTCCCGCCGCCAGCGCCGGACCGCGATCCCCAGCCGTTCGCCCGCCTCCGGATCGGGCCGTACGGCGGCCACCCCGGCCGCCGCCGGGTCGCGGCGCCAGGCGTCCCGTACCCGCTCGTCGGCGGCGGCCACGGCGCACTGCACCAGGGCGCCGAGCCCGCCGGTGAGCGCGTCCAGCAGCTCACCGGCGGTGCTGTCGCGGGGAAAGCCCCGCCAACGGGTCCTGGCGTCCCCGGAGAGCACGGCCCCGGCGGCGAGCCGCTGGTCGAGCCGGGCGCGCTCGGCCTCGTAGGCGTCCTCCACCGCGCCGGTGAGCCGTACGGTGGCGGCGTACTGCCCGGCGACGGCGGCGGCCAGCTCCGGCATCCGGGCGTTGAGGGAGTCGATCACCCCGGTCGCGGTCCGCCCCAGCGCCTGCTGCCGGGCGGCCGGGTCCCGCACCCGGTGGGCCAGCCAGTCGTGCAGGGGCGCGACGGCGCTGTTGGGCAGCAGCCCGCTGCCGCCGCCCGCGGACTCGGGCAGCTCGGGAACGGTGAACCGGGGTACGTCCCCGAGCCCGGCCTTGGTGAGCAGCGCCGCGTACTGCCGCGACACCTCGGCGATCACCTGGTGCGGCACCCGGTCGAGCACGATGACCAGGGACGCGTCGTACTCCTTGGCGGTACGCAGCAGATGCCAGGGCACCGCGTCGGCGTACCGCGACGCGGTCGTCACCATCACCCAGACGTCGGCCGCGCAGATCAGCTCGGCGGCCAGCAGCCGGTTCTCCACCACGAGCGAGTCGATATCGGGCGCGTCGAGCAGCGCCAGCCCCCTGGGCAGCGCCCCCGACCGCTCCACCCGCAGCTCGTTCCGGGCGGCGCCCTCCCCGTCGCCCTCCTCCAGCTCGGGCGCCCGGACCCGGGTGAGCCGGGGCAGCACCCGCCCCCCGCTGAACCAGTGATGGTCGTCGGGATGGCAGACCAGCACCGGAGTCCTGGTGGTCGGCCGCAACACCCCCGCCTCGGTGACCCGCCGCCCCACGAGCGAATTCACCAGCGTCGACTTCCCGGCCCCGGTCGACCCCCCGACCACCGCGAGCAGCGGTGCCCCCGGATCCTTGAGCCGTGGTACGAGATAGTCGTCGAGCTGCGCCAGCAGCTCCCCCCGCGCCTGCCGGGCCCGCGGCGCCCCCGCCAACGGCAGTGGCAGACGCACGGCCGCGACTCGGTCGCGCAGGGCGGTCAGAGCGTCGATCAGCTGAGGCCGGGCATCCAAGGTCACCACATGTGAAGAATGCCCAATTTTTCAGCCATTTTGAAGCGTATGGCCATGTCTGCGCGCCGGTCGGACACAAGGGACAGAGGGGATGAGTGGGGCGCAGGCATAACGAGTGCACAACACCCGCGACCGTTGAGCGGAAAACCGATGCAGGAATCGCACCTGCCTGCGATTATCGGTTCGCTTCACCGAACCTCCACATAGAGCCACGCAGGCGAAGCAACGGGGTCAAGGCGACGGGAGCCCTATCCTTGTCCCCGACACGGTCACGGACTCACGCACTCCGCTTCCCGCGTCGGTCCACCCACACCCGGCCCCCGTAGCTCAGTGGATAGAGCAGGCGCCTTCTAAGCGCTTGGCCGCAGGTTCGAGTCCTGCCGGGGGCGCTCTTTCCGCCCTCCCCCTTGGGAGGGCGTTTTAGCTGGTCAGACGTGGTGACACTGCCCGCGCCTGTCACCTCGAAGTCACCGGCGTTCTAGGGCGCCGAGTCCGGCTGACAGCGGCCGAAAGCGGGTTTCTACGGGTGACTGTCCCCCATGCGTCCCCCAGCGCCCAGACCGACGCACAGCCCCGGGGCTGGCTCCGGGGCAACACAAAAGCGGTCAGGACCCGGCCCTCCGGGGTCCCGACCGCTGGGGTCATGCCGTCGCTGGCAAGTACCGGAGATCACCGATCCGGTTCAGGTAATCGGTCAGCTGACCGACTACGCAGCGCGCGTAGGTCGCAAGGAGGACTGGCACGCTGTTCCCTGCCCACGCAGCGACCTGCGCGGGCGGGATGCCCTTGTTCAGCCACCCGGTCAAGCAGATGTGTCGGCAGTCGTACACCCGCCTGCCCGCAGGCGATGCGAACACATGCGGAGCGAGAACGGCCTCCCGCGCCTTCTTCCAGACCCGGCGGAAGACGGATCCGGCGAGCAAGTCACCGCCTTCTCCGGGGAAGAGGAGGCTGGTCGGCTTGAGCTTGTAGAGCTGAATGATCCCCCGCAGGAGAGCCACCAGGTCCGGGTGGATCGGTACCGTCCGGGTGTCACCCTCGGCACGCCCCTTCAAGTCCCGTTCTTCGTGAACCTCTCCTGTGTCCGTCCACCCGCTGCCGACTTCCGGCTGAGCCTCGTGGACGATGAACTCACCCCATCCTTCCTCCGGCAGGGTGGCATCGCTCACCCGGAGGGCGACGGCCTCCTCGGGGCGGAGGCCGGCGTAGCAGAGGGTCGCGAAGAACGCCTGGTACAGCGGGCCGCGGCGGGGCCGCTCGCCTATCCATTGCAGGATCGCGCCGACTTGCTGAGCGTTGAGCAGGGAGCGCTTGTCGATGGCCTGGGCCACCTTGGGCGCGCTGCCATCGACCTTGCCCTTCGGGAGCGGGTTGGACCGTAGGACTCCGTGTCTGATCGCGTAGCCCATGACCAGATTCATGATCCGGTGATTGCGGGTGACGGAGCTTGCGGCTGCCGAGCTGCCGTCGAGGAGGGTACCCAGCGCGGCAACGACGGACTCGGCCCTCTCGGTGTCCTCCCACGCGGACATAGGCAGGGTGTTCCGCTGAACCCAGTCGAGGATGACGCGGACATCGTCGGGAGCATCGCCCCTCCGCTTTGTGTTGAAGGCCCACTCGCGCAGGGCGGTGCGGACCTCCACGGCGTCAAACTGCCCCGGCGGCGTCCGTAGGAGTGCGATGGTCGCGGTGGTCATCGCTTTCGCGACGTTCTTCCGGCTGTTGCCGCTGGAGCGCGTCCACTTCCAGTCGACGTACTCGACGGCGAAGTCATACCAGTTCGTCTCCGCCGACTTGCTGGCGAAGGAAATCGGCAAGCCAGTGGTCAGACTGAACGGTTCACCGCCTTTCGCTGCGGTCATCAGCTGAGCACGGCGAGCATCCGCCAGAGCCTTCGTCGGGTAGGTCTTGCTGTGCTTCTTGGCCGCGACCTTCCACACGACCTTGTACGTATGTCCGTTCGCCCGCTTCCGCTGCTCGATGCCGTAGATTCGGACGTCGAACGTACTCTCCATCAGAGATGGTCCTCGCAATCAGTGAGCCAGTTTTCGAAATCGGTGCGCCGGATGCGGAGAGTTCCGTTGGGGAGTCGGATACAGCGCGGCGCCCGTCCCTTCTGCCGCCAGTCGTAGAACGTCGAACGGGAGATCCGCAGCTCGTCGCATACGTCATCGACGGTGAGCTGCGCGGTGGCGCGAACCGCTACAGCCACGTCGCCCCCTCGCCATCACGGCCACGCATCACACCGCGAAGCGCGGGCTGACCCGCCTCCGAAGGACGAAATCGCGCAGGGGGTATCACGGATCGGCGCATGAGCATGGAATGTGGTTCCTTGCAGAGAATCGCGCGGAGCGATAGGGCAGGGGCAACGCCGAACTCCGCAGAGGGATCTGCGAAACATCGCTGACCGTCAGCGATTTAGCGCTGCCCATGAGGGCAACAGCCGCAAGCGCCCGTCCACTACCTTCCGATCGCGGCACGTCGGCTGTGTCCGACACGGATCCACCGCCAAGCAGCCCGTACGAACGAAACCAAGGATCCGGACGATCCCCGATTTCGCGAACCGGGGATCATCAGCTATAACTCGCCGCGCCGACGGCGCCAGCCGTGCTCGGCTAGCGCCACCAGGCCATGGACTATGTGAACGACAGCTCCGCGAGGGACTTCCAGAGGGTGTTGTACCTTGACATAGCGGCTCCGCTAATTCCACCCTTTCAGGATTCGTTCTCTTCTGCCGTCAGCGGATACCGCCCAGGTGGCCCTGGGCGCCGCGCAAAGGACGGCCCTTCTGGGCCGGGAACCACAAAAGGCGGGTGCACGATGTGCCCGCTCTCGTGATACAGCGGACCAGCCGACCGGAACTGCGGGGCTGGCCCGTATGTCGCGGACGTAGTCGGCGACGGCGGTGGGGCGCTCCGGTTCGCGGCCGACGAAGGCGTCGAAGTACGACGCCTTGGCCGAGGGCACCCGGGCTCTGGCATCCCGCCAGGAGGCAGAGCGAGCGGACGGCGCGGGGGCGCCATTCCCGCGGTGGGGCTCTTGGGCCCGGAGGTTGCACAGGGCGTTTCCCGGCACCGTCCGCTCTTGCCACCCGCTTCAAGGGTGGACGGAACCGGTCGGCGTACTGTCCGGCCGGCACCTTCCGCACTTGACCCGAAGGTGGAGCTTCAGCATTCCTCCGCACGCAGTTCGGTGTACGGCCACGCGGCTGTCTCGTCGTACGGCAGTTGATGCTGGAGGCAGTGGTGGAGGCTGCTGGCTATCCGGGCGCCGATGGCCCGCAGTGAGGTGAAGTGGCTGGAGCCTCGTTGCCGCCGGATTTCGTAGTAGGACTTGGCACCGGGGCTACGGAGCAGCATGCAGAAAGCTGCTTTGATCAGGGCTTGGCGGAGGTAGCTGTTGGCGGCGTATCTCATGGTCACCCGGGCCGAGGTGCCGCTCGCCCAGGTGACGGGCGCTACCCCCGCGTAGGCGCGCAGTGCGCGGGGCGTCTTGAAGCGATGTTCCGAGTCACCGATTTCGGCAAGGATCCGGGATCCGAGGATGTCTCCGATTCCGGGGAAGCTGGTGATGATCCGGTGGAAGGGGTGTTCCGCGAAAGCGGCCGAAACTCGTTCCGTGAGGTCGTCCACCCGGGTACAGGCGTGGTTGACATCAGCAAGAAGGCCGAGCATTTCGTCGGCCCGGGCCTGCTCCACTATGCTGTCGAATCGGAGTGCTGGCCGCCGGAAGTGGAGATGGAGACGCTCGGCTTCGTCGTCGACAGTCCGGAACCGTCCCGCTTCCCGCAGTGCGTGGGCTAACGCGCTGCGGCTGACGGTGGCCGCGATTCCTGGTGCGGGGGCCAAGGCCAGGACAGCCCTGGCCTGCCGGTGGCCGAGCCCCATCGTCGACGGCCAAGCCGTGGCCGCCGCAGGGAAGTAGGAGTTCAGGGATGCCCTGAGCGCGAGCAGGGCCCGCGACCGGTTCGCGGTCGCCGCCGACTGGGCTAGGGCCAGCACGCGAAGCGCCCGGGCCTGCGGAGAGCTCTGGCGCAGGGTGGCGTGGCTTCCCGAGCGGAGCATCTCGGCCAGAAGGAAGGCATCCCCTTTATCCGATTTAACGTCGCGTCCCACGCTGGCCGCCTGCCGGGCGCGGCTCGCACTGGTGGCGTCGATATGAACGATCTCGACGCCTCTGGCGAGGAGGCCGTCGACGATGAGCAGGTTCGGATCCTCGATCGCCGTGGGGATGGCCTGCCAGCGGGTCTGGTTGTAGGTGCGGAGGAACCCCAGGTACTCGGCGACGGGGTCGGTGGTCTCGGCGTAGACGATGCGCCGGTGCCCGAGGCGGCTCCCGTCGCGGTGGACCAGGGCGCAGTCCAGCCATCGGTGCGCCCAGTCGATCCCGCCATACATCGTCGCCACGAGACCCACTGCTCCCACATCTGATCAATACCTGTCACATGCCTCGCCTGACCGATCAAGGCGTGTTCAGTATATGCACTTTAATGGAAGAGATCACTTCCTCCGGCGGGGCGCCGAACCCCGCCCTGGCGCAACCCGAAAGAATCAGGTGACGAACGATGACCCGAGTTCTGCTGATTACGCCGGGATGGGATGTGCGCGAGGCACCCAACGAACTGCCCGCTTCCCATGTGGTCGCGGGGGTCTGGCCCGATGGGGCTCTCGGCCGGGACGCGCCGCCCAGCGCCCACATTGCCCAGGAGATCAGCCGGCGACTCCGGGACGCGATCGCGGCCAGCGAGTTCGGCAGCGAGCGGGCCGCGGCGGAGGCGTCCGGCCTCACCCATCCGACCGTCGGGCGGATCCTCGCCGGTGAGGGGCTTCCGGACGTCCGGAGCCTCTTCCTGCTCGAAGTCGGACTCGACACCGACATCTGGCCTGCGGGATTTCATGCGGACTACCGCATACGACTCCGGGACGCGGCCGACGCTCCACCCGCGGACGCCTATCCGCCCGGGCAGTTGCCCGTGACCCCGGACCGACCGGTGACCACCCAGGCCACCAGGGAGATCCTCCGGCGCATGGCCGCAGGAAGGACCCATAACGAGATCGCGGCCGAACTCGGCACCCACACACGCACGATCGGCCGACGCCTCGCACCGCTGTACGAGACCCTCGGGCTGGAGCCCGGCGACACCTTCCGACTCGGACTCTGGTGGGCCACTTCCGATGAGCGCCTGAAGGACTGATCGGCCAGCCCGGCGCACCCCCGACCCGGTCCAAGCATGTCGGCGCACCCAGGGCGTACGGAAACCGAGCCCCCACCAACTCCTTACCCGTTGGACCTCAACGGCTCCCGGCAGACGCAGTCCGCCCGCCGCCTCACGGCCCTCCGGCGCGGGTCAGCCGTGCACGACAGAGGGCCGGGCGACGGTCAGCGCTCGTCGGCCTTGGATAGCCGGGCGACGGCGTTCGTCGCGACCTTCGCCGCAACGCTGGCGGCGCTGTCGTGCCGACGCAGCGCGTCGACCACAGCGGCGGCCCGGGCCTGGGCGGCGGCCTCCTCCCCGGGTCCGGCGTAGAGGAAAGCAGAAGCGTCCGGCGGGACCGGATCGCCCCCGTGCGGGTCGCGGTCCGAATCCCACGGGACGGACTGAACCTCGCCAGAGGGCGGAACCTGCACCCACAGGTGCATGCCAAGGGCCCCGTGCGGATGCTCTCCGCGAACGGATTCCATGATCCGGTTGGCCACCTCCTGATCGGACGAACCGTCAGGAAATTCCCGAAGTCCCGCGGACACCAGGGCACCCGCCGGCCTGTCCGTGATCCGCCAGGCCCACACGCGCGTCCGGCCGATGCCCCTGTACCCGCCGTCCCGGCTCGCGTCATCGATGTTCGTCATCTGTCCGATCCTTCCAGCCTGCCGTACGGAACACCCGGGGATCGCCGCAGAACGCACCGAAGACGAGCGCTCACGAGGAACTCCGCATGCACGCCAGGCGACATATTTGGTAGTGTTCTTTTCGGGCTCACGCCCCGGCAGGGCCTTCTGCCGACGCCGCTCTCCCCCTCCGGGCGGTTTCCCCGCGCCAGCGGGGATGACCCAGTGTCAGGCGGCGCATCAGGTTGCGTGGCGCCGTACTCCCCGCACCAGCGGGGATGATTGGCCGAGCGGCGAAGCTGCCGAAGTCGGCCGGGTTCCGGCAGAAGGCCCTGCGTCACCTTCACTCGGTAAGACCGGGAGCAGCCCGCCCGGCGATCCGCATCTCCGTCCGGGGCCCGCGCCCCTCCTGTACGGACATCGATCAACCAGACACAGCCGTACGCCCCGGAACAGGGACTCCGGCCCTCCGCACCCCAGGCGTCCGGCTGCCACCGAAGCCCAAGGGGCACCTCGGCAATGAAATCCCACATACTGATCTTTTCGTAAGTTCGGTGGGTGTGGTGGGTGGATGGTCAGGCCGGTGTGGGCGAGGAATGACCATGGCAGTCGGGGGTTGGCGTTGATGCGGTGGATGCCTTGTTCGGTGGCGTCTGCGACGTCGGCGAGGTGGTCGCCGGCGAGGTTGGCGAGTTCGCGTTTCTTGAGCGAGGACCACAGGAGTTCCACCGGGTTCAGCTCGGGAGCGTAGGCGGGCAATCGTTCCAGGGTGAGCCAGTCCTGCTCGGCCGCCCAGGCCCGCATCG
>NZ_JBEYIS010000005.1:0-226358 GCF_040635975.1 Streptomyces sp. NPDC006798
CGGAGGCGTGACCAACGGGTCACCCCATGTAATGTCAGGCGGGCGCGGAACCTGCGTTCCCCGCACATGGGAACCACGGAGATCGTGGTTCCGGCCCGCCGTCGTCGTAGCCGTCCGCGCCGCCGTCTGTGGAGCCGTCCGTACAGCCGTCCGTGCCACCGGCGCCGGGGCCGGTACCACCGGGCTCAGCCGTTGGACGGGCCGCCGAGCTGGATCCCCGCCATCCGGGTCCATTCGTACGGCCCGGTCCGCACCCTCGCCGCGAACTCGCCGTCGAAGGAGTCGTGCAGGGCGATCCCCGCCTTCCCGGCCGCCGCCTCGGCCACCGGATGGCTCGGGGCCACCAGATCGCCCCAGGCGCCGTCGGAGCCGACCAGGACGATCCGGGTGCCCGCCCGGCCGATATGGGCGAGCTGCCCCTCCGCGCCGCCGTGCTTCTTCGCGAAGGCGGTGATCTCACGGGCGAGCCGGGCGGCCTTGCGGTCCGCGCGCTTGGTGTCTGCGTCTGCTGCGTCGGTCATGGCCCGATGTTACGTACGGGTAATCGGCGGTGGCCATGGCGCCGGGGCGTGGTGTGAACCACGTACCGTCCGGCCGGAAGGGCAGCGGGGAAACGGCCGAGGGGCGGACCGGTCAGGTCCGCCCCTCGGCGACTGTCAGGGTTTCGGCGACCGGCTCTCAGCGCAGGAAGGGGTCCACCGCGACCGCCACGAAGAGCAGCGACACATAGGTGATGGACCAGTGGAAGAGCCGCATCTCCTTGAGCTTCGCCCCGGTCACTCCCGCCTTCGCGCGGGCCTGGAGGGCATGGGCCTCCCAGAGCCACCAGCCGCCCGCGATCAGCGCCACCGCGGTGTAGAACCAGCCGGTGTAGCCCATCGGGGTGAGCAGCAGGGAGACCGCCACCATCACCCAGCTGTAGAGCACGATCTGGCGGGCCACGACCTTGTTGGAGGCGACCACGGGCAGCATCGGGACGCCGACCCGGGCGTAGTCCTCACGGACCTTCATGGAGAGCGGCCAGTAGTGCGGTGGGGTCCAGAAGAAGATCACCAGGAAGAGGACGACCGCGGCCCAGGACATCGAGTTGGTCACCGCGGACCAGCCGATCAGCACCGGCAGACAGCCGGCGATCCCGCCCCAGACGATGTTCTGCGTGGTGCGCCGCTTCAGCAGCATCGTGTAGACGACCACATAGAACAGGAGTGCGCTCAGGGAGAGCCAGGCGGAGAGCCAGTTGACCAGGAGGCCGAACCAGAGGGTGGAGACCACGGCGAGGGCGAGGCCGAAGACCAGGCCCTCACGCGGCGAGACCAGGCCGGTGACCAGGGGGCGGTGGGCCGTCCTGGTCATCAGGGCGTCGATGTCCCGGTCGATGTACATATTGAGCGCGTTGGCGCCGCCCGCGGAGAGATATCCGCCCGTACAGGTGGCCAGGACGAGCCACAGGTCGGGCACCCCTTGCGCGGCGAGGAACATCACCGGCACTGTGGTGATGAGCAGCAGCTCGATGATCCGCGGCTTCGTCAGCGCCACGAACCCCATGACCCGGGCCCCGAACGTCCGGTCGCCCCGGCTCGTACCGGGCGTCCCCGCGGTCCGCTCGGGGCGGGTGGTGCCCTCACCCGCTGGACGGGAATCGACGGCCGTCACGCACACCCCTGAGGAAGATTCCAGCAAGTCCCGGACGCATGACAGCGCGTTGGAAGACCCTTGAGACTTGCGCGTACCACGCCACTCTAGAGGCTGCCTTTCTCTCGCCTCGCACGGGGGTGGGTCGTGTTGTGCGGCGTCTCGCCGGACGGCCCGGGCCGCCCCGGGCCCGTCCCCCTGACGTCCTCTGGCGTCCCCGGACGCGCCCGCCCGGGGGCCGCGGCGGCGCCGGGAGGCGAAGTCCCCCCGTTGGCGGCAGGCTGGCAGGAGGACGCCGTGGCGTCCTGCGGCGCCGGCGGGGCTTCTCGGCCGAAAACCGCCGGTCGGTCCCAAGGGTAGGCTCGGCCACACCCGGTGCATTCCTCGTCACCGGGTACACGCCATGTGGAGAACATGCGGAAAGGAGCCCTGAGCCAGGGTGAGCACCAAGCCGACCACCACAGACCTCGAGTGGACCGATCTGGACCAGCGGGCCGTCGACACCGCCCGGGTTCTGGCCATGGACGCCGTACAGAAGGTCGGCAACGGCCACCCCGGTACGGCCATGAGCCTCGCACCCGCCGCCTACCTCCTCTTCCAGAAGGTCATGCGGCACGACCCGGCGGACGCCGACTGGACCGGCCGGGACCGGTTCGTGCTCTCGGCGGGCCACTCGTCGCTGACCCTCTACACCCAGCTCTACCTGGCCGGATACGGTCTGGAGCTGGATGACCTCAAGGCTTTCCGCACCTGGGGCTCCAAGACCCCGGGCCACCCCGAGTACGGCCACACCGCCGGAGTGGAGACCACCACGGGGCCGCTCGGCCAGGGCGTGGCCAACGCGGTGGGCATGGCGATGGCCGCCCGCTACGAGCGCGGCCTGTTCGACCCGGACGCCGCCCCCGGCACCTCCCCCTTCGACCACACCATCTGGGTGATCGCCGGGGACGGCTGCCTCCAGGAGGGCATCGCGGCCGAGGCGTCGTCGCTGGCCGGACACCAGAAGCTCGGCAACCTGGTGCTGCTCTGGGACGACAACCACATCTCCATCGAGGGCGACACCGAGACCGCGGTCTCCGAGGACACCCTCAAGCGGTACGAGGCGTACGGCTGGCACGTCCAGCGCGTGGCGGCGAAGGAGAACGGCGACCTCGACCCCGAGGGGCTGTACGAGGCCTTCCGCGCCGCGCAGGCCGTCACCGACCGGCCCTCCTTCATCGCCGCCCGGTCGATCATCGCCTGGCCCGCCCCGCACGCCCAGAACACCGAGGCCGCGCACGGCTCGGCGCTGGGCGACGAGGAGGTCGCGGCCACCAAGCGGGTGCTCGACTTCGACCCGGAGCAGAGCTTCGAGGTCTCGGACGCGGTCATCGGGCACACCCGTGAGGCGCTGGACCGGGGCCGTGAGGCGCGGGCCGAGTGGGAGAAGGGCCTCGCCGCCTGGCGGACGGCGAACCCGGAGCGGGCCGCCGAGTTCGACCGGATCCGGGCGGGCGAGCTGCCCGCCGGCTGGGAGGACGCGCTGCCGGACTTCGAGGCCGGTACCTCGGTCGCCACCCGGGCCGCCTCCGGGAAGATCCTCCAGTCGCTGGGCGCGGTGATCCCGGAGCTGTGGGGCGGCTCGGCCGACCTCGCGGGCTCCAACAACACCACCATCGACAAGACGTCGTCGTTCCTGCCCGAGGGCAATCCGCTGCCGGAGGCCGACCCGTACGGCCGGACCATCCACTTCGGCATCCGCGAGCACTCGATGGCCGCCGAGATGAACGGCATCGCGCTGCACGGCAACACCCGGATCTTCGGCGGGACGTTCCTGGTCTTCTCGGACTACATGCGGAACGCGGTCCGGCTCTCGGCCCTGATGCATCTGCCGGTGACGTACGTCTGGACCCATGACTCGATCGGTCTGGGCGAGGACGGCCCGACCCACCAGCCGGTGGAGCACCTGGCGTCGCTGCGGGCCATCCCGGGTCTGAACGTGGTCCGTCCGGCGGACGCCAACGAGACCGTGGTCGCCTGGCGCGAGATCCTGCGGCGCTGGACGAAGGAGTTCGGCGTGGGCGCCCCGCACGGCCTGGCGCTGACCCGGCAGGGTGTGCCGACCTACGCTCGGAACGAGGACGCGGCCCGCGGCGGCTATGTCCTGTTCGAGGCCGAGGGCGGCGCCCCGGAGGTCGTACTGATCGGTACGGGTTCCGAGGTCCAGCTCGCCGTCGCGGCCCGGGACGAGCTCCAGGCGGCCGGCGTGCCGACCCGGGTGGTCTCGATGCCGTCGGTGGAGTGGTTCGAGGAGCAGGACCAGGCGTACCAGGACGCGGTTCTGCCGCCGTCGGTGCGGGCGCGGGTGGCCGTCGAGGCGGGTATCGGGCTGACCTGGCACCGGTACACCGGGGACGCGGGCCGGATCGTGTCGCTGGAGCACTTCGGTGCCTCGGCGGACGGAAAGGTCCTCTACCGGGAGTTCGGCCTCACCGCCGAAGCGGTGGCCGCCGCCGCCCGGGAATCTCTCGCCGCCGTCCAGCGCTGACGCGACTACAAGTGACTTCAGGAGTTGTTTTTCGATGACAGAAGACGCGCTCAAGCGCCTCACCGACGAAGGCGTGGCGATCTGGCTGGACGACCTGTCCCGCAAGCGGATCACCTCCGGCAATCTGGCCGAACTGATCGATCAGCAGCATGTGGTGGGTGTGACCACCAACCCGTCGATCTTCCAGAAGGCGATCAGCGGTGGTGACGGCTACGAGCAGCAGCTGCGGGAGCTGGCCGTCCGGAAGGTGACCGTCGAGGAAGCCATCCGCATGATCACCACGGCGGACGTCCGGGACGCGGCGGACATCCTCCGTCCCGTGTTCGACGCCACCGGCGGCCAGGACGGCCGGGTCTCCATCGAGGTGGACCCCCGGCTCGCCCATCACACCGAGGCGACCGTCGCCGAGGCCAAGCAGCTGGCCTGGCTGGTCGACCGCCCCAACACCCTGATCAAGATCCCGGCGACCCGGGCGGGCCTGCCGGCCATCACCGAGACCATCGGCCTGGGTATCAGCGTCAATGTCACGCTGATCTTCTCGCTGGAGCGTTACCGCGAGGTGATGGACGCCTACCTGGCCGGTCTGGAGAAGGCCGCGGAGCGGGGTCTGGATCTGTCGAAGATCCATTCGGTGGCGTCGTTCTTCGTCTCCCGGGTGGACGCCGAGATCGACAAGCGGCTGGACGCGCTGGGCTCCCCGGAGGCGAAGGCGGCCCGCGGCAAGGCGGCGCTGGCCAACGCCCGGCTGGCGTACGAGGCGTACGAGGAGGTCTTCGGCTCCGACCGGTGGGCCGCCCTCGACCGGCTCCAGGCCAACAAGCAGCGCCCGCTGTGGGCCTCCACCGGTGTCAAGGACCCGGCCTACAAGGACACGCTGTACGTGGACGAGCTGGTCGCCCCGGGCACGGTGAACACCATGCCGGAGGCGACGCTGGAGGCCACCGCCGACCACGGCGAGATCACCGGTGACACGGTCCGCGGCCGGTACGACGCCGCGCGCGCCGATCTGGCGGCCGTGGCCGCGCTCGGTGTCTCGTACGACGAGGTCGTCCAGCTGCTGGAGGACGACGGCGTCGAGAAGTTCGAGGCGGCCTGGAACGACCTGCTCGCATCGACCGAGGCGGCGCTGGCCCGCCTCGTACCGTCGGAGGGCTGACCACCGTGTCCGGTTCACCCGCGGCCAATCCGCTGCGCGACCCGGCGGACCGACGGCTCCCGCGGATCGCGGGGCCGTCGGGCCTGGTGATCTTCGGGGTCACCGGCGATCTGTCGCGCAAGAAGCTGATGCCGGCCGTCTACGACCTGGCCAACCGGGGGCTGCTGCCCCCGGGCTTCTCCCTGGTGGGCTTCGCCCGCCGGGAGTGGCAGGACGAGGACTTCGCCCAGGAGGTCCACGACGCGGTCAAGGAGCACGCCAGGACCCCCTTCCGCGAGGAGGTCTGGCAGCAGCTCAACCAGGGCATGCGGTTCGTGCAGGGCGACTTCGACGACGACGACGCCTTCGAGACGCTGAAGAAGACGATCGCCGAGCTGGACCAGGCGCAGGGCACCGGGGGCAACTTCGCCTTCTATCTGTCGGTGCCGCCGAAGTTCTTCCCGAAGGTCGTCCAGCAGCTGAAGAAGCACGGGCTGGCCGACCAGGGGGAAGGCTCCTGGCGCCGGGCGGTGATCGAGAAGCCGTTCGGGCACGATCTGGCGTCCGCCGTGGAGCTGAACCAGGTGGTGCACGAGGTCTTCCCGCCGAACGAGGTCTTCCGGATCGACCACTACCTCGGCAAGGAGACCGTCCAGAACATCCTGGCGCTCCGCTTCGCCAATACGCTCTTCGAGCCGATCTGGAACCGGTCCTATGTCGACCACGTCCAGATCACGATGGCCGAGGACATCGGTATCGGCGGCCGGGCCGGGTACTACGACGGCATCGGCGCCGCCCGTGACGTCATCCAGAACCATCTGCTCCAGCTGCTGGCGCTGACCGCGATGGAGGAGCCCGCCTCCTTCGACGCGGACGCGCTGGCGGCGGAGAAGACCAAGGTCCTGGGTGCGGTGAAGGTGCCGAGGGACCTGGGCGCCACCACCGTACGCGGTCAGTACGCGGCCGGGTGGCAGGGCGGCGAGAAGGCCGTCGGCTACCTCCAGGAGGACGGCATCGACCCGGACTCCAAGACCGACACCTACGCCGCGGTCAAGCTGGAGATCGACAACCGCCGCTGGGCCGGGGTGCCGTTCTATCTGCGGACCGGCAAGCGGCTGGGGCGCCGGGTCACCGAGATCGCGGTGGTCTTCCAGCGCGCCCCGCACTCCCCCTTCGACCACACCGCGACCGAGGAGCTGGGGCAGAACGCCCTGGTCATCCGGGTCCAGCCGGACGAGGGTGTGACCATGCGGTTCGGCTCCAAGGTGCCGGGGACCTCGATGGAGGTACGGGACGTCTCGATGGACTTCGCCTACGGCGAGTCGTTCACCGAGTCCAGCCCGGAGGCGTACGAGCGGCTGATCCTCGATGTGCTGCTCGGCGACTCCAACCTCTTTCCCCGGGTCGAGGAGGTCGAGCTGTCGTGGAAGATCCTCGACCCGATCGAGCAGTACTGGGACGCCCACGGCAAGCCGGCCCAGTATCCGTCCGGCACCTGGGGCCCGGTCGAGGCGGACGAAATGCTCGCACGAGACGGACGGAGCTGGCGCCGGCCATGAAGATCGACCTTACGGACACCACCTCCGGCAAGATCAACAAGGCGCTGGTGCAGGGGCGCCGGGCGATCGGTACGCCGGCCGTCGGCATGGTGCTCACCCTGGTCATCGTCACCGACGAGGAGAACGCCTACGACGCGCTGCGGGCCGCCAACGAGGCGTCGCGCGAGCACCCCTCCCGCACCCTGGTGGTCATCAAGCGGGTCTCCCGCACCCCGCGCGACCGCGCCCAGACCCGGCTCGACGCCGAGGTCCGGGTCGGGGCCGACGCGGGCACCGGCGAGACCGTCGTCCTGCGGCTGTACGGCGAGGTCACCGAGCACGCCCAGTCGGTAGTGCTGCCGCTGCTGCTGCCGGACGCCCCGGTGGTGGTCTGGTGGCCGGTCAACGCCCCGCTGGACCCGGCGAACGACCCGCTGGGCGCGCTGGCCCAGCGCCGGGTCACCGACACCTACGCCGCCGAGGATCCCATCGGCGAGCTGAAGAAGCGGGCGGAGGCGTACACCCCGGGCGACACGGATCTGTCGTGGACCCGGATCACGCCCTGGCGCTCCATGCTGGCCGCCGCGCTGGACCAGGTGGTCTGCGAGGTCACCGCGGTCGAGGTGGAGGGCGAGGAGTTCAATCCGAGCGTGGAGCTGCTGGCGATGTGGCTGGCGGACCGGCTGGGGGTGCCCGTACGGCGCACCCACTCCCCCGGTCCCGGACTGACCGCCGTACGGATGGAGACGGACTGCGGTCCGATCGTGCTCGACCGGGCCGACGGCGCCCTGGCGAACCTCTCCATCCAGGGGCAGCCCGACCGGGCGGTGGCGCTGAAGCGCCGGGAGACCGCCGAGCTGATCGCGGAGGAGCTGCGGCGGCTGGACCCGGACGACACCTATGCCTCCGCCCTGCGGTACGGGGTGGACCGGCTCGGTGACGGCGGGCCCGGCGGCTCGGCGGACGTGTCGGAGATCGCGGCGGCGGCGAAGGCGGCCGAGGCGGAAGCGGAGGCCACCGCGGCCGCTCCGGCGACTCCGGCGACTCCGGCGGGGAAGCCCTCGGCACGGAAGACCGCGGCGAAGAAGGCGGCGGCCAAGTGACCGGAGCCCCGCAGCTGGTGGTCCACCGGGACAAGGAGCTGATGGCCCAGGCCGCGGCGGCCCGGCTGATCACCCGGATCGTGGACGCCCAGGCCGCCCGCGGCACCGCGTCCGTGGTCCTCACGGGCGGGCGCAACGGCAACGGTCTGCTGGCGGCGCTGGGGTCCTCCCCGGCCCGGGACGCGGTGGACTGGCAGCGGCTCGACATCTGGTGGGGCGATGAAAGGTTCCTCCCCGAGGGGGACCCGGAACGCAACGCCACCCAGGCCCGGGCGGCGCTGCTGGACCACGTTCCGGTCGACCCGGCCCGGGTGCATCCCATGGCCGCGTCGGACGGTCCGTACGGCAACGACGTGGAGGCGGCAGCGGCGGCGTACGCGGCCGGACTCGCCGCCGCCGCCGGACCGGAGGACCACGGCCCGGTGCCCACGTTCGACGTCCTGATGCTGGGCGTCGGCCCGGACACCCATGTGGCGTCGCTCTTCCCGGAGCACCCCGCCGTCCGGGAGACGGACCGTACGGTCGTCGGGGTGCACGGCTCCCCGAAGCCCCCGCCGACCCGGATCTCCCTGACCCTCCCGGCGATCCGGGCGGCCCGCGAGGTCTGGCTGCTGGCAGCGGGCGAGGACAAGGCGAACGCCGTGGCGATCGCCCTCTCCGGGGCCGGTGAACTCCAGGCCCCGGCGGCCGGCGCCCGCGGCAGGTCCCGCACCCTCTGGCTGCTGGACACCGCCGCCGCGGCCCAGCTTCCGCGCGAGCTGTACCCCCCGGCCTCCGCCTGAGGGGTATCGGCACTTCGGTACGGCCCGAGGGCCCGGACACCGCCACGGTGTCCGGGTCCTCGGTCGTTCCCGCCGGTAGCGGCCCGGCTCAGGGCGCGGTCTTCGCCGCCGCCTGAGCCGCCTCCAGCCGGACGATCGCCGCCCTGATGGCCCCGGTGAAGGCCCAGAACCGGGCATTGACGGTATTGGCCCGGCTGGTCCGGGTGGAGGGGTCGTCGAAGAGGGAGTCCCGCAGGGTGTTGGTCAGCTCCAACTGGACCCCCTGCTTCAACAGGGTCCGGTTGCACGGGTTGTTCAGTGAGACGCCGCCGAGTTCGGGGGCCTGCGAACCGTCGACGACCACGATGGCCGGGGCCGGCAGACCGCTGTTCAGGGTCGCCAGTTCCTCCGCCACCAGCTCCTTGAACTGCTGGTTGAGCCCGCCGAGTACGAGTCCGTAGCCGGGAGCGCCCTGCTGGTTCGCCGTACAGCCGTGGACGCTCACCACATTGAGACTGCCCTCGGTCAGCCCCAGCGCGTGGTAGTCGTCGCAGCCGGTGGAGGTGACATGGAGCGCGGCGTTCTGTCCCTGGCCGAGCAGCCCCTCGAACATCCAGTAGTCGTAGCGGGGGTCCGTGGCCGCTCCGGTCGGGACCAGGCCCTTGGGGTGGTAGCCCGCGACCCCCAGCGCCACTTCGGACGTGCCGGGCTCGATCCCGCCGCCGTGCAGGGCGATCACCGAGGTCCCGGGCAGCTGTACCTTCCCGGGGAAGGTGGCGTCCACCCGCTCATGCCGCTTGAAGCGCCGCCCGTAGTCGGTGCCCTCGATACGGGCCGTGTCCTGGTAGATCTGGGAGTACTTGGTGTACCCGGACAGGGTGGCGTACCCGGCCCCCGCTCCGGCGGGAGCGGCGCCGGGCGCAGCCGGGGCGGCGACGGCGGTTCCCGGTCCGGCGGCCAGGATCCCGGTGGTCCCGGCGGCGGTGGCGAGCGCGGCGGTCAGTACCGAACGTCGGCTGGTGTCAGTCATGGGGTGATCCTCAACCGATTCCATGGTCACCACACCTTTACCGGGCTATCACCCGGTCATGCCCCGCCGGCACCGGAGCTTCGGGTTCCGTCCGGGGCGGGGACCGGTTCCAGAAACGGCGCCAGCAGCCCGGGCACCGCCTCCGCCGCGAAGAGCAGGCCCTCGCCCTCGGCGGTGTCGTGGACCGAGTAGCCGCCCGCTCCGGCCGCCGTGGTCGCGGTGAGGGTGATCAGCCCGGCCCGGCGCTGGAACAGCGACCGGGTGATGGTCCAGCCGATCACCCCGCTCCGCCGGAGGGCAACCGTACGCCGGGCCATGGTGCCGGAGCGGGTCACCAGATAGCGGCCCGAGACGGTGTGGCCGAGGCTGCGGTACGCGTCGCGGGCGAGCGATACGGCGAGCGGCAGCGCCACCACCGCGTAACCGGCGGCGATGTACAGCAGGACCGGTGTCAGCCAGAGGCCGAGGCCCGCCAGGACGACGGCCGGGGCCGCCGCGCTCCCCAGGGCCCACCGCAGCCGCCGGGACCGGGCCGCCCGGGGATGGGCGGTCAGCGGCGCGGCGGTCGGTGTCCCGGGCTCCCGGAGCACCAGCGCCGCCACCTCGTCGGCGACCGCCCGGGGCGCGACCGGCAGCAGTATGTGCAGGTCCTCGTGGTCGGCGTCGCCCTCCTTGGCGAGCCCGGTGGCGATGGCGTCGACCCGGGCCGCGCCGAAGCCCCGTACCCCCAGCGGCTCCACCAGCTCGATGCCCCGCAGCCGCCGCTCCTCGACGGATATCGACCGGGTGGTGAACAGCCCCCGGCGGACCCGCAGCACCCCGCCCGGCTCCCTCTCCAGCCGGTAGTTCCACCACATCTCGACCCAGAGGCCGAGCGACCCCACCGCCCCGGCGATCAGGGCCGCGAGTGCCAGGGCGAGGACCATCAAGGTGATCGATACCCCGGCGAAGAGGTCCCCGATGGTGGAGATCACCTCGTTCTGGACCCCGAACCAGTCGCTGAGCTGCATCAGGGCACCGGCCGCCGCGGCGCCCAGGACGAGGGTCGGGAAGGCCGGGGGCGCGTACCGGATCCAGCGGGGGTCGAACCGGGCCAGCGCGCCGTCGGCCGTGGCGGCGGACGGCTCGGCGGGCCGGTCGAGCAGTTCGGCCCGCAGCCGGTCGCCCTCGGCCCGGGCGACCGGGTTCAGCTCCAGGGACGACTCCTTGCCGCCGCTGCTCTCGCCCGTCCCGATCCTGACCTTCACCAGGCCCAGGATCCGCAGCAGCGGATGGGCGGTGATGTCGACGCTGCGGATCCGCTCCCGGGCCAGGGACCGCCGCTTCACCAGCAGCAGTCCGCTGTGCAGATCGACCCGGTCGGGCCCGATCCGGTAGCGGGTGTGCCGCCAGGTGAGGTACTCGGCGATCACGGCCCCGGCGACCAGCAGCACGGCGCCGGTGAAGAGCAGGACGAGGCCGATCCCCCGGCGCGGCCCGCTGCCGAACCAGGCGCCGGAGGAGAGTCCCAGCAGTACGGGGAGGACGACGCCCCCGGCGACACCGGTCATCACGGCGGCGGTGACCAGCAGCGTCCGCCGGTCCAGCCGGTGCCAATCGGTTCCGGGCTCCACCGTCACGGGCACCTCGGGTGGCTCGGGTGCCTCGGACGTCCCGGTGGGTCCGGCCGGGCCGGACGCCTCGGCGGTCATGTCGCGTCCCCGGCGGTCGCCCGGGTGATCAGGGTCAGCCGCTCCGCCAGTTCGGCCGCCGTCCGATGACCGAGCCCCACGATCTTCACCGGCCCCTGGGACGAGGCCGTGGTGACGGTGAGGGTGGCGAGTCCGAAGTACCGCTCCAGCGGGCCCCGGAGGGTGTCGACGGTCTGGATCCGGGACATCGGGGCGATCCGCCACTCCTGCCAGAAGGCACCGGTTCTGACGTACACCGCCTCGTCCGTCACCTCCCAGCGGTGTACCCGGAACCACCAGGACGGGAAGACGAGGGCCCCGATCAGACACGGCCCGCCCAGCACGGCCGCCGACAGCAGCAGCCAGAACCGCGCCGGTTCGATCAGCAGCCCCAGCAGCGCCGGGATTCCTCCCAGCCCCAGCAGCGCCACCAGCCACTGCGTCCGCCACCAGCCCACGGCACGGGCGTCGAGCCGTTCGCGGGGCGGCCGCAGCCGGACCGCCGTTCCCCCCTGATCCATCGGCTCAGCGCCCCCTCAGCTCCCGGTACGCGGCGGTCAGGGCGGCGGTCGAGCTGTCGAGCCCCTCCCCTCCGGTGCCCTCGGTCAGTACCGGCTCGATCCGCTTGGCGAGGACCTTGCCCAGCTCGACGCCCCACTGGTCGAAGGAGTCGATCTGCCACACCGCGCCCTGGACGAAGACCTTGTGCTCGTAGAGCGCGATCAGCTGACCCAGTACGGACGGGGTCAGCTCGTCCGCCAGGATCGTCGTCGTCGGATGGTTCCCCCGGAAGGTCTTGTGCGGCACCAGCTCCGCCGGCACGCCCTCGGCCCGTACCTCGTCGGACGTCTTGCCGAAGGCCAGGGCCTGGGTCTGGGCGAAGAAGTTGGCCATCAGCAGATCGTGCTGGGCGGCCGGTCCCGGCGCCAGCTCGCCGACGGGCCGGGCGAAGCCGATGAAGTCCGCCGGAATGACCTTGGTGCCCTGATGGATCAACTGGTAGTAGGCATGCTGCCCGTTGGTACCGGGCGTGCCCCACACCACGGGCCCGGTCTGCCATTCCACCGGCCGGCCCGCCCGGTCCACGGACTTGCCGTTGGACTCCATGTCGAGCTGCTGGAGATAGGCGGTGAAACGGCTCAGGTAGTGCGAGTACGGCAGCACGGCATGCGACTGGGCGTCGAAGAACGCGCCGTACCAGATACCCAGCAGACCCAGCAGCAGCGGCGCGTTCTCCTCCGGCGGGGCCGTCCGGAAGTGCTCGTCGACCAGGTGGAAGCCGTCGAGCAGCTCACGGAACCGCTCCGGTCCGATCGCGATCATCAGGGAGAGCCCGATGGCGGAGTCGAAGGAGTACCGCCCGCCGACCCAGTCCCAGAACTCGAACATGTTCTCCGGGTCGATCCCGAAGTCGGTGACCTTCTCCCCATTGGTGGAGAGCGCCACGAAGTGCCGGGCGACGGCGTCCTGACCGGCGTTCAGCCCGTCGAGCAGCCAGCGGCGGGCGGAGGTGGCGTTGGTGATGGTCTCGATGGTGGTGAAGGTCTTGGAAGCGATGACGAAGAGCGTCTCGGCCGGGTCGAGGTCGCGGACCGCCTCGTGGAGGTCGGCGCCGTCGACATTGGAGACGAAACGGAACGTCAGTTCGCGGTCGGTGTAGGCGCGCAGCGCCTCGTAGGCCATGGCGGGGCCGAGGTCGGAGCCGCCGATCCCGATATTGACCACATTTCTGATCGGGCGTCCGGTGTGGCCGGTCCACGCCCCGGAGCGGATCCGCTCCGAGAAGGCGGCCATCTTCTCCAGCACCGCGTGGACGCCGGGCACCACGTTCTCCCCGTCGACCTCGATCACGGCGTCGCGGGGGGCCCGCAGGGCGGTGTGCAGAACGGCCCGGTCCTCGGTGGTGTTGATCTTCTCGCCGCGGAACATGGCGTCCCGGAGCCCGGCGACACCGGTCGCCTCCGCCAGCTCCCGCAGCAGCTCCAGGGTCTCGTCCGTGACCAGTTGCTTGGCGTAGTCGATCCGGAGGTCGCCGACGCGCAGGGTGTAGCGGCGGCCGCGGTCGGGGTCGGCGGCGAACAGCTCCCGCAGACGGGTGTCGCCCAACTGCTCGCGGTGCTTGCCGAGCGCGGTCCACTCGGGCGTCTGATTGAGCCGGGTACGGCCTTCTTCGATCACTCGGACATCAGCTCACTTCGTCTTGTGCCTGCCTTGCGCCCCACCGCCTCCAACCTAGTTGATCAACCAGGGGCGGCGAGGTGAGCACGGCGGACGCCCGCCACCGGATCCGACGCGATGACGCTCCGTGTTCGCCTGATACAGAACCGTAGGCGACGGCACTGACAACCGGGCATCCCGGTCAACCCCGGAAGCCCGTGAAAAAATCCGGCCGGGACACCTCATGGGTGTCCCGGCCGGATCGAAGTCCTGGGCCGTGTCCGGAAAGTAGCGCCGTCCGCCCGGAGGGCGGGGCCCGCGGCGTCCGGTGCGTGCGAATTCGCGACGGCGGTGGGGGTCCCCCGGCGAAGCCAGGGGGCGGTTTCCCTCGTACCGGACGTACTGGGGAAATCCCGGCAACGCCGTGGGTACCTCCCGTGCCCGTAGGGCACAGGGGGAGATTGTGCGTGCCGGGCGTCGCGGGCCAGACGAAACTTTCAGGACACGGCCTAGATCTCGCCGCGCAGTTTGGCGAGCGCCTCGGCGAGGATGGCCTCGCCGTCCGCGTCGCTCCGCCGCTCCCGCACATAGGCGAGATGGGTCTTGTACGGCTCGGTGCGCGGCGGGTCCGGTGGGTTGTCCTGGTCCTGACCGGCCGGGAACCCACAGCGCGGGCAGTCCCAGACGTCGGGGACCTGCGCGTCGCTGGCGAAGCTCGGCTGCGTCTCGTGCCCGTTGGAGCACCAGAAGGAGATGCGCAGACGCGGCGCGGACTCGCCGCGCTCGGCCTCGCCCATCGGCCCCGCCCCGACCCGGCTCCCCCGGATCGCGTTGCCACTTGCCACGGTGTAACTCCCTGCGTGATGGTGCTGCACAGCGTCTCACAGCGGCTGCGCCGCGGTGCCCCAGTCTACGTAAGGCCCAACGCCCGTCCAGTCGTTGGAGTTACACCCGTGGGCCGATCTGTTCCCGGCCGGGTGGCGGGGGTGTCAGTTGTCCAGCTTCATCAGCAGGCCGAGTACGACGATGCAGGCGAACCAGAGCAGACCGATCACGACGGTGATCCGGTCCAGGTTGCGCTCGGCGACCGAGGAGCCGCCGACGGACGACTGCATACCGCCGCCGAACATGTCGGAGAGGCCGCCGCCCTTCCCCTTGTGCATCAGCACGAGCAGCATCAGCAGCAGGCTGAAGACGATCAGGGCGATCGAGAACCCCATAACCACGGCTGGACCCTACTTCCTGGCAATTCTCTGGATGGTCTGGTGACTGCGGGGACCCCGGCCGGACACGGCCCGGGGTCCCCGCAAGGGTACGACGGATCGGCGCTACCGCATACTCACTGGTCGCGGAAGCGGACGATCTTGACGAACTCGTCCACGTCGAGGGCCGCACCGCCGACCAGGGCGCCGTCCACATCGGGCTGGGCCATGATCGCGGCGACGTTCCCGGACTTCACGGAGCCGCCGTACTGGATCCGGACCTTGTCGGCCAGCTCCGGCGAGTACAGCTCGGCCAGCCGGCCGCGGATCGCCCCGCAGACCTCCTGGGCGTCCTCGGGGGTGGCGACCTCACCGGTGCCGATGGCCCAGACGGGCTCGTAGGCGATGACGATCGTCTCGGCCTGCTCGGCGGGGACGTCCTTCAGTCCGCCGTCGACCTGGGCGAGGGTGTGCGCGACCTGGTTTCCGGCCTTGCGGACGTCCAGGCCCTCGCCGACGCAGAGGATCGGGGTGATGCCGTGCCGGAAGGCGGCCTTCACCTTGGCGTTGCACAGCTCGTCCGACTCGTTGTGGTACTGGCGGCGCTCGGAGTGGCCGACGGCGACGTACGAGCACTTCAGCTTGGCCAGCATCGAGCCGGAGATCTCTCCGGTGTAGGCGCCGGAGTCCTGGGCCGAGATGTCCTGGGCGCCGTAGCCGATCCGGAGCTTGTCGCCGTCGACCAGGGTCTGGACGGAACGCAGATCGGTGAAGGGCGGCAGGACCGCGACCTCCACGGCGTCGTAGTCCTTGTCGGCGAGGGCGAAGGCGAGCTTCTGGACGTGGGCGATGGCCTCCAGGTGGTTGAGGTTCATCTTCCAGTTGCCCGCCATCAGCGGGGTGCGGGTGGTCATGAGAGTGATCAGTCCTCCAGTGCGGCGAGGCCGGGCAGCGTCTTGCCCTCGAGGTATTCGAGGCTGGCACCGCCGCCGGTCGAGATGTGGCCGAACGCGTCGGCGTCGAAGCCCAGGGTCCGTACGGCGGCGGCGGAGTCACCGCCGCCGACCACGGAGAAGGCCGGGGAGTCGGCGAGGGCCCGGGCCACGGCCCGGGTGCCCTCGGCGTAGTCGGGGTGCTCGAAGACGCCCATCGGACCGTTCCAGAAGACGGTGGCCGCGTCGGCGAGCTTCGATGCGTACAGCTTGCAGGTCTCGGGACCGATGTCCAGCCCCTCCTGGTCGGCCGGGATGGCGTCCGCGGCGACGGTGGTGGGGTTGGCCGGGGCCTTGGTCTTGAGGTCCGGGAATCCGGGGGCGACCAGGACGTCGACGGGGAGTACGAACTCCACACCGGCCGCCTCGGCGCGCTTCAGGTACTCCTGGACGACCGGGACCTGGTCCTCCTGGAGCAGCGAGGTGCCGACCTCGAAGCCCTGGGCCTTGAGGAAGGTATAGGCCATGCCGCCGCCGATCAGGATGCGGTCGGCCTTGCCCAGCAGGTTGTCGATCACCCCGAGCTTGTCGGAGACCTTGGCGCCGCCGAGGACCACGGCGTACGGCCGGGAGACGTCCTCGGTGAGCCGCTTCAGGACGCGGACCTCGGTGGCGATCAGATCGCCGACCGCGTGCGGCAGCCGGGCGGGCAGATCGTAGACGGAGGCGTGCTTGCGGTGGACGGCGCCGAAGCCGTCGCCCACGTAGACATCGGCCAGGGCGGCCAGCTGGTCCGCGAAGGCGCCGCGCTCGGCGTCGTCCTTGCTGGTCTCGCCGGGGTTGAAGCGGAGGTTCTCGACCACCGCGACCTGCCCGTCGGCCAGACCGTCCACCGCGGCGCGGGCCGCGTCGCCGACCGTGTCGGTGGCGAAGGCGACCGGGGCGCCGAGGATCTCGCCCAGCCGGGCGGCGGCGGGAGCCAGCGAGAACGCCGGGTCCGGGGCGCCCTTGGGGCGGCCGAGGTGGGAGGCGACGACCACCCGGGCGCCGGCTTCGGCCAGCCGGGCGATGGTGGGGGCGACGGCGCGGATCCGGCCGTCGTCGGTGATGGTGGTGCCGTCGAGCGGCACATTGAGATCGGCGCGGACGAATACCCGCTTGCCGCTGACCCCGTCGGCCAACAGCTGGTCGATCGTCTTCATGGACGGTCTCCTCGGAAGGGCTGGACGCGCGAGGGGGCCCGGGCGGCGCTGCGCTGCGCCGTCCGAGCCCTCTCGCTCACTTCGTGGTGCTCTGATAGCCGTACTGTGCCGGGCTGTGCGGGGCCGAGCCGTGTCGTACTCCCAGAGCGGTCGGAGCCGGCTGAGTGCTCAGAGCTGGTTGCCGACGAAGACGGTCAGGTCGACGAGGCGGTTGGAGTAGCCCCACTCGTTGTCGTACCAGCCGAGGATCTTGACCGAGTTGCCCTCCTGGACCATCGTCAGCGACGAGTCGAAGGTGCAGGACGCGGGGTCGCTGACGATGTCCGAGGAGACGATCGGGTCCTCGGTGTACGTCAGGACGCCCTGCAGCTCGCCCTCGGCGGCCTTCTTGAACGCGGCGTTGACCTCGTCCTTGGTGACCTCGCGGGAGAGCTCGACGACCAGGTCGGTGGCGGAGCCGGTGGGGACCGGGACGCGCATGGCGATGCCGTCCAGCTTGCCCTTGAGCTGCGGGAGGACCAGGGCGGTGGCCTTGGCGGCGCCCGTCGTGGTCGGGATGATGTTCTCCGCGGCGGCCCGGGCGCGGCGCAGGTCCTTGTGCGGGAAGTCCAGGATCCGCTGGTCGTTGGTGTACGCGTGGACCGTGGTCATCATTCCGCGGACGATGCCGAAGTTCTCGTCGAGGACCTTGGCCATCGGCGCCACACAGTTGGTGGTGCAGGACGCGTTCGAGATGATGTTGTGCTGCGCGGGGTCGTACTTGTCCTGGTTGACACCCATGACGACGGTGATGTCCTCGTCGCTGGCCGGAGCCGAGATGAGGACCTTCTTCGCGCCGCCCGCCAGGTGCTTCTCGGCGTCCGCCTTCTTGGTGAAGATGCCGGTCGACTCGATCACGATGTCGACGCCCAGCTCACCCCAGGGGATGTCCGCCGGGTTGCGCTCGGAGAGCACCTTGATGGTGCGACCACCGACGGTGATGGTGTCGGCGGTGTGCGACACCTCGGCCTTGAGGCGGCCCAGGATGGTGTCGTACTTCAGCAGATGCGCGGTGGTCGCGGTGTCACCCAGGTCGTTGACAGCCACGATCTCGATGTCTGCACCCTGCTCCAGCAGCGCGCGGAAGTAGTTACGACCGATGCGGCCAAAGCCGTTGATGCCTACGCGGATCGTCACGAACCGATCTCCTCGTTGGTGTGCCGGCTCGTCGCCGGCGAGCTGTATGGGATGTCCCCGACCGCTTACGACCCTACCTCCACGGGCGCCCCGGAGTGACATCGGACGGCCGGTACGCGTCGACGGCGGGCCGTACCCCCCGGAGAGGGACGGCCCGCCGCCGCAACAAACGGAATCTTCAGTTCCGACTACTGTCGGTCAGTCCGGCCGGTCCGGTCAGCGCCGCAGCGCCTTCAGGGCCTTTCCGACCAGCCGCCCGCGTTCGGCGGCATCGGGCACGTGTTCGAGTCCGAATCCGATCAGCACGGTGTCACGGGTCGTGACGGCCGACGCCGACGGATAGAGATCGCCCGCCCGGTCCCAGTTGCCGCGCGGCGCGGGGCTGCCGGCCGGCGGGGCCGTGACGGTCCACGGGCCGAGGGACGTCTCGAAGCCGCCGTCCGCCTGCTCGCCGCCCGCGGTGACCAGCCGGGTGTCGTCGACGAAGACCCCGCGGCCGCCGTCGCTGGGATCGGTGACGTACGAGACGTGCAGCTCGATCCGCTTGCCCGCGTAGGCGCTCAGATCGAACGCGGCCGCCTTCCAGCCGTCGGAGGCACCGGTGAAGGCGTGCCACGCGCCGGTCGTCCCGGTGGACGCGCAGGCGTCCGGGCCGAGGGTCAGGTAGTGCCGCAGATGCGGATGCTGGTTGATGTAGAAGGCCCGGTCGCACTCGGCCGGAACGGTGGTGGACGTTCCGCCGTTCAGGTCGGGCAGGGTCGTCCAGTCCTCCTGGCCGACGGTACGGACCTCGACGACCGCGTTGTCGTACCCGGGCTCGGTGTTGAAGCTGAGCCGGGTGGTGAGCTTCGGGGCGTCGGCGGCCGTGGTACCGGTGAGGTCGACGGTCCGGGTGAGCCGCTGCCAGGAGGCGTTGCGGTGGGCGGCCACCGCGTAGTACGCGCCCTCGTACGGCGAGAACGGCATCCGTACGCCCGGATAGTCGCCCGCGGCGGCACCGCGGAACTGCGGGAACTCGGCCGGGGGCAGGGTGTCGGAGGTGATGGTGTACGCGCCCGCCGCGTTCAGCGGGTTCCCGGGGGCGTCCCCGAGGGTCGCGGTGGCACCCGAAAGGGGTCCGGAGCCCGCGAAGGAGTTCACCCCGGCGAGGGAGGCCCGGCCGGACGCGCCCAGGTAGTACTGGGCGAAGTCGTCGCTGACCGCCCGGCCCAGGTTGGCGTTGCCGCCCGCCCGCTCGCCGGTGGTGACGAGCTTGCCGCCCTCGTTGAGATAGGCCCGGACCGCCTTGGTGGTGGCCCAGGACGGGGCCGCGGCGCCGGTGTACCAGACGGCCGTGTCGAAGTGGGCGAGTACGCCCAGCGGATGCGGGGTGCCCTGGGTGGCGACGTCCCAGACGGCGGCGCGCTTCTTGTTCTTCGCCAGGGCCTCGGTGTAGAGGCCGGCGTTCCGCGCCGGGGCGGTGCCGCCCTCCTCGGCGATCACCAGCGCGTCGGCCACGGGCCGTTCGGCGACGGTGTAGGCGAAGGGCGTGCTGGAGACCCGCTTGCCCTCCCTGGTCCGGCCGGTGAACCAGACCTCGACCCGGTCGCCGACGTCCCCGTGCTCGACCTCGGCGCGGTATTCGTCGAAGCGGATGTTGTCCTCGCCGCCGTAGGTCTCGCCGCCGCGCCACGGTTCGAGGTCCTCGTCGTGGACCCGGCCGCCGTTGACCCGGTAGTTCAGTTCCTTGTCCCGCAGGTTCCGGTTGGCGACGACCGAGACCTCCTGGTCACCGCCGCGGGCGTACGAGACGGTGAACGGGTCCGGGGTGAAGTCGGGGGCCGTCGCGCCGGTCGGCGACACCGGCCGGTCCGGGGTGAGGGAGCTCTCGGCGACCGCGAGCGCGAAGGGGATGTTCTTCGCGAACTCCTGCTGGATCAGCTTCTCGTCGTCCGGAAAGGTGAAGACCGAGGCGCAGTCGGCGGCGTTCCACTGGTCGTTCGGATCGACCCGGGACGCGGTGGCGCAGGTCGACATCTCCGGGGTGAACATCATCATCCCGTTGACATTGGCCGCGTGCCCGTCCGCCTCGCCGTTGGTGATGTACAGCTCGGACGACACCTGGGGGCGGTAGCCGGGGATCCCGGGGTTAGCGGGGGTGCCGGCGATCGTCTCGTACGCGACGTCGTCGGGGGTCTTGGTGGCGACCTGCCAGCCGACGCCGTAGAGGATCAGCTCGGCCGCGGAGTGGTAGTTGATCCCGTACTGGAAGCCGATGCGCTTCTGGAAGGCGTCGACCGCCTTGGTCTCGGGCTCCGAGCCGGGTCCGGAGCCGCGGTAGGTCTCGTCGTACGGGTCGGGGGACGAACCCTCGTTGTCGTAGCCCCACTTGTACGAGAAGTTGCGGTTGAGGTCGACGCCGTCGCCGGGGGCGATCCGGCCGTCGCCGTCGTTGTCGCGGAGGTTCTTGCGCCACTGGCGCTCGGCGGTCCCGGTGAAGGTGTAGTCGTAGCCGTCGGGGTTGGCCGAGAGCACGAACCACAGCTCGGAGCTGTCGATCAGCCGGGTGATCCGGGGGTCCTTGCCGTAGTTCTCCAGATAGTGGTGCATCAGCCGCCGGGTCATCTCCGGGGTGATCCACTCCCGGGCGTGCTGGTTGGAGAGGTAGAGCGTGGCGGGCTTGGTGCCGTCCCGGACGGTCTTGGCGTTCCGGCTGATCTTCAGGGCGAGGATGTCCTGGCCCTTGACGGACTTGCCGATGCTCACGGCCTTGGTGATCGCCGGGTTCGCCTGGGCGGCGGCGACGATCTCGTTCTTCAGCCCGTTCTCCCCGCCGTACGGGCGGTAGACCCCGTCTCCGGCGGCGGCGACCCGCTTCCGGGCGGCGGCGGAGAGGGTGTGTTCCTTGACGCCGACGCCCTGTTCGCGCAGTTCACCGGCTTGCCGGTCGGTCAGGTACAGCTCGACGGTGGCGGTGCCCCGGTCGGGTACCCGCTCGCTGAGTTCATGGCCGTCGGCGCCCGCCGCGAGCAGCAGCGGCACCTGTTCCTTGGTGACGGTCGCCCGCCATACCGACAGGCCGTCCCCCTCCCCTGCCCCGTCCCCCGCCTGCGCCTGGGCGAAAGGTGCCGCCGCGAGCGTCGCGGCCAGCAGCGATGCCGCGGCGAGCAAGGATCTCGCTCTGCGTCTCATGAGCCCCCCTTACTGGTGTGCGTGCCAGAAAGCGAACGGGAGCAAGACTGTTGACCCTCAATGACCATGTCAAGGGATGAGGGCCGGTGAACCGGGACAGGGGGTCGGATACGGGGCGGGCCGGGACCGCCCGGACGTACGTACATCCGGGCATACGGGACCGGACCTCCCGGCCGGACCCGGCGACGGGCGGCCGGGACGGGGCGGTCAGCCGACGAGGCCCTCGGCCATCTCCTCGGTGAGGCTGGACTCCGTACCCGGGATGCCCAGGTCCTGGGCGCGCTTGTCGGCCATCGCCAGCAGCCGGCGGATCCGCCCGGCGACCGCGTCCTTGGTCAGCGGCGGGTCGGCGAGGGCGCCCAGCTCCTCCAGCGACGCCTGCTTGTGCTCCATCCGCAGCCGTCCCGCGGCGGCGAGGTGCTCGGGCACCTCCTCGCCGAGGATCTCCAGGGCCCGCTGGACCCGGGCGCCGGCCGCCACCGCGGCCCGCGCCGAGCGGCGCAGATTGGCGTCGTCGAAGTTGGCGAGCCGGTTGGCCGTGGCCCGGACCTCGCGCCGCATCCGGCGCTCCTCCCAGGCCAGCACGGACTCGTGCGCCCCGAGCCGGGTGAGCAGCGCCCCGATCGCGTCGCCGTCGCGGACGACGACCCGGTCCACGCCCCGGACCTCCCGGGCCTTGGCCGCGATGGAGAGCCGCCGGGCCGCGCCGACCAGGGCCAGCGCCGCCTCGGGGCCGGGACAGGTGACCTCCAGCGACGAGGAGCGGCCGGGCTCGGTGAGGGAACCGTGGGCCAGGAAGGCGCCGCGCCAGGCCGCCTCGGCGTCACAGGTCGCCCCGGAGACCACCTGCGGCGGCAGCCCCCGGATGGGGCGGCCCCGGCCGTCCACCAGGCCGGTCTGGCGGGCCAGCTGGTCACCGCCCGCGACCACCCGGACCACATAGCGGGAGCCCCGGCGCAGCCCGCCGGGGGCCATCACCATCAGCTCGGAGCCATGGCCGAAGATCTCCAGGATGTCCCGCTTCAGCCGGCGGGCGGCGATCCCGGTGTCCAGCTCCGCCTCGATCACGATCCGCCCGCTGACCAGGTGCAGTCCGCCCGCGAACCGAAGGATCGCCGAGACCTCCGCCTTTCTGCAGCAGGTCCGGGTGACGGGAAGCCGGGAGATCTCATCCTTCACCGCTGCCGTCATCGCCATGGGCCGATCCTTCCATGCATCCGAAAAATACGGTCGTACGCGGCGGCCAGCAGCTCCGGGTCGTGCTTCGGAACCGGCCCGGGGCCTTCGCCCGGGGCGAAGGACCCACCGGCGACCGCCACGGGCGCCAGTTCGACCGCGGCACCGAGGCGTTTTGCGGCGTCGGCGAGGGAATCGCGGTCGGGCACGGCGGCCTCGTCGGCCAGCACCACGTCCAGGGCGAGTTTAGGCGCGTGTCGTCCCAAAACCTCCAAATGACGCTGCGGTGAGAAGCCTTCCGTTTCGCCCGGTTGCGGGGCGAGATTGAGCGACAGCACCCGGCGCGCCTTGGTCTCCACCAGCGCGTCCAGCAGTTCGGGGACCAGCAGATGGGGGATGACCGAGGAGAACCAGGAACCGGGTCCGAGAACCACCCAGTCGGCGTCAAGGACGGCGGCCACGGCCTCCGGTACGGCGGGCGGATCGGCCGGGACGAGATGGACGGACTGGACCTCCCCGGGGGTGAGGGCGACCGTGGCCTGTCCCCGGACGGTGCCGATCTCGTCGGGCCGGTCGGGGTCGTGTCCCCGTACCAGCGCCTGGAGCTCCAGCGGTACGGCGGACATCGGCAGCACCCGGCCGTGCGCGCCCAGCAGCCTGCCGACCAGGTCGAGGGCCTGGACATGGTCGCCGAGCTGCTCCCAGAGGGCGACGATCAGCACATTGCCCACGGCGTGGTCGTGCAGCTCGCCCCCGGACTGGAAGCGGTGCTGGATGACCCGGGCCCAGGTCTGGCCCCAGTCGTCGTCCCCGCAGAGCGCGGCCAGCGCCTTGCGCAGATCGCCCGGCGGCAGGACGCCCAGCTCCTCCCGGAGCCGGCCGCTGGAGCCGCCGTCGTCGGCGACGGTGACGACGGCGGTGAGGTCGCCGGTGATCCGGCGCAGGGCGGCGAGGGAGGCGGAGAGCCCCCGGCCGCCGCCGAGGGCGACGACCTTGGGCTGGGCGCCCCGCTTGCGCGGCCCGGCGGAGGAGCCGAACCGGCGCAGCCGCCGCAGGCGCAGGGAGTGTCCGGTCACTCGCGCCCCATGTCACGGTGGACGACGACGGTCTCGACACCGGCCGAGGAGAGCCGGGCGGCCAGCTTCTCGGCGGTGGCCACGGAACGGTGCTTGCCGCCGGTACAGCCGACGGCGACCGTCACATAGCGCTTGCCCTCGCGGCGGTATCCGGCGGCGATCAGCTGGAGCAGCTCGGTGTAGCGGTCCAGGAACTCCTTGGCGCCGGGCTGGTTGTAGACGTAGTTCGACACCTCCTCGTTGAGGCCGGTGAAGGGCCGCAGCTCGGGGACCCAGTGGGGGTTGGGCAGAAAGCGCATGTCCACCACGAGGTCGGCGTCGACCGGCAGGCCGTACTTGAAGCCGAAGGACATCACGGTGGCCCTCAGCTCGGGCTCCTCGTCGCCCGCGAACTGGGCGTCCATCTTGGCCCGCAGCTCGTGGACGTTGAGGCTGGAGGTGTCGATCACCAGATCGGCGTCGCCGCGCAGCTCGCGCAGGAGATCCCGCTCGGCGGCGATGCCGTCGACGATCCGGCCGTCGCCCTGGAGGGGGTGCGGCCTGCGGACGGACTCGAAGCGGCGGACCAGGGCCTCGTCGGAGGACTCCAGGAAGACGATCCGCCGGGTGACCCGCTTGGCGGCGAGATCGGCGAGCGATTCGCGCAGATTGTCGAAGAAGCGGCCGCCGCGGACGTCGACGACGACCGCGATCCTGGCCACGTTCCCCTGGGAACGCGCGCCGAGCTCCACCATGGTGGGGATCAGGGCGGGCGGGAGGTTGTCGACCACGAACCAGCCGAGGTCCTCCAGGCATTTGGCGGCGGTACTGCGGCCCGCGCCCGACATTCCGGAGATGATGACCAGCTCCGGGATGGCCGCCTCCGTGCCGCCGCCGACTTCGTTGACCGTGCCCGTACTCACGTCTGCCGCTCCGTCTGTGTGGTGCTTGTTCATTCCGTGCTTCCCCCGTCGTCCTCTTCCATGATCTCTCCGGTCGCGGTGTTCACGGCCGGGGCGGCCGGTGCCGCCTGGGCGAGGGCCTCGACCACCGACGCGGCGGTCTTGCGTCCCATCCCGGGAACCTCGCAGATCTGCTCGATTGTGGCGCCTTTCAGCCGCTTCACCGAGCCGAAATGCTTGATCAGAGCTTGTTTCCGGGTCTCCCCGAGGCCGGGAATCGCGTCGAGAGGGCTGGTACGGATGCGTTTGGTCCGTTTGGAGCGCTGATAGCGGATGGCGAAATCGTGTGCCGTGTCACGGACCCGCTGGAGCAGATAGAGGCCCTCACTGGAGCGGGGCAGCACCACCGGGTCGTCGTCGCCGGGCAGCCAGACCTCCTCCAGCCGCTTCGCGAGTCCGCAGACCGCGACGTCGTCGATCCCCAGCTCGTCCAGGGCCCGGCGGGCCGCCGCGACCTGGGGCGCCCCGCCGTCGACCACGACGAGCTGGGGCGGGTACGCGAACCTCCGGGGCCGCCCGTCGTCGTCCCGGCCGCCTTCGGCTTCCGCTCCGGCACCTTCGGTGACCGCGCCGGGCCCCTCGGTGACGGTGGTACCGGTCAGCGGCTCGTCAGGGCCCGTGACCGGAGCGTCGTCGGCGCCGATCCACTCCCCCGTCCGGTCCTTCTCCGCCAGATAGCGGCGGAAGCGGCGGCCGATCACCTCGTGCATGGCCCGGACGTCGTCCTGGCCCTCGAAGCTCTTGATCTGGAAGCGGCGGTACTCGCTCTTGCGCGGCAGCCCGTCCTCGAAGACCACCATCGACGCCACCACGTCCTGGCCCTGGAGATGGGAGATGTCGAAGCACTCGATCCGCAGCGGCGCCGAGTCGAGACCCAGGGCGTCGGCGATCTCCTCCAGCGCCCGGGAGCGGGTGGTGAGATCGCCGGCCCGCTTGGTCTTGTGCAGCGCCAGCGCCTGCTGCGCGTTCCGCTCCACGGTCTCCATCAGGGCCTTCTTGTCGCCGCGCCGGGGCACCCGGAGGGAGACCAGGGAGCCGCGCCGCTCGGCGAGCCAGTCGCCGACGGCCTCGGGCCCGGCGGGCAGGGCGGGGACCAGGACCTCCTTGGGCACGGCGTCGCCGCGCTCCTCGCCGTAGAGCTGCTGGAGGGCGTGCTCGACCAGTCCCGCCGTGTCGACGGCCTCGACCTTGTCGGTGACCCAGCCGCGCTGTCCGCGCACCCGGCCGCCGCGGACGTGGAAGATCTGGACGGCCGCCTCCAGTTCGTCCTCGGCCACCGCTATCAGATCGGCGTCGGTGGCGTCGGCGAGCACCACGGCGCTCTTCTCCAGGGCGCGCCGCAGGGCCGCGATGTCGTCCCGCAGCCGGGCCGCCCGCTCGTACTCCATCTCCTCGGCCGCCTCGGCCATCTGCCCTTCGAGGCGGCGCAGATAGGCGCCGGTACGACCGGCCATGAAGTCGCAGAACTCCTCGGCCAGCTCCCGGTGCTCCTCGGGTGTGACCCGGCCGACGCAGGGCGCCGAGCACTTGCCGATGTATCCCAGCAGACAGGGGCGGCCCTTCTGCCGGTGATTGCGGAAGACCCCGGCTGAGCAGGTGCGGACGGGGAAGACCCGGAGCATCAGATCGACGGTCTCGCGGATGGCCCAGGCGTGCCCGTAGGGGCCGAAATACCGGACGCCCTTGCGCTTGGCGCCCCGCATGACCTGGACCCGGGGGAACTCCTCATTGAGCGTGACGGCGAGATAGGGATAGCTCTTGTCGTCCCGGTACTTCACATTGAACCGGGGGTCGTACTCCTTGATCCAGGTGTACTCCAGCTGGAGCGCCTCGACCTCGGTCGCCACCACCGTCCACTCCACCGACGCGGCCGTGGTCACCATCGTGGCGGTGCGCGGATGCAGATTCGCCACGTCCTGGAAGTAGTTGGCGAGGCGCGCGCGGAGGTTCTTCGCCTTCCCGACGTAGATCACCCGGCGGTGCTCGTCGCGGAACCGGTAGACCCCCGGTGAGTCGGGGATCTCTCCCGGCCTGGGGCGGTAGCTGGAGGGGTCTGCCATACCGTCCACCCTACTGGCGGTCACTGACAGTCCAGGGCCGGTGGGCCCGCGGCGAAGGCTTGCCGCGGGCCCACCGGAGTCGTGTTCCGGGGTGCCCCCGCAGCCCGTCACGGCGGCGGCGGGGGCACCCCGGGCCGGGCCCGGGTCAGACCTCCCGGGACCGGCGCAGCCGCCGGGCGGCTATCCCGGCGAGGGCGAGGGCGACCAGCCCGCCGGTCCCGGCCGCGACGGCGGTGGTGCTGTCGTCCCCGCCGCCGGAGCCGGCGCCGGCCGCCCGCTCCGGAGCCGCCGCGGGGGCCGCGTAGCCGCCCGCCGCGCCCTTCTTGGCGTACGGGGAGCCGGGCAGCTTGTCCCCGTAGGCCGCCGTGACCCGGTTCCGGTAGGCGGCGACGGTGGTCCCCTTCGCCCCGACGGCCTTCACGGCGTCCTGGTCGAGCGGCAGGACCCGGCTGCCTCCGGTGACGTACCAGGCATCCGTCTGGGGCTCGCGGAAGACGGTCCCGCCGGGCAGCTTCGCGGCGCCCGCCCGGGCGTACCGGAACTCGTCGTCGCCGGTGGCGATGTTCACCACCTGCCAGCCGGAGCCGGTACGGGCCGCCCAGACCGACGCCCTCTGTCCGTCGGACGCGACGGCGGGGGTGGCCAGGAACTGCGCCTCGGCCACCGGGGCGCCCGCCTTGCCCGCCACGAAGGCCGGGGAGAGCACGTAGACGGGCACGGTGGCGCCGTCCGACCGGGGCTCGGCGGCTGTCCGGGGCACCGCGCCGTCCCGGGAGAAGAACCGGGAGAGCGTGTCGAGGGTGGCCGGGGAGGTGGCGGCGGCCCTGGCCGCCGTCAGATCGCCCGCCGACGCCGGGGCGGGCGCCGGGACCGGACCGGCCGCGGAGGCCGTGCCGGTGAAGGTGCCGAGGGCCCCGAAGGCCAGGCAGACGGCGGCGCCCGCGACGAGGGCCGCCCTGCGGTGCCCGGTCTCGGGAGCGCTGTCGGCAGCGGTGGGGGCGGGGTGGCCGTTGAAGGGGTTCCGCTGCATCGCGCTCACGCTCCGATCCGGTACAGCGAGTGGGTCCAGGAGAAGGAGCCGTTGTTGACGTACCAGGCGTGCGATGCCCAGTTGTAGCGCGAGCTGGAGGGCCAGGGGTCGGCCCAGTAGACCCAGTTGTTCGCGGTGTCGTAGCCGTAGATCACATGCATATGGCCGCCGCCGCTGGACCACTGGATCCGGGTCTCTATCGGCCGGTTGGCGTTGATCTCGGTCTGGACGGCGGTGTAGCGCAGCCAGTCACCGATGTACGAGCCGGGACTGATGCCCGCCCAGCGCAGCCCGGTCTGCACGGTGCCGAGCGTGGCCTGGTTGTTGGGGCACTGGGTGTTCTGCTGCCGGTTGAAGGCGGCGTTGCAGAACTGGTTCTGGGAGTAGTTGCGCCCGTAGTAAGAGGCGATGGTGTTGCCCGCGGCGGCCCAGCACCAGTTGGTCTTCTCCTGGGCCTGCATGGTGATGTCGAGCCGCTTCACGGCGAGGGCGCCGGGATCGGCCGGGGCCGCCGCGGCGGGCGCGGGGGACGGGGGTGCGGCCGGGGCCGCCGTCGCGGCCGACAGCGGAAGGGTGACGACCGCGGCGAGAACGGCCGCCGTGGCGGCGAGCCGTCGCCATTTCGTCATATCACTCATTCGCGTTCCTCCCGAGGGGAGAGGGTGGGGGTGGAGGAGCGCGTCCGGACGCTGCCCGTCGAGCGTCCATCCTTGTCGGGGGCAGGTCAACACGCTTCAATGCGGGGGACACGGCGCTGTGAACGGGACGGCCCGCGGTGTGAACGGCTCCCCCTGCCCGACCTGCGCCGCCGTGCCCGGACCCGGGTGGAGGCGGTGGGGGCCGTGAACGTTCACCGGTCGCCGTGCGGCCCTTGCGCGGGCTCCGCCGCCGGGCCCGGCCCCGGCCGGGCCCCTTCGCCGGCACGGTCCACGGACCCGCGCACGGGTGCGGCGGGCGCGCCCCGCCGCGTCCGCCCGACGCGACACCGCTGGAGGTTCCATGGGTCACACCGAGGCCGATCTGAAGCAGGTGCTGCACACCGGCCCGTTCCATCTGGCGCTGCGGGCCGCGCTCTCGGTGCGCGGGCTGCCGCTCCAGCGCGTCCAGCACCATCTCGCCCATCGGGGCATCAAGGTGGGCGTCACCAGCCTCAGCTACTGGCAGCAGGGCGCCCGGCGGCCCCAGCGCCCCGAGTCGCTGCGGGCCGTCCGGGCACTGGAGGAGGTACTCGATCTGCCGGGCAACTCCCTGACCCGGCTACTGGGGGTCAACGAGTCCGCCGAGGTGGAGCGCCCGCCGTCCCGCTCGTACCGGTCCCTGCTGGAGGTCTCGGACACCGTGGAGGCGCTGCTGGCCGATCTGGAGTCCCCGGCGGACGCCGGACTGCACACGGTCGGCCACCACGAGCGGGTCCGGATCGGGGGCGCCCGGGAGTTGCTGGGCCGGGATTCCCAGCATGTGGTCCGGGCCCACCGCGACGGCGTCGACCGCTGTCTGGCGATCCACCACGGCGACCCCGGCTGCGATCCGGCCCGGGTCCGGGTCAGCGCGCTGGAGAACTGCCGTACGGGGCGGGTGCGCTGGCACCGCGAGAGCGCCATCGTGGTCGCCGAATTACTGTTCGACGCCCGGTTGCGGGCCGGTGAGACGTACTTCTTCGGCTACGGATTCGAGGACGGCACGGGCGGTCCGAGCGCCGAGTACGTCCGGGGCTTCACCTACGCGGGCGGCCAGTACGTGCTCCAGATCCGGTTCGACGAGGGCGCGCTCCCGGTGCGCTGCCGACGGTTCGCCCAGGCCACGACCGGTGCCCCGCGCGGCGGCCGGACCGATCTGACCCTCAGCGGCCGTCACCGTACGGTCCATCTGGTGGAGCAGGGGGTGCGCCCGGGGATCCTGGGCATCGACTGGGACTGGGAGTGACGGCAGTCTGTCCCCTACCGTCCGGCGCCGGGCGGCAGGCGCGGCGGCGGCTCAGGCGTCCGGGCCCGCGATCAGCCGACCGTCCCGGACCGTGACCGGGACCTGCGGCAGCGGTACGGTCGCCGGGCCGTTCAGGGCCTGGCCGGTGGTGACGTCGAACCGGCTGCCGTGGCAGGGGCAGTTGCCCTCCACGCCTTCGACCTTGTCCAGGGCGCAGCCCGCGTGGGTGCACTGGGCGCTGAACGCCTTGAACTCCCCCTTCGCCGGGCAGCTCACCACCAGCCGCTGCTCGCGGTAGAGCCGGGCGCCGCCGACCGGTACCGCGTCGGCCGCGCCGAGGTCGACGGGCGCCGTGGGTGTGGGGACCTGCGCGCGGCCCAGCTTGGACTCGGTGGAGCAGGCGGCGACCCCCAGGCCAGCGGCTCCGGCGAGGGCGGCGCCTTTCAGCACGGTACGGCGGGCGGAGGGGGTGGCGGACATAGAGGCTCCACAGTTCGGGGAGGGCCGGGCGTACGGGGCGGCCGGACCGGGTGGGTCGGGCGTACGGACGGCCGGGTGGACGCGGCCCCGGGCAGGCCGGGCCCGCCGCCGGTCCGGCCGACGGTGACGGATCCGACGATACCGGCGCGTCCCCGGCGGCCCTCGTCCGGGCTCCCCGGGGCGCGGACGGGCCATGGAGTACGTTCGGGGCCATGATCGTCGTCGCCGGTGAGGCTCTGATCGACCTGGTCCCCGTGGCACCGCGGGAGGCGGGCGGGCCGCTTCCGCCGCTGGCGCCGAGACCGGGCGGCGGACCGTACAACACGGCGATCGCCCTGGGGCGGCTGGGCGCTCCGGCCGCGTTCTGCTCCCGGATCTCCTCGGACGGCTTCGGGGACGCGCTGCTGGGCGGGCTCGTCTCGGCGGGGGTGGACACGTCCTTCGTGGTCCGGGGACCCGAGCCGACGACACTGGCGGTCGCGGCGGTGGGCGCGGACGGTTCGGCGGGGTACGCGTTCTACGCCGGGGGCACCGCGGACCGGCTGTTCGAACTGCCGCCGCCGCTGTCGGCGGGGACCCGGGCGGTCGCCTTCGGGACCTGCTCCCTCGTCCTGGAGCCGGGCGCGTCGGCCTACGAGGCGCTGTTGCTGCGGGAGGCCCGGCTGGGCCGGTGCACGCTGCTGGATCCCAATGTGCGGCCGCCGCTGATCCCGGACGCCGGCGCCTATCGGAAGCGGTTCCGGTCGTGGCTGCCGTACGTCTCGGTGCTGAAGCTCTCCGAGGAGGACGCGGAGTGGCTGGGCGGGGTGCCGGAGGGGCCGGACGCGGTGGTGGTGACCCGGGGCGCGGGCGGGCTCACGGTCCGTACCCGGAACGGTACGGAGGTCTCGGTCCCGGCCGTCCCGGTGGCGGTCGCCGACACCATCGGGGCCGGTGACACCGTGAACGCGGCCCTGCTCCACGGGCTGGCCGCCCGGGACGCGCTGTCGGCGGCGGGACTGGCCGCACTGGGCGGGGACGGCTGGCGCGAGGTCCTCGGTCTGGCGGCCCGGGCGGCGGCCGTGACCTGCTCGCGGCCGGGCGCGGAGCCTCCGTACGCCGCGGAGCTCGGCTGACGGTCCCGCCGTCGCGGGGCTCACGGCGTACGCGCCCGGGGCCGTAGCCGGGCTCAGCGCATCCGGGCCCGGGTCCGTCGTCGGGGTTCCGGGCCACCCCGGCGGACGGCGACGGGCCCGTACGGAAGTCCGTACGGGCCCGTCGGCGGCTCACGGCCGCCCGGCTACGACGCCTTGCGGGCGCGGGGCGCGGCCTTCTTCGCGGCGCGCTTCCTGGGCGCGGTCCTGGCCCGGGGCACCGCCGCGTCGCTGACCCGCTCGGGGTCGAGGATGTCCCGCAGGAACTTGCCGGTATGGCTGGCGGGAACGCCCGCGACCTCCTCGGGGGTGCCCTCGGCGACCACCAGGCCGCCGCCGCTGCCGCCCTCGGGGCCCATGTCGACGACCCAGTCGGCGGTCTTGATCACATCGAGGTTGTGCTCGATGACGATGACCGTATTGCCCTTGTCGACCAGGCCCGAGAGGACCGTGATCAGCTTGCTGATGTCCTCGAAGTGGAGACCGGTGGTCGGCTCGTCGAGGACGTAGACCGTCCGCCCGGTGGACCGCTTCTGCAGCTCGGAGGCGAGCTTGACGCGCTGGGCCTCACCGCCGGAGAGCGTGGTCGCGGGCTGGCCGAGCCGGACGTAGCCCAGACCGACCTCGTTGAGCGTCTTGAGGTGCCGGGCGATCGTCGGCACCGCCTCGAAGAAGGCGAGGGCTTCCTCGATGGGCATGTCGAGCACCTCGGCGATCGACTTGCCCTTGTAGTGGACTTCCAGCGTCTCTCGGTTGTACCGCGCGCCGTGGCAGACCTCGCACGGGACGTAGACATCCGGCAGGAAGTTCATCTCGATCTTGATCGTGCCGTCGCCGGAGCAGTTCTCGCAGCGGCCGCCCTTGACGTTGAAGGAGAACCGGCCTGGCTGATAGCCCCGGACCTTCGCCTCCATCGTCTCGGCGAAGAGCTTGCGGACATGGTCGAAGACGCCCGTGTACGTCGCGGGGTTGGAGCGGGGCGTCCGGCCGATGGGCGACTGGTCGACATGGACGACCTTGTCCACGAGGTCGTCGCCGTCGACCCGGGTGTGCCGTCCGGGTACCGACTTGGCGCCGTTCAGCTCACGCGCCAGATGGGTGTAGAGGATGTCGTTGACCAGGGTGGACTTACCCGAGCCCGAGACACCGGTGACGGCGGTGAAGACTCCGAGCGGGAACGAGACGTCGATGTCCCTGAGGTTGTTCTCCCGGGCGCCGCGGACCGTGATCCGCCGGGCCGGGTCGGCCGGGCGGCGCAGTTCGGGCGTGGGGATCGCCTTCTTGCCGGAGAGGTACTGGCCGGTCGCCGAGGCGTCGTTGGCCAGCAGCTCGGCCAGCGGGCCCGAGTGGACCACCTTGCCGCCGTGCTCACCGGCGCCGGGGCCGATGTCGACCACCCAGTCGGCCACCTTGATGGTGTCCTCGTCGTGCTCCACGACGATCAGGGTGTTGCCCATGTCGCGGAGCCGGACCAGGGTCTCGATCAGCCGGTGGTTGTCCCGCTGGTGGAGGCCGATGGAGGGCTCGTCCAGGACGTAGAGCACCCCGACCAGACCGGATCCGATCTGGGTGGCCAGCCGGATCCGCTGGGCCTCGCCGCCGGAGAGGGTGCCGGCGGCCCGGTTGAGGGAGAGATAGTCGAGACCGACGTCGACCAGGAACCTCAGCCGCTCGTTGACCTCCTTGAGCACCCGCTCGGCGATCTTCTTGTCGCGGGCGGTCAGCTTCAGCCGCCCCAGGAACTCGGCGCATTCACTGATCGACATCCCCGAGACATCGGCGATGGAGCGCTCCATCACCGTCACCGCGAGGACGACGGGCTTCAGCCGGGTCCCCTCGCAGGTGGGGCAGGGCACCTCGCGCATATAGCCCTCGAAGCGCTCACGGCTGGAGTCGCTCTCCGCCTCCTGGTGCCGCCGCCGCACGAACTGCACGGCGCCTTCGAAGGCGGGGGTGGTGTAGGCGCGTTCGCGCCCGTACCGATTGCGGTAGCGGACCTCGACCTGGGTCTTGTGGCCGTACAGCAGCGCCTTCTTGGCCCGCTGCGGCAGCCCGCCCCACGGCATGTCGGTGGCGAAGCCCAGGGCGTCGGCGAGCCCGCCGATCAGCCGCCCGAAGTACTCCTTGGTGTGCCCGTGGGACCAGGGGTGGATCGCCCCCTCGTCGAGGGACTTGTCCGGGTCCGGGACGATCAGCTCGGCGTCGACCTCCATCCGGGTGCCGATACCGGTGCAGTCCGGGCAGGCGCCGAAGGGCGAGTTGAAGGAGAAGGAGCGGGGCTCCAGCTCCTCGAACGAAAGGTCGTCGTAGGGGCAGTACAGATGCTCCGAGAACATCCGCTCGCGCTCGGGGTCGTCCTCGGGGAGGTCGACGAAGTCGAGCACGACCATGCCGCCGGAGAGTCCGAGGGCGGTCTCCACGGAGTCCGTCAGCCGCCGCTTGGCGCTGCCCTTCACCGTCAGGCGGTCGACGACCACCTCGATGGTGTGCTTCTCCTGCTTCTTCAGCTTCGGCGGCTCGGCGAGCTGGATCGTCGTCCCGTCGACCCTGGCCCGGCTGTAGCCCTTGGTCTGGAGGTCGGCGAAGAGGTCGACGAACTCGCCCTTGCGCTCGCGCACCAGCGGCGACAGCACCTGGAACCGGCTGCCCTCGGGCAGCTCCAGCACCCGGTCCACGATCGCCTGCGGCGACTGCCGGGAGATGGGGCGGCGGCACTCGGGGCAGTGGGGCTTGCCGATCCGGGCGAAGAGCAGCCGGAGGTAGTCGTAGACCTCGGTGATGGTGCCGACCGTGGAGCGCGGATTGCGCGAGGTCGACTTCTGGTCGATCGAGACCGCCGGGGAGAGCCCCTCGATGAAGTCGACGTCCGGCTTGTCCATCTGCCCCAGGAACTGACGGGCATAGGACGACAGGGACTCCACATAGCGGCGCTGGCCCTCGGCGAAGATCGTGTCGAAGGCGAGCGATGACTTGCCCGACCCCGAGAGACCCGTGAACACGATGAGGGAGTCACGGGGAAGGTCGAGCGAGACGTTCTTGAGATTGTGCTCGCGAGCGCCACGAACGATGAGACGGTCGGCCACGCCGGGTCCGCACCTTTCTTGAGTGATCTGGTCCTGTCCTGCACAACGGCACCGGCCGCCGACCAGACCGTTCCAGCCTACGGGGGGCCACGGGGGGACGGGGCGGTTCGCGGGACTCCCCCGCCGGTGCGGGGGCCGTACGGTCCCGTGCCGTACCGATGCCCGACAACCAAGGATGCCTCGCCCCAGGCTATAGCACGCGCATTCGATTTATCGCGGCCAGGAACCGTCTTCACCCGATCGTGTGGCGAGGGCCCGGCCGGGGCTAGGGTCGACCGCATGATCGATCCCCTGCGCGACCTCGACCTGCTGCGGAAGGCCACCGATCGGCTGCTCGCCACCGCCCGTACGCTCGGCGACGGCGGCGACCGTACCGGTGACGGCGGCGACGGCGGTTCCACCGGGAACAACGCGGCACTCGCCGGACCGTCACGCCTCCCGGGCTGGACCCGCGGCCATGTACTCGCCCATATCGCCAGAAACGCCGACGCGCTCGTCAACGTCCTCGAAGGACGCCCCATGTACCCGAGCGCCGAGGCCCGCGAAGCCGATATCGAGCGGGACGCGGGACGCCCGCTCGACGTCCAGCTCGCCGACGTCCGCGACAGCGCGGCCCGGCTGGCCGCCGTCGGAGCCCGCCCCGCCGACTGGAACCGTACGGTCGCCCTGCGCAACGGGGTCACCGACCGGGCCGCCCGGATCCCCTTCCGCAGGCTCGTGGAGATCGAACTCCACCATGTCGACCTCGACGCGGGGGTCGTGCTCGAAGACCTTCCCGAGGAGTTCCTGCTGCGCGAGACGGCCTTTCTCGCGGAGCGCTTCACCGGCCACCCCGACGTACCGCCGACCCTGATCACCGCCGCCGGCGGCCTCGGGAGCTGGACGACGGGCCGGGCCGCCGGTTCCGAGGGGCCGCACACCGTGGAGGGCCCCGCGGCGTCCCTGGTGGGCTGGCTCGCGGGGCGCCGGGGCGACGACCCGGCGCTGAGGGCGGCGACGGCGGACGGCACCCCGGCCGCACCGCCCGCCCTGCCGCCGCTGTAGCCGCCGCACCCGGTTCCGGGCGGCGGGACCGGCGGATTCCGGGGAGGCGGTTCCAGCCGGCCCCGTACGGCCCGGTTCCGCCGATCCCGTACGGCCCGGTCCGGCCGGATCCCGCCGGTTTCCCGGGAAGCACTCCGGGCCACGGGCGTCCGGACCACCCCGGGGGCCTTCGGCGGGACCGGGAGAGGCCCTAGGCTCGAACCATGACGTACAGCGGAGTGGTGAAGGTCGGCGGGCCCGCGGATGTGCACGAGCTGACGGATCTGATGATCTCCAAGGTCGCGGTCGGCCCCATGGACAACAACAGCTATCTGCTGCGGTGCCGCGCCACCGGGGAGCAGCTGCTGATCGACGCCGCCAACGACGCCGGGACGCTGCTCTCGCTGATCGGGGACGACTCGATCGCGTCCGTCGTGACGACCCACCGCCACGGCGACCACTGGCAGGCGCTGGCGGAGGTGGTGGCGGCGACGGGCGCGCGGACGTACGCGGGCCGGGACGACGCCGAGGGCATTCCGGTGGCCACCGACGTCCCGGTGGACGACGGGGATGTGATCACCGTCGGCCGGGTCGGGCTGACCGCCCGGCATCTGGTGGGCCACACCCCGGGCTCGATCGCCCTGGTCTACGACGATCCGCACGGCCACCCCCATGTGTTCACCGGCGACTGCCTCTTCCCCGGCGGGGTCGGCAACACCCGGCAGGACGCGGAGGCGTTCGCCCGGCTGATCGGGGATGTGGAGACCAAGCTGTTCGACCGGCTGCCGGACGAGACCTGGGTCTATCCGGGGCACGGCAAGGACACCACCCTGGGCGCGGAGCGTCCACAGCTGCCGGAGTGGCACGCCCGGGGCTGGTGACCCCACCGGCCGGGACGGGGTCCGGCGGGCGGGGTCACCAGGTTCACGGCGGTCATGGCTGTACGAGGTCGTACGGGACCGAGGGCGGCACCGGACCCCCGGCCCGGCCCCGGGTGGACGGCGGTTTCCGGCCATCACGGGCCGCCGCGCCGGGCCCTTCGGGCGTCACGGGGGCAGGGTCACCGTCACCACGAGGCCGCCGCCGTCCCGGGGCCGGGCCGTCACCGTGCCGTGGTGCGCCCGGGCCACCGCGCGGGCGATGGAGAGGCCGAGCCCGGCGCCCTTGGCGCTGATCACCCGGTCGCGGCCCAGCCGCCGGAAGGGTTCGAAGAGGGTCGGTACGTCGAACGGGGCGACGAGCGGGCCGGTGTTGACCACCTCCACCACCGCCCCGCCGCCGGGCGCGGCCCGGCTCGCGACGCGCAACGTACCGCCGGGGCCGGTGTTGTGCCGGATCCCGTTCTCCACCAAGTTGTGCACCATCCGTTCCAGGAGCAGGGCATTGCCGCTGGTGGGCGCCTCGGCGGCCGATTCACGGACGGTGATGCCCGACGCCCGGGCCTCGGTGGCGGTCTGCCCGACGACATGGGCGACGATGTCCGCCATGTCGACCGGCAGCCGTTCGGTGACCTCGTTCTCCGAGTCGGCGAGCAGCAGCAGCCCGCCGATCAGCCGCTCGTGCCGGAGATTGATCTCCAGCAGGTCCTCACCGAGCCGCAGGACGTCGTCGGACGCGGTCCTGCGGTGCATGGCCACCTCCACCAGGGCCCGGCCGAGGGTGAGTGGCGTACGCAGCTCGTGGGAGGCGTTGGCGACGAAGCGGCGCTGGCCGTCGAAGGAGCGGTCCAGCCGTTCGACCATGGTGTCGAAGGAGTCGGCCAGATCCTTCACCTCGTCCTGGGGACCGGAGAGCGCGATGCGTTCATGCAGCCCCCGGCCCGCGGCGGGGGCGGCCGCGATCCGCCGCGCGGTCTCGGTGACCTGGCGGAGCGGAGCCAGTACGCGGCCGGCGACCAGCCAGCCGAATCCGGCGGCGACCCCGCCGACGACCACCAGGACCAGTCCGCCCTGGCTGAGGAGGCTGGTGGCCGCCGCGTCGTTCAGCGCCTCCTGCTGACGCTTCAGGGCGACCGCGCCGTCCTCGGCGGTGGTCCGTACGCCGTTGATGTCGATGAACCGCTGCTCGGGGCCGGGCGGCGGCACGCCGGGCGACGGGCGGCCGGACGGGCCGCCGCCGGGCGACGCCGTGGGGAGCGGTCCGGCGGTGGGCGCCTTCTGGACGGCGTCGAGGAACTTGGCGCCCCTCGGGACCTGATTCTCGAAGAGGACGTACGTCACCCCGAGCAGCACCACCCCGGCGGCCATGAACAGCCCGCCGTAGATCAGCGTCAGCCGGGCTCTCAGGGGCAGCTTCTCGGGCCGCGGAAGCCGGAACCGGCGTCTGCCCGCCGGGGTTCCGCGGGCGGACGGGCGGCACCGGGCCCGGTCGCCGGACAACGGCGCCCCGGTCCCGTGCCCCGTGACGTCCGCGCCGGTGCCGCCGTCGCGGTCACGTAAGTCATAGTTGTCAGGGGTCTCAGGGGTCTCAGGGGTGCCATGAAGGTCGTCGGTGGTGTCCTGGCCGTGCGTCATGCGATGCGGTACCCCGTTCCGGTCACCGTCTCCACCACCGGCGGCGTGCCCAGCTTCCGCCGGAGCTTGAGCACGGCGAGCCGTACGGCACCGGTGAACGGGTCGGCGTGCTCGTCCCACGCCTTCTCCAGCAGTTGCTCGGTGGAGACCGCGGCCCCCTCGGCGCGCAGCAGTTCGGTGAGGACCGCGAACTCCTTGGGCGACAGCGGTACGTAGCGGCCGTCGCGGAACACCTCGCGGCGCGCCGGGTCGAGGGTGATCCCGGCCCGGCGCAGCACGGGTGGCGTCGCGGGCCGGGAGCGGCGGCCCAGCGCCAGGACCCGGGCGGCGAGTTCGGGAAAGGCGAAGGGTTTGGTGAGGTAGTCGTCGGCGCCCATGCCGAGGCCGCCGACCCGGTCGGCGATCTCCGCCGCCGCGGTGAGCATCAGCACCCGGGCGGTGCTGCCGGTGCCCACGACGGCCCGGCAGACCTCGTCGCCGTGGACGACCGGCAGATCCCGGTCGAGGACGACGACGTCGTAGTCGTTGACGCCGACGCGCTCCAGCGCCGCCGCGCCGTCGTGGACGACGTCCACGGCATGGGTCTCCTCGCGCAGCCATTCGGCGATCGCGTCCGCGAGCCTCGGCTCGTCCTCCACCACCAGTACGCGCATGGTCGTCCTCCCCCGGGTCAGTGGGTCCCGACGACACCCCCGTGGTCATCGGGCTCACCGCCATGGTGGACGCCGTCGCGTTTCCATCGCGTTAGGTCACCTCTTGTGGATCTCGCCGGGCTCGCGGGCGGGGCGCCGGGCCGGGACCGCGGGCCGGGCCGGAAACGGGGTGGAAACCTCCTGGGGCGTTCCATCGGTCGGCGTAGGGGCCGGGACCGACCGGCCCCGGGACGAGGAGTCACGACGATGCGATCACTCACCCGCCGTCCGGCGACCGGGGCACTGGCCGTCCTGGCCGCTCTCGCACTGGCGCTGACCGGCTGCGGATCGGACGGCGGCAAGGAGAAGGTGGCCGCGGCCCCTTCGGCGAAGGGCGCGGCCGAGGGGGGCGGCGGTGCCGGCAGTGGGAACGGGGAGGGCCCGGTGCCCGCGGACCACGAGGAGAGGGCCCGGAAGTTCGCGGAGTGCCTGCGGGAACACGGGCTCGACGTGCCGGATCCCAAGGACGGCAGGATCCAGATGAACGCGGAGGGGCTCTCCAAGGAGAAGGCCGAGAAGGCGAACGAGGCCTGCCGCAAGTACCAGCCGCAGGGCATGGCCAAGGGCGGGAAGCCCGATCCGAAGATGGCCGAGTCGATGCGGAAGTTCGCCCAGTGCATGCGGACCAACGGGGTCGAGGAGTTCCCCGACCCGCAGTCGGGCGGCGGGATCCAGATCGACGGCCGGATCACCGAGGACCCCGACTTCAAGGGCGCCGAGGAGAAGTGCCGGGGCGAGATGCCGAAGGGCAAGGGGAAGCAGGAACTCGATGGCTGAGTCGCCGGCGGGACGCGGCGGGGGCGAGCCGGGCCGGGTCGGCGCGTACGGTGCCGGGCCCGGCGGGTCCGCCGACGGTCCGGCCGCCACGACGGCCCGGCTCCGGCTGCCGTACGGAATCCGGGAATCCGTGCCGGGCGAGGACCGCCGCGACGGACCGCCCGACCGAACCGGAGGGGCTGATAATGCTGATGGGGCTGATGAGCCCGGTAAGAGCCGGGGTGCCGACCCGGCCCAGGACCCGGGACCGGGCGAACCGGACGGTCGGACCGGCGAGGCCGGGCCCGGCGGAACGGCCGGATCCGGTCCGGACGGCGAACCGGGGGGCGTCCCGGCGCCGCCCGGCCGGACCAAACGGCGCCGCCGGAAGCGCGGCCGCCGGATCGCCGCCGTCCTCACGGTGCTCGCCGCGGGCGGCGCGCTCGCCGTCGCCGGGCTCGGTATCGGCGACGACGCGGACGCCGGTGACGGGGAGTCGGCCGGTCTGCCGCCGAACACGGCGAAGGTGACCCGGCAGACCCTGCGCGACATCCAGACGGCGGACGGGGCCCTCGGCTACGGCACCTCGGCCACCGTCACCAGCCGGATCGCCGGGACTGTCACCGCCGTACCGGAGAGCGGCAAGCGGATCAGCCGGGGGCAGCGGCTGTACGCGGTGGACGACCGGCCGGTCACTCTGCTCTACGGCTCCCTGCCCGCCTACCGCGCGTTGAAGGAGGGGGTCGAGGGCGAGGACGTCCGCCAGTTCGAGCGGAATCTGCGGGAGCTGGGGTACACCGGCTTCACCGTGGACGACGAGTTCACCGACCTCACCGCCGACGCCGTGAAGGAGTGGCAGGAGGACCTCGGTCTGACGGAGACCGGTGTGGTGGACCTGGGGCGGGTGGTGTTCACCCCGGCCGCGATCCGGGTCGACGGGGTGAACGCCGCGAAGGGCGGCGCCGTCCAGATGGGGGCCCAGATCCTCACGTACACGGGGACCGCGAAGGCCGCCACGGTCGAGCTGGAACCCGAACACCTGCGGCTGGTGAAGAAGGGCCGCGAGGTCACGGTCGTCCTGCCGGACGACCGCCGGGTCCCGGGCCGGGTCGCCAGCGTCGACACCGTACTCGAACCAGCCACCGGGCAGGAGGAGGCGACCACGAAGATCGAGGCCGTCATCGCGCTGAGCGGGGCGAAGGCCCAGCGGGCCGCCGAGGGATTCAGCTCGGCCTCGGTGGACGTCGAATTCGTCGCGGGCACCCGGAACAACGTCCTCAGCGTCCCCGTCGCGGCCCTGCTGGCCTTCACCGGCGGCGGCTTCGGGGTGGAGGTCGTCTCCGGCACCACGTCGACCTATCTGCCGGTGACCACGGGCCTGTTCGCGGAGGGCCGGGTGGAGATCTCCGGGGACGGCGTCACCGAGGGGGCGATCGTGGGGATGCCCAAGTGATCGAACTGACGGAGGTGACCAAGGTGTACCCGGGCGGGGTGACGGCGCTCGCCGGGGTGTCGCTCCGGATCGGCCGGGGCGAACTGGTCGGGATCGTCGGCCCGTCCGGTTCGGGGAAGTCCACGATGCTGCATGTCCTCGGCACGCTGGACCGGCCGTCGACGGGGCGGGTACGGATCGACGGATACGACGTGGGGGCGCTGAGCGACCGCCGGCTCTCCGCCCTGCGGGCGGGCCGGATCGGCTTCGTCTTCCAGCACTTCCATCTGGCGGCCGGGACCACGGCGCTGGAGAACGTCGCGGACGGGCTGCTGTACAGCGGGCTGCGTCCGGCGGAGCGCCGGCGGCGGGCGGCGAGCGCGCTGGAGCGGGTCGGCCTCGGGCACCGGACGGACCACGAGCCCCATGAGCTGTCGGGTGGCGAGAAGCAGCGGGTGGCCATCGCCCGCGCGGTGGCGGGGGACCCTCCGCTGCTTCTCGCCGACGAGCCGACGGGCGCGCTGGACTCGGTCTCCGGGGACGGGGTGATGCGGCTGCTGCGGGAGCTGAACCGGGCGGGTACCACCGTTCTGGTGATCACCCACGACCGGGAGATCGCGGCGTCGCTGCCCCGTCAGGTACTGCTGCGGGACGGGCTGATGGTCGCGGACACCCGTACGGACGACCCGGTTCCGGGCGATCCGGTTCCGGGCTCTCCGGTTCCGGGCGATCCGGTTCCGGGCGGTCCGGAGCGGGGCGGCCGGGGGGCGGGCGGTGCGGAGCCGAACGGCCCGTACGACCCGGTCCGGCGGCTCGACCCGGACGGCCGGGGCGACACCACGGGGGCGTACCGATGAGCCCGCGTACGAACTCCCGGACCGGCCACGAGCCCCCCGCACCGGCCGGGGACGTACCGCTCACCCGGGACCCGGCCCCCGGCGGCACCCGCCGTGCACGGCGCGAACGGCACGAGCGGCACGAGCGGCACGAGCGGCGCGAACGGCGGAGCGACGCCCGGGAGCTGCGGCCCGCGCGGCTGGGCCCCGGCGATGTGCTGCGGGTCGGGGCGGTCGGGCTGCGGACCCGCCCCCTGCGCGCCTTCCTGTCGGCGCTGGGCATCGCGATCGGTATCGCCGCGATGGTCGCGGTGGTGGGTATCTCCTCGTCGTCCCGCGCCGAGCTGGACCGGCGGCTGAGCGCCCTCGGCACCAATCTGCTCACCGTCGCGCCCGGCTCGACGCTCACCGGCGGCGAGGCCCGGCTGCCGTCGGAGGCCGAGGCCATGGTCGGCCGGATCGCCCCCGTGGACGAGGTGTCGGCGATCGGGCGGGTACCGGAGACGAAGATCTTCCGGACCGGGAAGATCCCCAAGGCACGGACGAACGGGCTGACCGCCTACGCGGTCCGGACGAATCTGCTGGAGACCGTCGCGGCCGAGCTGCGTACCGGAACCTGGCTGAACGCGGCGACCGGCCGCTATCCGGCGGTGGTCCTGGGATCCGCCGCCGCCGAACGGCTCGGCATCGGCCGCCCGGGACCCGATGTGCAGATCCTGGTCGGCGACCGGATGTTCACCGTCGTCGGGGTCCTCGCCCCCGCGGCGCTCGCCCCCGAACTGGACGAGGCGGCGCTGATCGGCTGGCCGGTGGCGGAGTCGGCGCTGGCGTTCGACGGACGCCCGACCACCGTCTACGCGAGGTCCGCCGACTCGGAGGTGGAGAGCGTCCGGGACGTCCTCGGGTCGACCGCCAATCCGGAGGCGCCCAACGAGGTCGACGTCTCCCGCCCCTCGGACGCGCTGGCCGCGCAGCAGGCGGCGGACCAGGCGTTCACCGCCCTGCTGCTGGGCCTGGGGGCGGTCGCCCTGCTGGTCGGCGGGGTCGGGGTGGCCAACACCATGGTGATCTCGGTCCTGGAACGCCGGTCCGAGATCGGGCTCCGGCGGTCCCTCGGGGCGACCCGGGGCCAGGTCCGGATCCAGTTCCTGGCGGAGTCGCTGCTGCTGTCGGCCCTCGGCGGGCTGGGCGGGGCGGTCCTGGGCTCCGGGGTGACCACCGGATACGCGGTCTATCAGGGCTGGCCGTCGGTGGTACCGCTGTGGGCGGTCTCCGGGGGGATCGGCGCCACCCTCGCCATCGGCGCGCTGGCCGGGCTCTATCCGGCGGTACGGGCCTCCGGGCTCTCGCCCACGGAGGCGCTGGCCACGCCCTGAGCCGCCCGCCCCGGGCACCGCGGACCCGGTCGGCGACGCCGCCGGAGGTCCGGCGACGCGGAAGGGGTGGGTGCGACGGTCGTCGCACCCACCCCTCGAGCCGTATGCCCTACGGGCGTCAGGCGTCCACGCTGTCCTTCGCGGAGCCGGAGCCGTCGGCCCCGGAGTCCCCGTCGCCGCCGTCGGCCGCGGCCTGCTCGGCCTCCAGCCGGGCCTGCTTCTTGGAGGCGATGAGGCTGGTGATCGTGGTGATGACCAGAACACCGCCGATGACGGAGAGCGAGAACGGGATGGAGATCTCCGGAACGCTCACACCGCTCTCGTGCAGTGCGTGCAGTACCAGCTTCACACCGATGAAGCCGAGGATCACCGACAGGCCGTAGCTGAGGTGGACCAGCTTCTTCAGCAGTCCGCCGATCAGGAAGTACAGCTGCCGCAGACCCATCAGGGCGAAGGCGTTGGCGGTGAAGACGATGTACGGGTCCTGGGTCAGACCGAAGATCGCGGGGATCGAGTCCAGGGCGAACAGGATGTCCGTGGTACCGATGGCGAGCATGACCACCATCAGCGGGGTCATGATGCGCTTGCCGTTCTTCTGGATGAACAGCTTGGTGCCGTGGTACTGGTCGGCGACCCCGAACCGCTTCTCGGCGGCCTTGAGGAGCTTGTTCTCCTCCCAGTCCTCGTCGTCCTCGTCGGCCCGCGCCTCCTGGATGAGCTTCCAGGCGGTGTAGATCAGGAACGCGCCGAAGATGTAGAAGACCCAGGAGAAGTTGGAGATGATCGCGGCACCCGCGGCGATGAAGATCGCCCGCAGGACCAGGGCGATCAGCACACCGATCAGCAGCACCCGCTGCTGGAGGTGGGACGGCACCGCGAACTTCGCCATGATCAGGACGAAGACGAAGAGATTGTCGACGCTGAGCGACTTCTCGGTGATGAATCCGGCGAAGAACTCGCCGGACGCCTGGCCGCTGCCCCAGACCGCCAGGCCGACGCCGAAGAGCACCGCCAGCGCGATCCAGACGATCGTCCAGATTCCGGCTTCCTTGATCGACACGTCATGGGGCTTGCGCCCGATGAAGAAGTCGACCGCAATGAGGGCTGAGAGACCGAGGATGGTCAACAACCACACGGTAAACGAGATGTCCACTGCGCCTCCGGCGTCGTACGGCTACTTGATCAGCGTCGTCGCTGCCGGAGGTCTCCTCCACCCGGGTGGCCTCGCCACACTCGGGCCGGCGCCCCGGGACCTGAGGGTCCGTACTGACGGGCACGCCGCATTCGGGAGTACTCCCCTCCGCTTCAGAGCGAGCGTACAGGAGTACCAAAGCACCGGTAAAGCAGTTGGTAAAGAAAGTTCAAAGTGGCTGGTCAGCGCTCCCATGAGCGTCGAGCTTCGGCCACTCGACCGAGTACCTGGCCGAGAATCGCACTCCCCTGCGGGATCATGGGCGGCTGGTACGTCCAGGAATGCCGTACCCAGGGATCCGCCAAATGGTCGTCCGGGACCGGAGTGATCCGCAGCAGCGACCGCCAGAGCGGATCGAGTACGGGACCGTAGGCACGCGCGTCCTCACGGTCGGCCACCATCAGCAGATGCACCCCGACCTGCGGACCCTCGTCGGCCAGATAGCGCAGCTGGGTGACGGCGCGGTCGTCGAAGCCGTGCGGGAAGTCATTGACGATCAGCAGCTGCTCGGAGGTGTCGAGGTCCGGCGGGAGCGCGTCGGGCGCGCCGCCGCGGACCGCCATGGTGACCAGGTCCACCCGCTGGGTCAGCCGGGTGAGGGTGGCCGCGACCCCCTGGGCCCCGGTCGCGGGCGGCACCGCCAGCACCCCGGACTCCACCAGGGGCGCCAGCGACGGAGCGCCCGTACCCGCCGGGTCGATCACCTGGACGGCGAAGTCGCCGGGCGGATGGACCGCCACCAGCCGGGCCGCGTGGGAGACCGCGCAGTCCAGGGCCAGCTTCCGCAGCTGGGCCTCGTCGAGCATCAGGGCCGTATCGGAGCCCGACCGTCCGCTGTCCACCCACAGCCCCCGCTCCAGCGGCAGCCGGAGCAGGAACGGAATACGCAGCTCCGGCGTCTCGGGGAGCTGGAGGTCGCCCAGCCGGATCGCCATCGGGGTCTCCGTCGGAACCCGGTAGGCGTGCCAGACGGGGTTGTCCCAGCGGGCGTAGGCGGGCGGCAGGGCGGGCTCGACCACATCGGACTCGGCGGAGAGCTGGGCCAGGTCCCGGTCGAGGGACTGCCGGGCCCGGTCCGTCAGCTGCTCGCACTTGGCCCGGGCGGCGTCGCGGGCGGCGTCACCGGCGCCGCCGATCCGGCTGCGCGGGTCGGCCAGCGCCTGGTCCAGCTCCTGGTCGAGCCGGGACTCGGCGAACTCGACGGCGCTGCGATAGGCGGCGACGGTACGGGCCAGATCCTCGAACATGCCCCAGATCTGGTTGTAGAGCCGTTCCTCCATGGACCAGCCCGTGGCGTCACCGGCGACGGGCCCGGCGGGCTCCCCGGCGGCGGCGGCGGGGGCCGGTGCGGCGGGCGGCGGGGACGGCGGTGCCGGGCGGCGGCGGGGGTGCGAGTAGTCGATCCGGCCGCCCGGGACCGTGGGGGCTCCCGCTCCGGCGTCCCGCGGCCCCTCGCCGGGACCGGCCGGGGCGCTCGGGAGGGTCGCGTCGCCGCTGTCGGCCACGGGGGTCAGCGGGGGCTGGCCCGGGCGGGCACCCGGGCCGGACAGCGGGCCGGGCCCGGCCGGGACGGTGTCCGAGCCGTCGGCCGGGGAGCCGGAACCGGGGGCGGGCCGGGTACCGGCGGGACCCGTGCCGCCGGTCGCGGAGCGGGTGCCGTCGTCGCCGGGGCGGGTACGGAGCCGGGCGGGCTCGGTACGCGGCGCCGGGCGGGCGACCGCCGAGGCGATCTCGGCGGCCCGCTCCCGGGCCGCTTCGAGGCCGTGGTCGGCGAGGAGCTGGGCGAGACCGCCCGGATATCCCTGGCCGACGGCCCGGACCTTCCACGCGCCCTGGCGGCGGTAGAGCTCCAGGGCGATCACCGCGTTCTCGGCGTCGAGGCCGGTGATGGTGAAGCCGGCGATCTCGCTACCGTCCCGGCGGCCGGTCACGGCCAGGAAGGGCGCGGCGGTGGCGCCGAAATGGGACGGTCCCCCGGTCCCCTCGGGCAGGGCGATCAGCAGATGGAGCCGGTGCACCTCGTCCGGTACGGCGCCGAGGTCGACCTGGAAGCGGGGGGCCGGGGTGGTCCCGGTGGAGACCTCGACCCCGGGCAGCGGGCGCGGCGCGCCGGGGTGCGCGAGCCAGGCGTCGCGTACGGTACCGGCCTCGTCGGCGCCCGCGGCGCAGACCATCACGGGGTGATGGGCGGAGACCCGTACCTCCAGGACGGTCTCGGGCAGCGGATGGTTCTGCCCTCGGACCAGCTCGGCCGTCATCGCCTCGTCCCCTCGGTTCTTCAGCTGCTCTGCTGTCGTCGGGCGGGTGCCGTGCGACGGCGGTACGCGCCGCGCGGTGCCCGCGGATGGCAAGCGGTACAGCTCCCGGCCGTCCGCTGCCGGGAGCTGTGGTGTCCGTCGTCCGTCCGGAGCCGGACGCCTTACAGGTGCGGGAGGATCGCGGGCATCAGGTCCTGGAACGTCCGGCCGTTGGCGGGGTTGCCCAGGGCCGTCATCTTCCAGCCGTCGCCGACGCGGTGTACCTTCGCCATGATCTGCGCGGTGTAGTTGCCGCCGCCGTCCAGGGTGTAACGGGCCATCTCCTGGCCGTTGGTCTCGTCGACGATCCGGCAGAAGGCGTTCTTCACCTCCTGGAACGTCTGGCCGGTGAAGGAGTTCACCGTGAAGACGATCTGGTCGATGTGGACCGGCACCCGGGCCAGGTCGACCAGGACGGCCTCGTCGTCACCGCCCGAGCCGGCACCGCCGACCAGGTTGTCGCCGGTGTGCCGGACCGAGCCGTCGTCGCTGACGAGGTGGCGGAAGAAGACCACGTCCACGGGCTGCTTGTCGGCGAAGAGCACCGCCGACGCGTCCAGGTCGATCTCCTTGGTCCGCGTGCCGAACAGGCCGCGGCGGGCGGCCGCCTGCCAGCCCAGTCCCATCCGCACAGCCGTGAGGGTGCCCCCGTCGCTCTTCTGCAGGCTGATGGCCTGACCCTTGGTCATATTGACCGTCACGCGCTGTCCCCTTCTCACTGAAGTGCCGCCGCCCCTATGGACGGCTGCCCTGCACCCTACGCAGTCTCGTCAACCGCGTGGCGCAATTGGCCGATTATTGTGTCGGTCTTGCAACACAGCCCCATGGCCTGGGCCGTCGTACGGTCCGGGGCCCGTGTCCCGGGGGTCCGACCGACCCCTCGGCCCGGGTGTCCCGCGGGCCGTGCCCCCTCTTCTTCTCCGGCTCAGGCCAGCCCCGCCTCCTTCATCTGGCGCAGCTCCTTCTTCAGCTCCCCGACCTCGTCCCGGAGCCGGGCCGCCACCTCGAACTGGAGGTCTGCGGCGGCGGCGCGCATCCGGGCGGTCATCTCCTCGATGATCGCGGACAGCTCGGCGGCCGGGCGGTCGGTGACCGGTGCGGGTGTCTTGCCCCGGCCCTTGCCGCCGCCGGCCGCGGCACCGGCCGCGGTCCCGCCGGGCCCGGTGGTCCGCAGGGAGGGCACGGGCGCCTTGCCGCCCTTTCCGTCCTTGCCCGAGCGGTAGCCCGTACCGAGCAGCTCCTCGGTGTCGATCTCCTCGCGCGCGATCTTGGCGACGATGTCGTTGATCTTCTTGCGGAGCGGCTGGGGGTCGATGCCCTTCTCGGTGTTGTAGGCGATCTGCTTCTCCCGGCGGCGGTTGGTCTCCTCGATGGCCTTCTCCATCGCCGGGGTGATCTTGTCCGCGTACATATGGACCTGGCCGGAGACATTGCGGGCCGCCCGGCCGATGGTCTGGATCAGGGACGTCCCGGAGCGCAGGAAGCCCTCCTTGTCGGCGTCGAGGATCGCCACCAGGGAGACCTCGGGCAGGTCGAGGCCCTCCCGCAGCAGGTTGATACCGACCAGGACGTCGTACTCGCCCGCGCGCAGTTCGCGCAGCAGCTCGACCCGGCGCAGGGTGTCGACGTCGCTGTGGAGATAGCGGACCTGGATGCCCATCTCCAGGAAGTAATCGGTGAGGTCCTCGGCCATCTTCTTGGTGAGGGTCGTCACCAGCACCCGCTCGTCGCGTTCGGTGCGCAGCCGGATCTCGTGGACCAGGTCGTCGATCTGGCCTTCGGTGGGCTTGACCACGACCTCCGGGTCGACGAGGCCGGTGGGGCGGATGATCTGCTCCACGAAGCCGTCGGAGCGGGCCAGCTCGTAGTTGCCGGGGGTGGCCGACAGATAGACGGTCTGGCCGATCCGCTCGGTGAACTCCTCCCACTTCAGCGGCCGGTTGTCGAGGGCGGACGGCAGCCGGAAGCCGTGGTCCACCAGGGTCCGCTTGCGGGAGGCGTCGCCCTCGTACATCGCGCCGATCTGCGGGACGGTGACATGGGACTCGTCGATGACCAGCAGGAAGTCCTCGGGGAAGTAGTCGAGGAGGGTATTGGGCGGCGAACCGGGGTCACGGCCGTCGAAGTGCATGGAGTAGTTCTCGATGCCGGAGCAGGAGCCGATCTGGCGCATCATCTCGATGTCGTAGGTCGTCCGCATCCGGAGCCGCTGGGCCTCCAGCAGCTTGCCCTGCTTGTCCAGCTCCGCGAGGCGGGACTCCAGCTCTGCCTCGATACCGGTGACCGCCTTCTCCAGCCGCTCGGGTCCGGCGACGTAGTGGCTGGCGGGGAAGACGTAGAGCGACTGGTGGTCGTCGATGATCTCGCCGGTGAGGGGGTGGAGGGTGGAGAGGGCCTCGATCTCGTCGCCGAACATCTCGATCCGGACGGCCAGCTCCTCGTAGACCGGGAAGATCTCGATGGTGTCGCCGCGGACCCGGAAGGTGCCGCGGGTGAACGCCGTGTCGTTCCGGGTGTACTGGATGTCGACGAAGCGGCGGAGCAGCTGGTCGCGGTCGATCTCCTCGCCGACCCGGAGGGGGACCATCCGGTCGACGTACTCCTGGGGGGTGCCCAGGCCGTAGATACAGGAGACGGAGGCGACGACGATCACGTCACGCCGGGTGAGCAGCGAGTTCGTCGCGGAGTGGCGCAGCCGCTCGACCTCCTCGTTGATCGAGGAGTCCTTCTCGATATAGGTGTCGGACTGCGGGACGTACGCCTCGGGCTGGTAGTAGTCGTAGTACGAGACGAAGTACTCGACGGCGTTGTTGGGCAGCAGCTCGCGGAACTCGTTGGCGAGCTGGGCGGCCAGGGTCTTGTTCGGCGCCATGACCAGGGTCGGGCGCTGGAGTTTTTCGATCATCCACGCGGTGGTGGCCGACTTGCCGGTGCCGGTGGCACCGAGCAGGACGATGTCCTTCTCCCCCGCGCGGACGCGCCGCTCCAGGTCGGCGATGGCCGTGGGCTGGTCACCACTGGGGCGATAGGGACTGACGACCTCGAAAGGCGCCACCGTGCGTTCGATATCGGAAACGGGCCGCATGGATCCACCGTACGACCCCCCACTGACAATCGGGGTCGCGGACCGCTCCGAGGGGGTCCGCGGACCGCCGCGTACGGGCGGCCCGTGGGCGGCCGGTCACGGTGCGTCCGGTCGCCCCGCCGGGATCACCAGCCGTCGTACTGCTGGGAACGGCGGCGCAGGGCGCCCTCGTCGGCGACCGGGTCCGGGGCCGGGGCGGCGGCCGAATCGAAACCGTGACCGTAGCCGTAGCCGGTGCCGCCCCCGTGGCCGTGGTGCTGTCCGTGCGCGTGGCCGTGGCCGGAGAAACGGGCGGGGTCGGCGGTCACCATTCCCGCGCGCCGGGCGCTCTCGGCGGGGATGCCCGGCGCGGAAGCGGTGCCCGTACCGGAGCGCTCCCACTCCGGCTGGCCCATCACCAGCAGCGGATCGAACATCACGACCACTCCGGCGATCAGCAGGAAGGCCAGCGGTCCGATCAGCATGGGCAGCAGCAGGGCCACGGCCGACTCGCCGCCCCGCGCGGCACCGGACGCGCCGTGCAGATGGACGCTGACGGCGGCCATGCCGGTGTAGTGCATTCCGGTCACCGCGACGCCCATCACCAGGCTGGCGCCGAGGCTGGCGAGGAAGCCGTGGATGGAGACGGCGGCCCACAGGGCGGCGGTGGCGGCCACCACGGCGATGATCACGGAGAGGGTGACGGTCGTGGTGTCGTACTGGAGGGTGCCGCGCAGCCGCATCCCGGCCATGCCGAGATAGTGCATGGAGGCGACCCCGAGTCCGGTGATGGTCCCGCCGGTGACCAGGGCCATGGTGGTCGCGCCCCGGTAGCCGACGATGAAGATCCCGATACCGACCATGACGATCGCCACCGCGAGACTGGCGAAGGTGATCGGCGGGTCGTAGGTGATCGGGGCGCCGTCGACCGAGAAGCCGATCATGGCGATGAAGTGCATGGTCCAGATGCCGGACCCGATCGCCGTCGCCCCCATGGCGAGCCAGCCCGCCTTGAACGACTGGTTGTTGCGGACCGACCGGGTGGTGCAGCGCAGTCCGAGGGCGGCGCCCAGGCAGGCCATCACATAGGCGGCCAGCGGTGTGACGATCCCATAACTGAATCCGTCGATGGTTCCCTGCATGGCGTGCGTCCTTGCTCCCGGAATTTCGCGCGATCCCCTGGTGTGATCCGCGATCCCCCGGTGGAACGTCTGTGTCGTGTTCAGCAGCCGAGAGTATGACCCGGCGGACCGGGGGAGAACACGAGGGGTCGAATTATCGGCCCGGAGGCGCCCGCATGCCGCATTCTGTGCGTTCCAGTGCCTTTTCGGGCCGGGATACCGCATGTCGGCGTTGGTTCCTGAGCGTTTCCGCCGAGGGTTGGGAAACCGGCCGTGAAGGAGTCGTTCCGGGCCCGGCGGCAGTGGTGGAGGCCCGCTGTCAGTGGCCGGTCGTACGGTGGTCCGTATGAGCCGTACGAACGCCGTCACCGAGCCCGCCGCCCCGGGCGACGACCCGAGCGACGCCGCGGGCCGTCCGAACGCGCCCGGCGGTTCGGGCACCGTCGAGTGGGCCGTCCTGGAGACCACGATCGGGCCGCTGCTGCTGGCCGCGACCGAACGCGGCCTGGTGAATGTCGTCTTCCACGCCGACGAGCGGATACGGGCCACGGCGCTGCGGCGGCTCGCCGGGCGCCTGCGGGCGACACCCGTCGAGGTCTCCGCCGAGGCTCCGGGCCGCCTCGCCGAGCCGATACGGCAGTTCAGGGCCTACTTCGCGGGCGGGCTCACGGCATTCTCACTGCCGCTGGACTGGTCGCTCTCCGGCGGCTTCAACCGCGAGGTGCTGAAGCGGCTCGACGAGGACGTCCCGTACGGCGCGGTCGTCGGCTACGGCGATCTGGCGGCCCGGGTGGGTCAGCCCGGCGCCGCGCAGGCCGTGGGTGCCGCCATGGGCTCCAATCCGCTGCCGATCGTGGTGGCGTGCCACCGTGTGGTGGAGACGGACGGCGGGCTCGGCGGCTTCGGCGGCGGCCTGGAGACCAAGCGTCTGCTGCTGGCGCTGGAGGGAGTCCTGCCGGAGCCGCTGTTCTAGGGAGTCCGCCGTGGATCCCGCGCGGCCCGCGCGCCCCATGAGCCCCGCCGGGCAAACGCGCGGTCGCGGCGCCGCACCCCTGTGATCGGAACCGCAGGTGGGAGGGGCGGAAAGCGGTGTCCCCGGCTCGGCCGAACTGGGACACTGCGTCGGTGAACCCGAGCCCTGAGCCCTCCGACACCCCTGCGATATCCGGGACCGAGCCGGTTCCCGGCCCCGTCGTGGTCCCCGCGCCCCGCCCCGTGGGTGACCCGCCGGGTGGCACCGTCTCGGCGGCCGAACTGCCCGCCCTGCAGCGGCGGATCACCATCGCCCTGGTGATCAGCCAGATCCTCGGCGGGCTGGGGATCGCGACCGGTGTCGCGCTGGCGGCGGTCCTGGCCCAGGAGGTCAGCGGGACGGACGCGCTCTCCGGGCTCGCGTCCACGGCGTCCGTGGTGGGTACGGCCCTGCTGTCGGTACCGCTGGCGGCGCTGATGACGGCGCGCGGCCGACGGGCCGGCCTGGTGCTGGCCTATCTCATCGGGGCCGTCGGCGCGGGTGTGGTGGTGCTGGGCGCGGTCGCCGACAACTTCCCCGTCCTGCTGGCGGGCCTGGCGGCGTTCGGCGCCGGGAGTCTGGCGAATCTCCAGGCCCGGTTCGCCGCGGCCGATCTCGCGCCGCCGGAGCGGCGGGGGCGGGCGATCTCCCTCGTGGTGTGGGCGACCACCATCGGTGCCGTACTCGGCCCGAACATCGCGGCGCCCGCCGGGGACAGTGTCTCCGGACTCGGAGTCCCGGCCGAGGCGGGCCCCTTCATCTGGGCGGGCGGGGTGTTCCTGCTGGCGGCGGCGGTGCTCCAGCTGACGCTGCGGCCCGATCCGCTGCTGACGGCCCGGGCCCTGGCGCCGGAGCCCGCAGGCAAGGCGGACGGGTCGCTGCGGGCGGGCGTCCGGGCGGTACGGGAATCCCCGGCGGCGCTGCTGGGCCTGGTGGCCGTCACCGTCTCGCACACCGTGATGGTGTCGATCATGTCGATGACCCCGGTGGCGCTGAAGCACCACGGCGCCGGGATCGAGCTGATCGGTCTGGTGATCAGCGGCCATATCGCGGGGATGTACGCGTTCTCCCCGGTGATGGGCTGGCTGGCGGATCGTTACGGCAGGGTGCGTGTGATCGGACTCGCGGTGGGGCTGCTGGCGCTGGCCGCCCTGCTCGCCGGAACGGCGGACGGCAGCCACACCCTGGTCGCCGCCGGACTGTTCGTCCTGGGACTCGGCTGGTCCGCGGGGCTGGTCGCCGGTTCGGCCCTGCTGACCGACTCGGTGCCGCAGGCCGCGCGGGCACCCGTCCAGGGGCTGTCCGATCTGGCCATGAACGCCGCGGCGGGAATCGGCGGCGCTCTCGCCGGGCTGGTGGTGTCGCAGCTGGGCTACGGCGTCCTCAACCTGATCGGGGCCCTGATGCTGCTCCCGCTGGCCGCGCTGGCGCTCCGCCGGTCGCCCGGCCGCGCCTGACCGGGCCCCGGTCCCGGGGTTTGCGGGGCCGTCCCGGGTGCCAGGGATGGGGACATGGCGCTCACGGAGGTTTCCGAGGAAGTACGCGACGCCCTCGCCGCCCGGCGGCCGGTCGTCGCCCTGGAGTCCACGATCATCGCCCACGGCCTGCCCCGGCCGCGCAATCTCGACATCGCCGTCGAACTGGAGGCGGTCGTACGGTCGCTGGGCGCCGTACCCGCCACGATCGCCGTACTCGGCGGCCGGGCCAGGATCGGTCTCGACACCGCCCAACTGGCCCGGATCGCCGGTGGCCAGGGCATCCGCAAACTGGGCCGCCGGGATCTGGCGCCCGCACTCGCGACCGGCTCCGACGGCGCGACGACCGTGTCCGCGACCGCCTTTCTGGCCGCGCGGGCCGGGATCCGGGTCTTCGCCACCGGCGGGCTCGGCGGGGTGCACCGGGACTGGGCCCGCTCCCAGGACGAGTCGGCCGACCTGCCGGAGCTGGCCAGGACCGGAATCGCGGTGGTCTGTGCCGGGGTGAAGTCCGTTCTGGACGTCCCGGCGACCCTTCAGCGGCTGGAGACCCTCGGGGTGGGTGTCGTCGGCTACGGAACCGACCGCTTCCCCGGCTTCTATCTCACCTCGTCCGGCGAGCCGGTGGACTGGACCGTCGGCTCCCCCGAGGAGGCGGCGGCGGTGATCCGGGCCCGGGAACGGCTCGGCGGCCCCGAGTCGGCGCTGATCGTGGCCAATCCGGTCCCGGAGTCCGCCCAGCTCGACCCGGACCTCCACGACCGGGTCCTGGGCGCGGCGCTCGACGCCTGCGCGGAGCACGGAATCACCGGCCAGGGGGTGACACCGTTTCTGCTGGACTATCTCTCCCGGCACACCGGCGGCGCGTCCCTGGAGGCGAATGCGGCGGCCGTACGGGGCAATGTCCGCCTCGCGTCCCTGATCGCGGCAGCCCTGTGACCGGAGCTCCCGCCCCGGTACGGGATACGCCCCCGGTATCCGGCGGGCCGCAGGAGGGCCCCGGGCCCGCCACCGCCGTCCGCCGGGGCTCCGGCGGGCCGCCCGGCGGACCGGGCGCGCTGCTCGTGGTCGGTGACGTCGTGACGGATGTCGTGGCGCGGCACACCACTCCCCTGGCGCCCGGTACCGATACCGTCGCCCGGATCCGGATCCTGCCCGGCGGCGCCGGGGCCAACGCGGCCTGCTGGGCGGCCCGTTCCCGGGGCGAGAGCGGCGGCGGACCCGAAGTGCGGCTGCTGGGCCGGGTGGGCCGGGCCGAGGCCGACTGGCACGCCGGACGGCTGCGCGCGGCAGGGGTCAGGCCACTGCTGATCCCGGACGGCTCCGCCCCGACGGCGACCGTGGTCGCGCTCGTCGACGCCGGTACGGGCGGTGAGCGGACCTTCCTCACCGACAGCGGGGCCGTACTGCGGATCGGCCCCGCCGACTGGTCGCCGGAGCTGCTGGACGGCGTCGGGCATCTCTATCTCTCCGGCTATCTCCTCTTCGCCGATACCGCCGTCCGGCTCGTCCGGCTGGCTCTGGAGTCGGCCCGGGACCGGGGTGTGACCGTGAGCGTCGACCCGGCGTCGGCGGGCTTCATCGCCCGCCGGGGAACCGAGCCGGTCCTGGCCGCGCTCCGGGGTGTCGATCTCGTCCTCCCCAATGCCGACGAGGCCCGGCTGCTGACCGGGATCGCCGATCCGATGTCGGCCGCCGAGGCGCTGGGCCGCCGATTCCGGCTGGCCGTGGTCACCCTCGGGGCCGGGGGCGCCGTGGTCGCCGGGTCCGGCGGAATCACGGCCCGGGTCCCGGCTCCCCGGGCCGAGGCCGTGGACTCCACGGGCGCGGGGGACGCCTTCACCGGTGCCTTTCTCGCCGCCTGGACCACGGGGGCGGATCCCGCCGATGCGGCCGTCGAGGGCTGCCGGGCCGGCGCCGAGGCGGTCACCCTGACCGGCGGCCGCCCCCTCCTCCCCGACACGCCGTACGAGCCCGGCACCCCTCCCGGGGTCACCGGCTGACCGGCTACGGGCGGGGCTGCGGACCGCTCCCGGCCGGTTCGGCCGCCGCTCACCCGGCGTACCGGTCACCACGCACACGACGCCCGAAAATCCGGCGTATGCCGATACGGACCGCCGGCCCTCGGCCCCTGCCCGGGGAACGGGACCGACGGAACTGTTCAGTCCGGAACACCCCATGCGGGGTGCCGGGGATCGTCGACCCGAACCACGATGTCGGCCGTCCGCTCCGGCCCCGCCTCCTCCTCGTATCTCCCGAACGCGGGCAGTGTCCACTGTTCGGCCCGGGGTGTGCGCCGTCGCAGCGCGGCCGGGGAGAGCCGCAGATGTACGGTCAGGTCGAAGGGAAACCCGTGCCCCAGCAGAAACGGCCCGTACAGCAACAGCACGCCGTCGCCCGGCACTCGCACCGCCGGGCTGCGGGTCGCCCGGTCGGTCACCGGATCCCACAGATCGGGCAGTACCCGGCCCGTGCCGCCCTCCTCCAAGGGGCCGAAGACCTCCCGCCACAGGGCGCCCGTATCGAACCAGTCGTCGTAGTAGGCGTCGGGGTCCTCGCGCCCGTACTCGTACCGCAGCGACGCGGGGCGCAGGAATCCGCCGGTGCCGACGGTGAGTCCGGGCCGCCCGCGCAGCCGCAGGGCCTGCTCGATCCGGGTGGCGAACTCCCCGGCGCCCGCGGCCGGGGCCCCGTCGACCCCGACCCTCAGCCGGGAGCCCGCGCCCTCCGCCCCGCCGGTCGTGAGCCCCGCCGCCAGGGCCCGGTCCGTGACGGCTTCGGTCAGCCGCTCCCAGGTGATCGGTTCGACTCTCATCAGTTCATCATCGCGCGGCCCGGCCGTCGACCCCCGTGGCGACTACTCGCCAACCGGAACCCGGGCCCGGAAACCGCGGTGCCGCGCCCCCGGCACCGTCCCGTCCCCGGCTCGTCTCCGGCCCCCCTGGCGGGTCCGGCAACGAGGGCCGGACCACGGGCTGCCGAACCGGGCCCGGGATGGGAGAGTTCACCCTCATGACAGACCGCCCGCTGCTCCTTCTCGACATCGACGGCCCGCTCAACCCGTTCGCGGCGCGCTGTCCCCGATTGCGCGGCTATACGACCCACCGGCTCCGTCCCGAGGTGTGGCTGTCGCGTCAGGCGCCCGGATCGCGCCGCCACCGGCGGGGGCTGCGGGTCCGGCTGAACCCCTCGCACGGTGAACGTCTCACCGGGCTGCCGTTCGCCCTGGCCTGGGCGTCCGCCTGGACGCACGACGCCAATGCGCTGGTCTCGCCGCGGATCGGACTGCCGGACGACCTCCCGGTGGTGGAGTGGCCCGCGGCGCCCGGCACCGAACCGGACGGACTGTGCTGGAAGACCCGTCCCCTGCTGAGCTGGGCGGCCGGGCGGCCGTTCGCCTGGGTGGACGACATGATCACCTCCAGGGACGCCGCCCATGTCGCGGAACACCACGACGCCCCGGCGCTGTTGATGCGGATCTCGCCCCGGTGGGGGCTGCGGGACGAGGACTTCGCCGAGCTCCGCTCCTGGGCGGGAACCCTGTGAACGGCACGGGACGGCCGTCCGCCGGACGGTGATCTGCCGGACCCGCGGTGCGCCGGTTCGAGGTTCAGGGCCCGAGGAGGGCGGTGGCGGCGCCCACGGGGTCGGTGTCCGGTGTCCCCCGGGGCCACCACTCCTCGCGTCCCGGGTCCGACTCGTAGCCGTACCACAGCCCGTCCCGGCCGAGTCTGAGCTGGACGGCCGGGGTGGAGAGCCGGTTGCGCAGCGGGCGGAAGGCGGGGAGCCCGGCGGCGGCGAGCGCCGGACCGGCCCGGTCGAAGGGTCCCGCGGGCGGGTCCCACGGCTCTTCCAGTACGGCCAGGGCGGCGCGTCCGCCCTGGTGCCAGGCGGCGACGGCGCGGGCGAGTTCGGTGGCGGTCCGGCCGACGGCCCCGGCGAGATCGCGGTAGAGCGTCCGGGTGGACGCGGTGAGCCCGGCGCCGGGGTGGGCGGCGGCCAGCCGGACGGTGTCCTCCCAGACCGTCAGTCCGGCGACCGGGTCGGCCCCCGTGGTCAGCAGGGCGTGGGCGCGGTGGGCCGCCTCGGTCGCCAGCAGGTCGAGGGCGAGCGGATCGGGGGCGCCCGGCTCGTCGGAGCCCGCGGGAGGTCTGCCGGGATGGGCCGGTACGGGGAACGGCGGCGGCAGGACGCCCACGGGCCGGTGCAGCGCCCCGGCCGTGTCCGCCGGTACGGTCGGCAGCCGCGGGCCTTCGCCGGTGCCCGCTCCCCCGGCCGGGCCCGGGCCCCCGGTGGAGTCGTGCCGGATGAGGGCCGCCAGGATCTCCCGCTCGCCCCGGCCGCGCAGCAGGAACAGGGCGAACGGGTCCTCGTCCAGCAGCCGGGCGGTCTGGTAGCACAGGGCCGCCGCGTGCTTGCAGGGGAAGCCGTCGTCGGGGCAGGAGCAGTCCGGGATCAGATCGCCGGGGCCCGGCAGCAGATCGGCGGTGGCGGCGAGCGCCCGGGGGACGTCCTTGTCGAGGAGCGCCGAGAAGTACTCGGGCCCGGCCGCGGCGGCCAGCAGTTCGTCCCATTCGCCGTCGCCGAGGACCCGCAGCCCGATCCGGGTGCGGTAGGGGCGGGGGCGGCTGCCGTGGACATAGGCGGTGATCCGGCCGGGGGTGATCGTGATCGCGTCGACCAGGCCCCGGCGCGCGTACGCCCGCCCCCGGGCCAGCCGGGCCGGGTCCAGGGCGCTCTCCTCCAGGGCCCGGGTCCACTCCCGGCCCCACCAGGTCGTCGCGGTCTCCTCGCCGGTCCAGGGCACGACGGCGGGAAAGGTGCGCCGGCGGTCCTCGTGCGTGACGGCGGACGGGCGGGAGCGCCGCACCCGGGCGGGCGCGGACCGGAGGCGGTCGGGCGGCGGGGTCACGTACTTCTCCGCAGGGAGACGAGATCGGCCAGTTCACGGTCGGTCAGTTCGGTGAGGGCGGCTTCACCGGAGCCCAGGACGGCGTCCGCGAGGGCCCGCTTGGCGGTGAGCATCTCGGCGATCCGGTCCTCGACCGTGCCCTCCGTGATCAGCCGGTGGACCTGGACGGGGCGGGTCTGCCCGATGCGGTAGGCCCGGTCCGTGGCCTGTTCCTCGACCGCCGGGTTCCACCAGCGGTCGAAGTGGACGACATGGCCGGCCCGGGTCAGATTGAGGCCGGTGCCCGCGGCTTTGAGGGAGAGGACGAAGACGGGTGTCTCACCGGACTGGAAGCGGTCGACCATACGCTGCCGCTCGGCGACCGGGGTCCCGCCGTGCAGCAGCCGCGAGGGAATGCCGCGGGCGGCCAGATGGCGGGTCAGCAGCCGGGCCATGGACACGTACTGGGTGAAGACGAGGACCGCCCCGTCCTCGGCGACGATCGTGTCCAGCAGTTCGTCGAGGAGGGCCAGCTTGCCGGAGCGGCCCGCGAGCCGGACGGGGTCCGGACCGGCGTACTCCTTCAGGAACTGCGCGGGGTGGTTGCAGATCTGCTTGAGGTCGGTGAGCAGCTTCATCACCAGGCCCCGGCGGGAGATTCCCTCGGCCTCGCCGATGGCCGCCATCGCCTCCCGCACCACGGCCTCGTAGAGGGAGGTCTGTTCCCGGGTGAGCGTGACGACGTGGTCCGACTCCGTCTTGGGCGGCAGTTCGGGGACGATGCCCGGATCGGACTTGCGGCGGCGCAGCAGGAAGGGCCGGACGAGCCGGGCCAGCCGCTCCGCGGCGGCGGCGTCCTCGCCGAGTTCGACCGGGCGGGCGTGCCGGGCGCGGAAGGCCTTGAGGGGGCCGAGGAGTCCGGGCGTCGTCCAGTCCAGCAGGGCCCACAGTTCGGACAGGTTGTTCTCGACGGGGGTGCCGGTGAGGGCGACCCGGGCGGGTGCCGGGATGGTCCGCAGGGCCTTGGCGGTGGCCGAGTACGGATTCTTGACGTGCTGGGCCTCGTCGGCGACGACCAGGCCCCAGCGGTGCGCGGCGAGCCGTTCGGCGCCGGTGCGCATCGTGCCGTAGGTGGTGAGGACGAAGCCGCCGCCGTCCGGCAGGTCCTTCTCCGCGCCGTGGAAGCGGTGGACGGGGGTGCCGGGGGCGAAGCGGTCGATCTCCCGCTGCCAGTTGCCGAGGAGGGAAGCGGGGCAGACGACCAGGGTGGGCCGGGTCCGGGCGCGGTGGAGGTGGAGCGCGATCACCGTGACGGTCTTGCCGAGGCCCATGTCGTCGGCGAGACAGCCGCCGAGGCCGAGCCCGGTCATCAGATCGAGCCAGGCCAGGCCGTGGCGCTGGTAGTCGCGGAGGGTGGTGGTCAGGCCCGGGGGCACCGGGACGGGTTCGGGGCCCCGGGTGATCCGGTCGCGGAGGGCGGCCAGGGCCTCGACGGGCACGGCTTCGACGGTCTCGCCGTCGATCTCGGCGGTGCCGGTGAGCGCCGCGCTCAGCGCGTCGGCGGGGGTCAGCAGGCCCAGTTCCCGCTTGCGGGCCTTGCGGACCAGCTCCGGATCGACGACCACCCACTGGTCGCGCAGCCGTACGACGGGGCGGTGCGCCTCGGCCAGGGCGTCCAGTTCCCGCTCCGTCAGCGGGTCGTCGCCGAGGGCGATCCGCCAGCCGAAGCGGAGGAGTTCGGTGCTGTCGAAGAAGGGCGTCCCGTCGGTCGCGGAGCCGGGCGCGGGCCGGACCACGGCGGTCGCCGTGAGTCCGCGGGCCAGCTCCCTGGGCCAGTGGACGGTGACGCCCGCCGCGTCGAGCCGGGCCGCGGCGGGTCCCAGCAGGTCGTACAGCTCCCCCTCGGTGAGCGCGAGGACGTCGGGGACGGGCCGGTCGAGCAGTTCGGCGAGGGGAGGCCAGATCCGGGCGGCGCGCCGCAGGGCGAGCAGTGCGTCGATCCGGGCGCGGGGGCCGAAGTCGGATCCCCCCTCCCCCGCCCAGAGCCGGGACGCGTCGATGACGAGCGTCGGGTCGGCGACGCTGTGCACCTGGACGACGGCGGCACCGGCCCGGCGGTCCCCCCGTTCGCCGGGTGGGGTGTCGTCCTCGGCCGGGGTGTCGAAGAGGGTCAGCGCCGAGAGATCGAGGCGGAGGGAGATCCGTACCCCCGCGTCCGGGCCCGCCGCCGCCCGGCGGGCCCAGGCTCTGGCCCGGGGCAGATGGTGGGCCTCGGCGGCGGCGAAGGGCCCGCCCGCCGCGTGCGCGGCGGCGGGCGTCCTGGGCAGGGTGTCGGCGACGGCGTCGAAGAAGGCCCGGACGAGGGCCTCGGGCTCGGGCACCGCCAGGGGTCCGGGGCCGGGCACGGCCGTGGCGTACGCCTCGTACGGCATGGCGGCGGCGACGGCCCGGAGCTGGGCGATGTCGGCGGCGTCGAGCGGACCCGCCCGCCAGGTGTCGTGGTCGGTCGCGGTCAGCCCGGGCAGCAGCCTGCCGCGGGCCACCAGATGCAGGGCGTGCAGCGCGGCGGCGCCCCAGCAGGCGGTGGCGGGGTGGGCGGCGGCGAGGCCGCGGGCCCGGACGAGGGCGGGCAGGGCCTCGGCGACGGGGAGCAGCACCGCGGGGACGGTCCGGGCGGCGGCTCCGGGCGGCCCGCCCGGCTCGGAGGGGGGTACGGGCTCGACGACGGTGAGGGTGTCCCCCGTCTCGTACGGCAGGTCGCCACCGGGAGCCCAGAACGCCATCCGGCCCTCGCGGGGCAGCGCTGCGGGCAGAAAGACGGCGGCCCACGCGGCGGAGGGCGCCATGGACGGCCCGGACGGCCGCACCGGGGTGGTCGGGGTGGTCGCGGTCGTCATGGGTCACCTCCCGCCGGGTCTGTCGGACACTGTCTCCACGACGATACGGGCGGGGACTGACAACGAGGGACGCCACGGCTCCCGGGCGGTGCCCGCTCCGCTTCCGCGCGGGCGGTTCCGGCGCCGCTGTTCAGGCGGCGTGCGGCGGTCGGTGCCGTTCCGGGGACGCGTCTTCGGGCGGTTTCCGGTCCGGGCCGGGAGCACCCGGTTCCAGGGCGGAGCGGCGTTCCTCCGGGTGCTCGGGCGGTGCCGGCTCCTCGGCCGGGACGGGGGCCGGGTCGACGGCCGGGGGCGGGGACGGGGATGCGGCCTGGGGTGGCCGCGGTGCGGCCTCGGCGCGGTGGTCGGCCGGTGTCGCGGCCCGTTCCAGGAAGCGCAGCAGTTCCACGGGGAACGGGAGGACCAGGGTGGAGTTCTTCTCGGCGGCGACGGCGACGATGGTCTGGAGAAGCCGCAGCTGGAGGGCCGCCGGTTCCTCGGACATCGCCCCGGCGGCCTGGGCCAGCTTCTTGGACGCCTGGAGTTCGGCGTCCGCGTTGATCACCCGGGCGCGGCGCTCACGGTCGGCCTCCGCCTGTCTCGCCATGGAACGCTTCATCGCCTCGGGCAGGGAGACGTCCTTGATCTCCACCCGGTCGATCTGGACGCCCCAGCCCATGGCCGGGCTGTCGATCATCAGCTCCAGCCCCTGGTTGAGCTGTTCGCGGTTGGAGAGCAGATCGTCCAGATCGCTCTTGCCGATGATGGATCGGAGGGAGGTCTGCGCCATCTGGGAGACGGCGAAGCGGTAGTCCTCGACCTCGATCAGGGCGTTGGCCGCCTCCACCACCCGGAAGTAGACGACCGCGTCCACCCGGACGGTGACATTGTCGCGGGTGATGCCCTCCTGGGCGGGTACGGGCATGGTGACGATCTGCATATTGACCTTGTGCAGCCGGTCCACCACCGGAACGATCATGGTGAAGCCGGGGGTTCTGACGCTGCCGTGCAGCCGTCCGAGCCGGAACACCACTCCGCGTTCGAACTGCTTGACGACCTTGGCCGCGGCGGCCGTGTAGACCGCTATCCCGGATGCCGCCGCCAGCCCCGCGACCACCAGTTCCTCGACCATGGGGGCACCCCTTCCGTGCGGGCCGGTACACCCCATTCCACATTCCACGGTATGCCCGCGGTGGTCCCCTGGCGAGGCCCGGCCGGGCCGGGACGGGCCCTTCCGGCCGGGAGGTCTCCGGGCCACCCCGGCCGGGAGGGCCGGGGCGTCAGGACGCCAGCGGCCTGACCTTGATCCAGGTGCCGTCGTCCGTCAGTACGGCCTCCGTCTCCAGATCGGCTTCGGCCAGGCATTCCTCCAGCTGGGCGGGGGTCATCGGCCGGGAGCGGAAGGTCTGGGTCCAGGTCGCGTCCGCGAAGGTGTACTCCCCGTGGACGGAGTGCACACCGTCGCCGACCGGCTCCGAGGAGACGATCCGGACCCGGTAGCCGGACGGGTCGACCCGCTCGCGGGGCACATTGGTGTGCCAGTCCGCGCCCTCGCGCTGGATGAGGATCCGGCCGCCGTCCTTGAGGTGTTTGCGGCAGGTCCGCAGCATGCCCCGGCGGACGGCGGGATCCCCGGTGTGGACGAGGAACGACGCCAGCATGACGACGTCGAACCGCTCGTCGAGGTCGAGTTCTTCGATGGAGGCGTGGACGGTACGGCGGGCGCCGCTGATCCGGGCGAGCATGTCCGGTGATTCGTCCACCGCCGTGACGGCGAAGCCGCGGGCGATCAGCGGATGGGTCACCCGGCCCGCGCCCGAGCCGAGTTCGAGTATCGAGGCGCCCGGTGGCACGGCCGCCTCGATCACATCGGGCTCGTTCCCGACGGGGAGTCTGGCGTACATATCGACGGCGCAGCCGTCGGGGGTGATCGGTCCGGGGCCGGTTCCTTCGTATCCCTTACGCATCCGTACGGTCATATCCGCCCAACGACCGGTACCGCCGGGGGCGTTCCCGGTGGCGACTTCTCGCCATCGGCTTTTGGCCCGGCGCCCGGTCGGGGATCGTCCTCTCAGCCGGACGAAGGTGCATGCTGGAGAGGAAGGAGCGATCACAATGCGCACGGGCAGTGAGCCGGTGACCGCACGCAGTCCGCTGCGGATGCGGTTCTGGCTGAGTGTGTGGGGACTGATCTGGGCGGGCGGCGGTACGGCGGTCTTCCTGCTGACGTCGCACCCCGGCTGGGCGGCCCTCTGCGGGGCGCTGCTGTTGATCGTTCTGGTGGATCTGGTCGTGGTGGTGCGGCATATCCGCCAGGGTCCGCACTTCCAGCCGGGCCGGGACATACCGCCGTACGAGCCGGTGCGCGAGGAGCACGACCGGGCTGGTCCGGGTCCGGCCGGCCGGGCGCCGCCGGGGACCGGTCCTCCCGCCCCGTGAACGGCCGGGGGATCAGACCCCGCCGTCCTCCGGGTCCCGGTCCTGCCCGGTCTCACTCCGGCCCGATCCGGGCGCGGTGTCGAACCGGGCCGCCCTCAGATACTCGGGCTTGGGGTCGAGGGCGGCGGCCAGCCGGAAGTGCCGTTTCGCCTGCTCGGGTCGGCCTGAGCGTTCAAAGGTACGGGCGAGGGCGAAGTGGGCGAAGGCGTTGTCGGGCTCGCGCTCCAGGACCAGTTCGAATTCGAGTTCCGCCGGGCGCAGCTGGGCGGCGGCGAAGAACGCCCGGGCGCGCAGCAGCCGGGCCGCCGTGTTCTCGGGGTGGGCCGCGATCACCGAGTCCAGCAGCTTCACGGCGCCACGCGGATCCCTCGCGGCGAGCAGTTGCTCCGCCGCTCGGTAGTCGATGACATGGGTGTGCGGATCACTTGTGGGCACGGTCGCATCCTTCCCCTCGATACCTGGTTCCAACACCGTTACGGCCGGGCCTCTTCCGTCGGCGGGCGATCCACCGGGCGGATCCGGCGGGCCGGGCGGGCGGATCCGGGGATCAGCCGACCGGTGACGGGAGCACGGCCACCACGGGGCCCGCGGCCATGACCAGCAGTCCGGCGACGACGAACGCCCGGTCCAGAGCGGTCCGCTCACGGCCCAGGACGACGACGTCGCGGGGGTCGGCGGGATCGTAGGAGACCGGGACGGTGCTTCCGGCCGTCACGGTATCGAGCGGTACGGGGGCCGGGATCTCCACCACTCGGCCGTCTTCGGTCACGTACTCCAGGAGTTCCCGGTCGGCCCCCGGCGGCGGGGGCTTCACCAGGGCTTCGGCGGTCCGGCCGCTGTGCCGGATCCGCCGGGTCCGGCGCAGTCCATGGGCGCCCGCGAGCACGGCGACGAGCCCGCCGAGGACGGTGAAGGCGGCGAAGACGGTCGGCATCGGCCCGATGCTAGGCGCAGGCCTCCTGCGGCGCGGAGGGTTTGACGGGACCCTGACGCGGAGCCTGCGCCCGGAAGCGGGTCAGGAGGACATCGGTGCGGCCCGGCGGGTCAGTTCGGCCCAGACGGCGCGGACCCGGGGTTCCAGCTCTACCAGCGGGCCGTCGTTGTCGATGATCAGATCGGCGATGGCGCGCCGCTGCTCCCGGGTGGCCTGGGCGGCCATCCGGGCCCTCGCCTCGGCCTCGGTCATGCCCCGGTCCCGGACCAGCCGCTCCACCTGGGTCGCCGGGTCGGCGTCGACCACGACGACGAGGTCGTACAGGGGCGCGAGCCCGTTCTCGGTGAGCAGGGGGACATCGTGGACGACGACGGCATCCGGGTCGGCCGTCGCGGCCAGCTCGGCGGACCGGGCCCGTACCAGGGGATGGACGATGGCGTTGAGCGCCGCGAGCCGTTCGGGGTCGGCGAAGACGAGGGAGCCCAGCCGGGGCCGGTCGAGTGCGCCGTCGGGCCGGAGGACGTCGTCGCCGAATTCGGCCACGACGGCGGCCAGGCCGTCGGTGCCGGGCTCGACGACCTCGCGGGCGATCCGGTCCGAGTCGATCAGCACCGCTCCGTACGACTCCAGCAACCGGGCGACCGCACTCTTGCCGGCGCCGATACCGCCGGTCAGGCCCACTGACAGCATGGGAGGCAGCTTATGCCCCGGGCGGGCGGGGCGTCCCGGGGCCCCGGCCCCGGTCAGGCGTCACCCTCCCGCTCGGCGAGAAAGCGCTCGAACTCCAGCCCGATCTCGTCGGCGGACGGCAGATCCACCGGCTCGGCGACGAGATTTCCCCGGGTATCGGCGCCCGCCACCGCGTCGTACTGGTGCTCGAGACCCTGGACGAGGGCGGTCAGTTCCTCGTCGCCCTCGCCGATCTGGCGCTCGATCTCGTTCTGGGTGCGATGGGCCGCGGTCCGCAGGGCGTGGGCGACCCCCGGGAGCACCAGACCGGTGGCGGCCGTGATCGCCTCCAGGGCGGTCAGCGCCGCGTCCGGATAGGCGGAGCGGGCCACATAGTGCGGCACATGGGCGGCGACCCCGAGAACATCCCGCCCGGCCTTCATCAGCCGGTACTCGACCAGGGACTCGGCGCTGCCCGGCACCTGGGCCTCGTCGAAGGGGCTGCGATGACCCGGCATCAGATCGGTCCGGTTGCCGTGCGGGGTCAGTCCCACCGGCCGGGTGTGCGGCACGCCCATGGGGATGCCGTGGAAGTTGACCGAGAGCCGGACGCCGAGCCGCTTCACGATCTGGGCGACGGCGGCGGCGAAGAGCTCCCACTCGACATCCGGTTCGGGCCCGGAGAGCAGCAGGAACGGCGCGCCGGTGGCGTCCTGGACGAGGCGGACCTCGATGGCGGGCGTCTCATAGGCCGTCCAGCGGTCGCGCCGGAAGGTCAGCAGGGGCCGCCGGGCCCGGTAGTCCACCAGCCGGTCGTGGTCGAAGACGGCCACCGGCTGGTGCGGAAGGGTGGCCAGGAGATGGTCGACGATCTGCTCACCGGTCTCGCCCGCGTCGATGTAGCCGTCGAAGTGGTACAGCATGACCAGGCCGGCCGACTCCTGGGCGAGCGCCATGTCGACAACGGCGAGACCCTGGGGGTCCCATGTGTACAAATCCTGGGGATCAGCCACGATTACCGCTCCTCCTCGTGTTCTCACTCAAGAACGCGGAGTGACGGCCCGGCATTCCCCCCTCATACCGAAGGACGGCCGACGCCACCCGGACGGGGGACATCGGACGGCGGGCCCGCTCCGGGTACAGGAGCCCGGCGGAAGCCCGGCTTCGCAGCGGTGCCCGGGAACGCCGACGGGCCCGCCCCCGAAGGGACGGGCCCGCTGGTTCAGCCGTGGATCAGCGGATCAGAGCGTCAGCTCTGGCCACCGGCCAGCTTCTCGCGCAGGGCGGCGAGGGCCTCGTCCGACGCCAGGGCGCCGGAGTTGTCGTCCGACTCCGAGGAGTACGAACCACCGGTCGGCGCGGCGGCCGGAGCGGCGGTGCCACCCTCGGCAGCGGCGGCCTCGTCGGCCTCGCGGGACTTGATGACCTGAGCCTGGTGCTGCTCGAAGCGCTGCTGCGCCTCGGCGTACTGGGTCTCCCACGCCTCGCGCTGGGTCTCGAAGCCCGCCAGCCAGTCGTTGGTCTCCGGGTCGAAGCCCTCGGGGTAGATGTAGTTGCCCTGGTCGTCGTAGGACGCGGCCATGCCGTACAGGGTCGGGTCGAACTCGACCGACGCCGGGTCGGCACCGAAGGACTCGTTGGCCTGCTTCAGCGACAGCGAGATCCGGCGACGCTCGAGGTCGATGTCGATGACCTTGACGAAGATCTCGTCGTTGACCTGGACGACCTGCTCCGGGATCTCCACGTGGCGCTCGGCCAGCTCGGAGATGTGGACCAGACCCTCGATGCCCTCGTCCACGCGGACGAACGCACCGAACGGAACCAGCTTGGTGACCTTGCCGGGGACGACCTGGCCGATCTGGTGCGTCCGGGCGAACTGCTGCCACGGGTCTTCCTGGGTCGCCTTCAGCGACAGGGAGACGCGCTCGCGGTCCATGTCGACGTCCAGGACCTCGACCGTGACCTCCTGGCCGACCTCGACGACCTCGGACGGGTGGTCGATGTGCTTCCAGGACAGCTCGGAGACGTGGACCAGACCGTCGACGCCACCCAGGTCCACGAAGGCACCGAAGTTGACGATCGAGGACACCACACCGGACCGGACCTGGCCCTTCTGGAGGGTGGTGAGGAAGGTCTGGCGGACCTCGGACTGGGTCTGCTCCAGCCAGGCACGGCGGGACAGGACCACGTTGTTGCGGTTCTTGTCCAGCTCGATGATCTTCGCCTCGAGCTCCTTGCCGACGTACGGCTGGAGGTCGCGGACACGGCGCATCTCGACCAGGGAGGCCGGGAGGAAGCCGCGGAGGCCGATGTCGAGGATGAGACCACCCTTGACGACCTCGATGACGGTACCGGTGACGATGCCGTCCTCTTCCTTGATCTTCTCGATGGTGCCCCAGGCACGCTCGTACTGGGCGCGCTTCTTCGAGAGGATCAGGCGGCCTTCCTTGTCCTCCTTCTGAAGGACCAGGGCCTCGATCTCGTCGCCGACCTTGACGACCTCGTTGGGGTCGACGTCGTGCTTGATCGAGAGCTCGCGGCTCGGGATGACACCTTCGGTCTTGTAACCGATGTCGAGCAGGACCTCGTCCCGGTCGACCTTCACGATGACGCCGTCGACGATGTCGCCGTCGTTGAAGTACTTGATCGTCTCGTCGATCGCGGCGAGGAAGGCTTCCTCGTTACCGATGTCGTTGACCGCTACCTGCGGAGTGGTGGCGGTGGTCTCGGTGCTGCTCGTCATGTGGGAAAGGGCTCCGGTACGGACATTGAAGTCGTAGGTACTGCTACGCCGAGAGCCCGTATCGCAGCTGCAAGAAGCCGGACAGCCTTGGAGGCACCGACCGGGCGATCACCCGGAGCCTGGTGGGGCTCCCGGGAGAACGACTCCGTCCGGAGACGCCTCGTGAACCGAGGGGACATACATCACAGATGCGAGCGCGGCCTGCTCCGTCTGAGGCGCGCAGGCCCGCAGCGCAACTTGTAGCATACGGGGGCAGCCGGAGACGGTCAATGCGCGAAGGCGCACACCCGGGGCGGAACGCCCTATAACCGGCACAACTGAGGTTTGCGGAGGCCATCATGGCCGCCGGTGGTCACGCTGAACGCAAACTACAACGACGGTGAAGATGAGCCAAGACGTCCGAGGTCCCCAGGATTCCCCCGGCCCGTCCGCGCGATACGCGCCCGGTACGGGCGGCCCGGCGGACCGAGCAGAACCGGCATACGCGGCAGACACGATATACGCGACAGGCACGGCAGGCATGACAGAGACGACGGACAGTACGGACCAGGCCGAGACCGAGGCGGAGGCCACCCGCCGTGACGCCGGAACCACCGAGAGCAGCCGGGCGAGCCGGGGCTGGTGGGACCGGAACGCCGACGAGTACCAGCGCGACCACGGCGCCTTTCTGGGCGACGACCGCTTCGTCTGGGGGCCCGAGGGGCTGGACGAGGAGGACGCCGCACTGCTGGGGCCGCCGGAGTCGCTGAAGGGGCTCGACGTCCTGGAGATCGGGGCGGGCGCGGCGCAGTGCTCCCGCTGGCTGGCGGCGCGGGGCGCGCGCCCGGTGGCGCTCGACCTCTCCCACCGCCAGCTCCAGCACGCGCTGCGGATCGGCGGCGGGCTGCCGCTGGTGGAGGCGGACGCGGGGGCGCTGCCCTTCCGTGACGGCTCCTTCGATCTGGCGTGCTCCGCCTACGGGGCGGTCCCGTTCGTGGCGGACCCGGTCGCGGTCTTCGCCGAGATCCACCGGGTGCTGCGGCCGGGCGGGCGCTGGGTCTTCTCGGTCACCCATCCGCTGCGCTGGGCGTTCCCCGACGAGCCGGGCCCGGAGGGCCTGAGCGTCGCGGCGTCGTACTTCGACCGCACGCCCTATGTGGAGCAGGACGAAGAGGGCCGCGCGGTCTATGTGGAGCACCACCGGACCGTCGGCGACCGGGTGCGGGACGTGGTGGCGGGCGGTTTCCGGCTCGTGGACCTGGTGGAGCCGGAGTGGCCCGCGTGGAACGCCCAGGAGTGGGGCGGCTGGTCCCCGCTGCGGGGCAACCTGATCCCCGGCACGGCGATCTTCGTCTGCGTCCGGGACTGATCAGGGACCGGGGACCGAGGCACCGCCGTCCGGGGTCACCGGGCGTACGGGCCGGGAGGCCCGGGGGGGCGCGGGACGACCGCGTCCCCTTCCTTGTGTGCCTTACGCCCCCTCTCCCCGTCCTTTCTTGTCCCTTCCACCTCTCGATTCTTCCTATGAACCGATGAGCGCATCGCAATGGCGGACAACCCGGCTTCCCGGTTCGCGGGGGCGGGTGACACTGGGCGCATGATCCGAACCGAAGCGCTCGCCGGGCTCCCGGTCCGCGACCGTGTGCCCGATCTGCTGGCGGCACTCGACTCCCGCGGTACGGCGGTGCTCCACGCCCCGCCGGGTACCGGCAAGACGACGCTGGTCCCGCTGGCGCTGGCCGGGCTGACCGGCGCGGGGCCGGCCCGGAGGGTGCTGGTGGCCGAGCCCCGCCGGATGGCGGTACGCGCCGCCGCCCGCCGGATGGCCTGGCTGCTGGGCCAGGAGGTAGGCGAACTGGTCGGCTACACGGTCCGGGGCGATCGCAGGGCCGGTCCCGCGACCCGGGTCGAGGTGGTGACCACGGGGGTACTGCTCCAGCGGCTGCAGCGGGACCCGGAGCTTCCGGGCGTCGACGTCGTACTGCTCGACGAGTGCCATGAGCGGCATCTCGACGCCGATACGGCGCTCGCCTTCCTCGTCGACGTCCGTACCGCCCTGCGGCCGGAGCTGGGGTTGGTCGCCGCGTCCGCCACGAGCGATGTGGAGGCCTGGGCCGCACTGCTGACCTCGGCGGACGGCTCGGAGCCCGCGCCCGTGGTGCGCGGCGGGGGCGAGGGTTTCGGCTCGGCGGTGCACTACGCGCCGCCGCCGGCCGGGATCAGGCCCGCGCACGGGACGTGGGTGGATCAGGCACTGCTCCGCCATGTCGCGGCGACCGTCCGGACGGCGCTGGCCCGGCACGAGGGCGATGTGCTCTGCTTCCTCCCCGGCACCGGCGAGATCGCCCGGACCGCCGTCCTGCTGGCCGGTGCGGACGCGGAGGTCCTCCAACTCCACGGGCGGGCTCCGGCGGCCGTCCAGGACGCGGTGCTGCGGGGTGGCGGGGAGCGGCGCCGAGTGGTGCTGGCGACCTCGGTGGCGGAGTCGAGCCTGACCGTGCCGGGCGTACGGATCGTGGTCGATTCGGGGCTGGCCCGGGAGCCCCGGACGGATCACGCGCGGGGTCTGGGGTCGCTGGCGACGGTGCCGGTCTCCGCGGCGGGGGCGACCCAGCGGGCGGGCCGGGCGGGCCGGGAGGCTCCGGGTACGGTCTACCGCTGCTGGGCGGAGGCGGACGACAGCAGGCGGGCGCGGTTCCCGGCACCGGAGATCCGGGTCGCGGATCTGACCTCGTTCGCGCTGCGGGTGGCGTGCTGGGGCGATCCGTCGGCGCGGGGTCTCGCCCTGCTGGACGCGCCGCCCGGCGGGGCGATGGCCGCGGCGGGGTCCGTACTGCGGTCGGTCGGCGCGGTGGATCCGGAGGGCCGGGCGACGGAGCGCGGTGCGCGGATGGCCCGGCTCGGGGTGCATCCCCGGCTCGCCCGGGCCCTGCTGGACGGCGCCGGACGGGTCGGCGCGGACCGGGCGGCGGCGGTGGTGGCGCTGCTGAGCGAGGAGCCGCCGCGGGAGTACGGCGACGATCTCGCCGCGGTCTGGCGGGCCGCCCGCCGGGGCGGGGACGGCTATCCGGCCCGCTGGCGTGCGGAGACCCGGCGGCTGGCGGCGGCGCTGCGCTCGGTGGAGCCGGCCGGGCCGGACGCCGGGGAGGGCGGCGGGCTCTCGGACGACGCGGTGACGGGCCTGGTGACGGCGCTGGCTTATCCGGAGCGGGTGGCGCGGGCCCGGGGCGAGGGAATGTTCCTGATGGCTTCGGGCACCCGGGGCGAGGTGGCGGCGCGTTCCGCCGTACGGGGGGCTCCCTGGCTGGCGGTCGCGGTGGCGGACCGGCCGGTGTCGGCGGCGTCCGCCCGGATCCGGCTGGCGGCCCCGGTCGACGAGGCGACCGCCCTGTCGGCCGCGGACCGGCTGCTGGCCGAGGCGGAGGAGGTCGGCTGGGAGGACGGTGCGCTGATCGCCCGGACCGTACGGCGGCTGGGGGCCGTGGAGCTGTCGTCGCGGCCGTTGCCGCGGCCGGATCCGGACCGGGTGCGGGCGGCGGTGCTCGACGGGCTCCGCCGGGAGGGTCTCGGACTGCTGCACTGGACGCGGGAGGCCGAGGGACTGCGGGACCGGCTGGCGTTTCTGCGCCGGACCGTGGGCGACCCCTGGCCGGATGTCTCGGACGCGGCGCTGCTGGAGCGGGCCGGGGAGTGGCTGGAGCCGGAGCTGTCCCGGGTCCGGCGGGCGGCGGATCTGGGGCGGATTCACGCCGGGACGGGGCTGCGGCGGCTGCTGCCCTGGGCGGGCGGTGCGGCGGCCCGGCTGGACGAGCTGGCCCCGGAGCGGATCGAGGTACCGAGCGGTTCGCGGGTCAGGGTGGAGTACGGCGGGGAGCGGCCGGTGCTGGCGGTGAAGCTCCAGGAGTTGTTCGGGCTGCGGGAGACCCCGGAGGTGGCGGGGGTGCCGGTGCTGGTCCATCTGTTGTCCCCGGCCGGGAGACCTGCGGCGGTCACCGCCGATCTCGCGTCGTTCTGGCGGGACGGCTATCGCGCGGTCCGGGCGGAGCTGCGCGGGCGCTATCCCAAACACCCGTGGCCCGAGGACCCGTCGACGGCGCGGCCCACCCGTCACACCCGGGCACGGACTCCCGGGTAGAGGTGATCGGGAGGGGCTCCCCCGATGACGCGTCGGACCGGGGTGCCGGAGTAACCGGGGCCGGGGCGAGAACCGGCGCGCCGCCCGGACCCGTATCCGGTACGGCACCCGGATACGGCACCGCCCCCGCGCCGGGTGCCGGCAGGGGGGCGGTGCGAGGTGCCCGTGGGGCGTACGGCAGGTCAGCCCGCGGTCGTGGCGGGAGAGGCCGAGGTGGCGGGGTTCGGCTCGGCGGGCACCTCTACCTTCAGCTCGATATGGACGATCTGGCCGCCCGCCAGCTCCACCCGGAGGCGGAAGGTGCCGGTCAGATCGTCGGCGTGGAGTTCGGGGAGGGCGAGGATCCCCTTGGCGTCGGTGGTGAGTCCGTCGAGGGTCCGCAGCCGGGTCTCCTCGGCGCCCTGGAAGTAGGGGCCCTTCTGCGCGGGGACCCACTTGCCGTCCTTGTCGGTCTCCTCGACCGTGACCCGGGCCGCGACACCGGGTGCGACGGTGTCGCGGTAGGTGGCCTTGACGACCACGGCATGGGCGAACTTGGCGCCCGGCGCGGCCGTCATGTCCTTGCCGTCGGTCCAGACGGCCTTGTCGGCGGCGCGCTGGGTGACCTTTCCGGCGAAGGTGATGGGCGAGACCCTGTGGCCGACGACCGCGGCGCGCACGGCGAAGGAGCCGGTACGGTCGCCCGCCTCGATGACGGGTGCGGTGACCTTGCCGTCCGCGCCGGTGCGCAGGACGACGGTCTTCTTCTGCCCGGCGAAGACGGTGCCGGTGAGGCCGGAGATGTCGAACCGGACCTGCTGTCCGGCGGCCGGGCGGCCCGCGCCGCTCCGGACCCGTACGGTGACCCGCTCGTCGGCGTCCCGGCCGGCCATGACGGTCAGCGGGCCGGTGCCCGCGTTCACGATGGAGCCGACGGGCGCGGTGTCGACGGGCGGCGGCGTCGGCCGGACGGGCGGCTTCGGCTGCGGCGGCTTGGGGTTGCCGGTGCCGGGCGAGGTCGGCGGCTTCGGTTCCGGACGGTCCGTGCCCGGCGACTGGGGCGGGGTGGTGACGGGCGGCGGGGTGGTGGTGCCGCCGCCTCCATTGTTCCGGTTGCTGTCGGGGCCGTTCGGGTTCGGGGGTACGCCCTTGCCGTCGGGCACGGTGTGGGTGCCCCGCTTGTAGTACTCGAACCAGGACAGGACGGTGTTCAGATACTCCCGCGAGCGGTTGTAGCCGAGGATGGCCCGTTCGAGGTCGCGCGGCTGGGTGAGGTCGCGGTCGCCGGCGCAGAGGTAGCGCCCGGCCGCGAGGGCCGCGTCGTAGATGTTGTTGGGGTCCTTGCGCCCGTCGCCGTTGGCGTCCTGGCCCCAGGTGGCCCAGGTGGAGGGGATGAACTGCATGGGGCCGACGGCCCGGTCGTAGACCGTGTCCCCGTCGTGGGCGCCGTCGTCGGTGTCGGGGATGTTGGCGAAGCCGACACCGTTGAGGACCGGGCCGCGAATCGGGGAGAGGGTGGTGCCGTTGGCGTCCACCCGGCCGCCGCGCGCCTGGCCGGACTCGACCTTGCCGATGGCGGCGAGCAGTTGCCAGGGGACCTTGCAGCCCGGGTCGGAGGCCGCGATGGTCTCCTCGGCTCGCTTGTAGGCGGCGAGGACCGTCGCGGGGATGCCCGACTCGGCGTGCCCGGCGGGGCTCATGGTGCCGTTCGGGCCGGTGGGCGCGGGGGACTTCAGCGGCGGAAGGTCGGTGTAGTACGGGGAGTCGCCGCTGACGGGGGTGCCGGGTGGCGGGTTGACGCCGTCGGACAGCTCGTCCGGGGTGGACTGGCTGTCCCCCGATATCGCCTGGGTGACGCCCGGCGCCTGGGACGCGGAGAGCGCGGCGACGGCCGCCGCGGCCACCGCGGTGGTGGTCGCTCCCCTGCGCAGTCGGCGGCTGAAATGCGCTCCCATGTAGCTGTCCCCTCCCGTGGCGGTCTCCCCGCTCCCCTGTGCCTCGACCCGGTCGACCCTACGTCACCGGGGGCGACGGGTCAGTGGCGCCTGACCGGTTTTCACCACTTCGCCACCTCATGACGACCGGGTAGTTGGACCGGGTTCATCAAAGGGGAAGGACGAACTCCGAGGTGGCGGCGGTTGCACGGGGCCGGGCGCCGGGCGGGCCCGGGCCGGGGCGGCGCCGGGCGGCGGCACGATATCGCCGACCGTCCAGGGGCCGGGGCGCCCCCCGGCGTACCGCCGCGTAAGGCAGGCGTACGCCGGGGGACGCGGCCGGGTCAGTGCGCGGCGGACTCCCAGTCGGCGCCGACGCCGACCGATACGTCCAGGGGGGCGCTGAGTTCGGCCGCGCCGGACATCTCCCGGCGCACCAGGGCCTCCACATCGGCGCGCTCGCCGGGCGAGATCTCCAGCACGATTTCGTCGTGGACCTGGAGCAGCAGCCGGGAGGTGAGTCCGGCGTCCCGCAGCGCGTCGTCCACCCGCAGCATGGCGATCTTGACGATGTCCGCGGCGGTGCCCTGGATCGGGGCGTTGAGCGCCATCCGCTCGGCGGCCTCGCGGCGCTGCCGGTTGTCGCTGGTGAGGTCGGGCAGATAGCGGCGGCGGCCGAACATGGTGGCGGTGTAGCCCGTGGCCCGGGCCTCCTCGACCACATGGTGGAGATAGTCCCGGACGCCGCCGAACCGCTCGAAGTAGGTGTCCATCAGGGCCCGGGCCTCGCCCGCCTCGATGTTCAGCTGCTGGGAGAGGCCGAAGGCGGAGAGGCCGTACGCCAGTCCGTACGACATGGCCTTGATCTTGCGGCGCATCTCGGCGTCGACGGCGGAGGTCTCGACGCCGAAGACCTGGGAGGCCACGGTGTTGTGCAGATCCTCGCCCGAGGCGAACGCCCTGATGAGGCCCTCGTCCTGGGAGAGATGGGCCATCACGCGCAGTTCGATCTGGCTGTAGTCGGCGGTCATCAGGGACTCGAAGCCCTCGCCGACGACGAAGCCGCGGCGGATCGCCCGGCCCTCGTCGGTACGCACCGGCACGTTCTGCAGATTGGGGTCGGTGGAGGAGAGCCGTCCGGTGGCGGCGACGGTCTGGCTGAAGGTGGTGTGGATCCGGCCGTCGCCGGCGATCGTCTTGATCAGGCCCTCGACGGTGGAGCGCAGCCTGGCCTGCTCCCGGTGCCGGAGCATGATCACCGGGAGTTCGTGGTCGGTCTGGCCGGCGAGCCAGGCCAGGGCGTCGGCGTCGGTGGTGTATCCCGTCTTGGTCTTCTTGGTCTTGGGGAGGTTCAGCTCGCCGAAGAAGACTTCCTGGAGCTGCTTGGGCGAGCCCAGGTTGAACTCGTGCCCGACGGCGGCGTGGGCCTCCTTGACCGCCTGCTGGACGGCTCCGGCGAAGAGCTGCTCCATGGCCTCCAGATGGGCGCGGTCGGCGGCGATGCCGTGGCGCTCCATCCGGGCCAGCAGGATCGACGTCGGCAGCTCCATGTCGTGCAGCAGGTCCGTGGCGCCGACTTCCGTGAGCCGGGTGGCGAGGGCGTCCCCGAGGTCGAGGACGGCCCGGGCCTGCGCCATCAGGGCGTCGGCCTCGGCGTGCTCGTCGGCGCCGAAGGCGAGCTGGCCGTCGGCGGCGGGCGGGGCCAGCTCGCGGCCCAGGTACTCGACGGCGAGGGCGTCCAGCGCGAAGGACCGGCGGCCGGGCTTGACCAGATAGGCGGCGAGGGCGGTGTCCGTGGCGATGCCGTCGAGCCGCCAGCCCCGCTCGGGGAAGACCCGCAGGGCTTCCTTGGCGCCGTGCAGCACCTTGGGGCGGGCCGGGTCGGCGGCCCAGTCGGCGAAGGCCCGCTCGTCGGCCTCGTCGAGCCGGGCGGGGTCGATCCAGGCGGCCTTGCCGTCGGCGGCGGCGAGCGCGATCTCACTGATCTCGCCGGAGCCGAGCTTCCACGCGGCGACGGTGGCCATCCCGAGCGGCTGACCGCCGTGGGCGGCGAGCCAGGGGGCCAGCTCGCCCGCGCCGAGGACGGCGCCGTCCAGTTCGACACCGGCCGCGGGGGCCGGGGCGGTCTCCTCGGCGGCTCCGGGGTCGACGGCGAGCAGGCGCTCCCGCAGGCTGGGATTACGGATCTCCAGCACTTCCAGGAAGCCCTGGAGGGCCGCCCGGTCGTACGGCGCGCGCTCCAGCTCGGCGACGGTCCGCTCCAGCTCGACGTCCCGGACCAGCTCGGTCAGATGGCGGTTGAGCTTGACGGCGTCGAGATGGTCCCGGAGGGACTGGCCGACCTTGCCCTTGACCTCGTCGGCACGCTCCACCAGCTCGGCGAAGGAACCGAACTGGTTGATCCACTTGGTCGCGGTCTTCTCGCCGACCCCGGGGATACCGGGGAGGTTGTCCGACGGGTCGCCGCGCAGGGCCGCGAAGTCCGGATACTGCCCGGGGGTCAGTCCGTACTTCTCCTGGACCTTCTCGGGGGTGAAGCGGGTCAGCTCGGAGACGCCCTTGGTCGGGTACAGCACCGTGGTGTGCTCGGAGACGAGCTGGAAGGAGTCCCGGTCGCCGGTGACGATGAGCACCTCGAAACCGGCCTCCTCGGCCCGGGTCGCGAGGGTGGCGATGATGTCGTCGGCCTCGAAGCCGTCGACGGCGAAGCGGACCGCGTTCATCGTGTCCAGCAGCTCGCCGATCAGCTCCACCTGCCCCTTGAACTCGTCGGGGGTGGCGGAGCGGTTCGCCTTGTACTCCGGGTAGTCGTTCGACCGCCAGGTCTTGCGGGACACGTCGAACGCCACCGCGAAGTGTGTGGGCGACTCGTCACGCAGGGTGTTCGCCAGCATCGACGCGAAGCCGTAGACGGCATTGGTCGTCTGGCCGCTCGCGGTGCTGAAGTTCTCCGCGGGCAGCGCGAAGAACGCCCGGTACGCCAGGGAGTGCCCGTCCATGAGGAGCAGGCGCGGTCGCTCCTCGCGTCCGCCGCGGGTGCCGTCAGAGGTCTTCTTCGATGCCGTCTCAGCCACAGGACGATCCTGCCACGCCCCACTGACAATGACGTCCACGACGGGTTCGCTCGTACGGGGGGCGGCGCCGCCCCCCGTACCCGGCGGGCCTCGCACGGGCCCGCCGTCACGGTCCGCGATCGGTCATGTCCGGGCGGGGCCGGTGGCCCGGGCGCTGTCGGTGGGGCGTGACCCGGATGCTGTCGGTGGGGCGTGACAGGATGGTTCGTGTCAGCCCGCCGCGCGCGGCCGACCCGGCGCGGGCCCGGCCGTCCGAGGCCGCCCGGTCCGGCGAAAGGGGAGCACGATGGCCACGAAACCGCCCGTGGGCGACCCGGTGCAGGACGCCCCCGAGATCGGCCCGCCCGGGCACTCGGCCGCCGGTCTCCCCGGGGTCGCGCACACCCTCAAGGCCGCGCGGGAGCAGATGGGTGCGGCCCGTTCGGTCCGGACGCTGCTCAAGGTCAACCAGAAGGACGGCTTCGACTGTCCGGGGTGCGCCTGGCCCGAGGACGCCGGGAAGCGGCATCTCGCGGAGTTCTGCGAGAACGGGGCGAAGGCGGTCGCCGAGGAGGCGACGCTGCGCCGGGTCACGCCGGAGTTCTTCGCGGAGCATCCGGTGGCGGAGCTGGCGGAGCGCAGTGGTTACTGGCTGGGGCAGCAGGGCCGGATCACGGAGCCGGTCCATCTGCCGGAGGGCGGCGACCGGTACGAGCCGGTGAGCTGGGAGCGGGCGTTCTCGATCGTCGCCGAGGAGCTGCGGGCCCTGGAGTCGCCCGACGAGGCGGTGTTCTACACCTCGGGCCGGACCAGCAACGAGGCCGCGTTCCTGTTCCAGCTGTTCGTCCGGGAGTTCGGCACGAACAATCTCCCCGACTGCTCCAACATGTGCCACGAGTCCTCGGGCTCCGCGCTGACCGAGACCCTCGGCGTCGGCAAGGGCAGTGTGTCCCTGGAGGATCTGCACCGGGCCGATCTGATCGTGGTCGCCGGGCAGAACCCGGGGACCAACCACCCCCGGATGCTGAGCGCGCTGGAGAAGGCCAAGAAGGCCGGGGCGCGGATCATCTCCGTCAACCCGCTGCCGGAGGCCGGTCTCGAACGGTTCAGGAATCCGCAGACGGCGCGCGGTCTGCTGCGCGGCACGGAGCTGGCGGATCTCTTCCTCCGGATCCGGATCGGCGGCGACCAGGCGCTGTTCCGGATGTGGAACCGGCTGATCCTCGAAGCCGGCGGCGGGGTCGACGAGGAGTTCGTCCGTACGCACACCCACGGGTTCGAGGAGTTCGCGGCGGCGGCCCGGGCCGCCGACTGGGCGGAGACCCTGACGGCGACCGGCCTGGAGCGGGCCGGGATCGAACGCGCCGCGGCGATGCTGCTGGCGTCGGAGCGGACCGTGGTGTGCTGGGCGATGGGTCTCACCCAGCACAAGCACGCCGTGGCGACCATCCGCGAGGTGGTCAACCTGCTGCTGCTGCGCGGGGCCGTGGGCCGCCCGGGGGCCGGGGTCTGCCCCGTCCGGGGCCACTCCAATGTGCAGGGCGACCGGACGATGGGCATCTTCGAACGGCCAGCTCCCGCGTTCCTGGACGCCCTGGAGAAGGAGTTCGGCTTCGCGCCGCCGCGCCGGCACGGCTATGACGTGGTCCGGTCGATCCGGGCGCTGCGCGACGGCGACGCGAAGGTCTTCTTCGCGATGGGCGGCAATTTCGTGGCGGCCTCGCCGGATACCGCGGTGACCGAGGACGCCGTGCGCCGGGCCCGGCTGACGGTCCATGTCTCCACCAAGCTCAACCGCTCCCACGCGGTGACCGGGCGGCAGGCCCTGATCCTGCCGACCCTGGGGCGTACGGACCGCGATGTCCAGGCCGGCGGACGGCAGTTCGTGACCGTCGAGGACTCGATGGGGATGGTGCACGCGTCGCGCGGCAATCTGCCGCCCGCGAGCCCCTTGCTGCTCTCCGAACCGGCGATCGTGGCCCGGCTGGCCAGGGCCGTCCTCGGCGCCGGGTCGCGTACGCCGTGGGAGGAGTTCGAACGGGACTACGGGGCGATCCGCGACCGGATCGCCCGTGTGGTGCCCGGCTTCGAGGACTTCAACGCGAAGGCGGCCCGTCCGGGCGGCTTCACGCTGCCGCACGCGCCCAGGGACGAGCGGCGGTTCCCCACCGCGACGGGCCGGGCGAACTTCACGGCGGCGCCGGTCGAGTACCCGCGGGTGCCGCCGGGGCGGCTGCTGCTCCAGACCCTGCGGTCCCACGATCAGTACAACACCACGATCTACGGCCTCGACGACCGCTACCGGGGGGTTCGGGGCGGGCGCCGCGTGGTGCTGGTGCATCCGGCGGACGCCGGGGAACTGGGACTGCCCGACGGGTCGTACGCGGACCTGGTGGGCGAGTGGAAGGACGGTGTGGAGCGGCGGGCGCCCGGGTTCCGGGTGGTGCACTACCCGACCGCGCGGGGGTGCGCCGCCGCGTACTACCCGGAGACCAATGTGCTGGTGCCGCTGGACTCCACGGCGGACACCAGCAACACACCGGCGAGCAAGTCGGTGGTGGTACGGCTGGAGCGGTGCGACTCGGAGCGCGACTGAGGCGGTACGGCCGGGCGGGGTGGCCACGGGAGCGCACGGGTGTACGCGGGTGTGCGCAACGGCACCCCCCAGCGGCCTAAGCACGCGCTCAGCCATCTGATATGACGGTGCGGCAAGCAGGTAACGACGCACCGGAACGACCGAGATCGGAGCCGCGCCCATGGGCGAGCAGCACACCGTGAAGTTCCCGCAGGACATCGTCGACGAGTACGCGGCCCTGGGGGTGGACCTGCCCGCGCTCTTCTCCGCCGGGCACCTGGGCGACCGGATGGGCGTACGCGTCCTTGCGGCGTCGGCCGAGCGGGTCGTCGGAACCATGCCCGTCGAGGGCAACACCCAGCCGTACGGGCTGCTGCACGGCGGGGCGTCCGCGGTTCTGGCCGAGACCCTGGGCTCGGTGGGCGCGATGCTGCACGGGCGCAGCACCAAGATGGCGGTGGGAGTGGACCTCAACTGCACCCATCACCGGGGCGTACGGTCCGGGCTGGTGACGGGGGTCGCGACGCCGGTACACCTGGGGCGGTCCACGGCGACGTACGAGATCGTGATCACGGACGAGCGGGAGAAGCGGGTCTGCTCGGCGCGGCTGACGTGTCTGCTGCGGGAGGTCGAGGGCTGACCCGGAGCGCGTCGGCCTCCGGGTGAGCGCCACGCCCCGGGCGGCGCCCGGCGGCCTCGTGTTGTTCGCGGTCCGCGGGCCGTCCGTGGCTTGTCGCGCAGTTGCCCGCGCCCCTGACCGCCCCCTGAGCGCCCTCGGCAAGGAGGCGCCCTCCGGGGCGGGACAGTGCCCCCGCCGGAGGCGCCGGGCCCTCGCCCCGGGGCCGGGACCGGGGTCTCCGTCGCCGGGTGTGAGCGCGCGCCGGCGGTGGCGGGGTACGCACTCTGTGTGATCTTCGCGAGGCGAGGGTGGCGGGGTGGTTTCGGCGGGCGCAATAAAGGCGTCATGTGCAGGTCACCGGGGATCTTCCGGTGCGGGCAACCCGGCAGAGGTGTAAGGACGTTCGAAGCGGCGCCCCGTCGCCCGCGGGCGGGGCGGCCGGTCTCGGTGGCGTGGACACCTCACCAGTCGTGATGCGTCTACGCGGATCAATCCGCCGCCCCCCGGGCGGCATTCATCTCTCGCGCCCGGCTCGGGGGTGAACGCCCGCCGCCCGCCCGCGCGTTCCGGAAATCATGTGACGCAGAGATGAATGCATATGCCATATAAGATATCGCGCCCTGGCGAGGATATTACTCTGCGTAACAGGGAACGGGGTGCGGAAGCAGTCCCTCCGCCCCGTTTTCCCGCACTCGCCGGTCAGCGGCACCCCAAGATCGTGATAGGGGCGCCGACAGGACCAAGATCCCCTCAAGGGCCTGAGCGGAACAGGGCGTTCTCACCATGTGAGCAGCCGGAAGCCGGAGAAGGACGCCCCGAAGTGCCCTCATTCGGGTGCACCGATATGCGACCTCGATAACAAGAGCGTCACATCCTGACTTCCCTAGTGCCCTGTCCAACCACCTCCGCTTAGAGTCACCGCCAGTCACCGCGCCGCCGGGCGCATATCAGCACCGCGTATTCCGGAACGGCCCGGCGACGAACGGCACCTCTAGGGGGAGGGCCGTGCCAGGGAAAGGACTTATCGTGCGAAACCGTTCCTTGCTCATACTTACCGCCGTGGTCACCACGGGAGCGCTTACCCTCACCGCCTGCGGATCGCGCGACGACGACAAGAAGAAGGACGACAAGGGCAGCGGTGCCAAAACCACCGTGGTCATCGGTATCGACGCGCCGCTGACCGGCTCGCTCTCGGCGCTGGGCCAGGGCATCAAGAACTCGGTGGACCTCGCGGCCAAGACCGCGAACAAGGAGAACACCGTCCCCGGCATCGAGTTCAAGGTCGAGGCGTACGACGACCAGGCGCTGCCGGGCCCGGGCCAGCAGAACGCCATCAAACTCGTCGCCAACAAGGACGTCCTGGGCGTCGTCGGCCCGCTGAACTCGGGCGTCGCCCAGTCGATGCAGGGCGACTTCGGCAAGGCGAAGCTGACGCAGGTCTCGCCGGCCAACACCAACCCGGCGCTCTCCCAGGGCGACAAGTGGGGCTCGGGCGAGAAGAAGCGGCCCTTCGACACCTACTTCCGTACCGCCACCACGGATGTGATCCAGGGCAAGTTCGCGGCGCAGTACCTCTTCAACGAGGCCAAGAAGAAGAAGGTCTTCGTCGTCGACGACAAGCAGACCTACGGTGCCGGTCTGGCGTCCATCTTCGCGGACGAGTTCAAGAAGCTCGGCGGTACCGTCGTCGGCACCGACAAGGTCACCGTCAAGGAGACCGACTTCTCCCCCACCGCCGACAAGATCAAGGCGTCCGGCGCCGACTCGGTCTTCTTCGGCGGCCAGTACCCGGAGGGCGGTCTGCTCTCCGACCAGATCAAGAAGGCCGGCGCCAATATCCCCACCATGGGTGGCGACGCGCTCTACGACCCCGCCTTCATCAAGGCGTCCGGGCAGTCCAACGACGGTGACCTGGCCACCTCCGTCGGCTACCCGATCGAGATGCTGCCGACCGCCAAGAAGTTCATCGAGAACTACAAGGCGGGCGGCTACAAGGACCCGTACGCGGCGTACGGCGGCTACTCCTACGACGCCGCCTGGGCCATCATCCAGGCCGTGAAGGCGGTCGTCGACGCGAACGGCGGCAAGGTCCCGAGCGACGCCCGCGCCAAGGTCACCGAGGCCATGTCCAAGGTGTCCTTCGACGGTGTGACCGGCAAGGTCGCCTTCGACGAGTTCGGTGACACCACCAACAAGCAGCTCACGGTCTACACCGTCGAGAAGGGCGCTTGGAAGTCCATCAAGAACGCCACCTTCGAGGACTGAGCCGAACCGCCAGGCCCCGCAGCATCTGATCCCAGCCGCGCGAGGGTGCCACAGCACCCTCGCGCGGAGTCATATCCGACACGCTCATCGGAGGCTCTGCGGTGAACGAACTGCCGCAACAGCTGGCGAACGGCCTTGCCCTCGGTGCCCTCTACGGCCTCATCGCCATCGGGTACACCATGGTTTACGGCATCGTCCAGCTCATCAACTTCGCCCACGGCGAGATCTTCATGATCGGGGGCTTCGGCGCCCTCACCACCTATTTGATCCTCCCCGACGGGAGCTCGCTGATCCTGGCGATACCCCTCATGATCATAGGTGGAGCCCTCACGGCGGTCGCCGTCGCGACCGCGGCGGAGCGTTTCGCCTACCGGCCCCTCCGAGGTGCCCCCAGGCTGGCCCCGCTGATCACCGCGATCGGCCTCTCCATCGCCCTCCAGCAGATCGTCTGGGCCTGGTACCCGGACGCCAAGAAGGCCCGGAGCTTCCCCGAGTTCTCCGGCAAGTCCTTCGAGATCTTCGGCAATCTCCATCTCCAGCGGGCGGACGCCTTCGTGCTGATCCTGGCCCCGCTGTGCATGCTCGCGCTCGGCCTCTTCGTCTCCAAGAGCCGTAGCGGACGGGCCATGCAGGCCACCGCGCAGGACCCGGACACGGCCAAGCTGATGGGTATCAACACCGACCGCATCATCGTGATGGCCTTCGCCATCGGCGCCGCCTTCGCGGCGATCGCGGCGGTCGCCTACGGCCTCGACAAGGGCCAGATCCAGTTCGAGATGGGCTTCATCCTCGGTCTGAAGGCCTTCACCGCGGCCGTACTCGGCGGTATCGGCAATATCTACGGCGCCATGGTCGGCGGAGTCGTCCTCGGCGTGGCCGAGGCGATGTCGATCGCGTACGTCGCCGAGATCCCCGGCATGCAGCAGCTCGGCGGCGGCGCCTGGGCCAATGTCTGGGCCTTCGTCCTTCTCATCCTTGTGCTCCTCGTCCGGCCCCAGGGCCTGCTCGGCGAGCGCGTCGCGGATCGGGCGTGAGAGCGATGACCACGGAAACCACTCCCACCACCGGCTCCGCCACTCCTGTGGACACCGAGTCCCGGACCCGGCTGCTCCGGGTGGTGACGGCCGCAGGTGGTCTCGCCACCGTCGTCAGCACCTTCCTGGCCTGGACCTACACCGACGAGTTCCCCGGTGATCTCACCGTCTACGGCTACCCCGGCGGTCTCCAGGTGCTCAGCCTGGTCGCCGGCCTGCTGGTGGTGCTGTTCGCCCTCGCGTCGCTCGGCGTCAGGGGGCTCGGCTGGCTGGTGCCCGCGGGCTCCGCCAAGGCCCTGCGGATGCTCGCCCTCGGCGCGTTCGGCGTCATCGGCTATACCGTCGTCGCGATCGCCTGGAAGCTCGGAGGGCTGATCCACCTGGAGCCCGGTGCCTTCGTGGCGCTGGTCGCCGCCGCCGTACCGCTGGCGGCCTTCGCGCTCCCCGACGACACCCGCCAGGCGCCGCGCCCGAAGCAGCTGCCGTCCTGGGCGGAGATCCTGATCATCGTCGCCGTCTTCGGCTTCGGGCTGTACGTGATCACGTACGGCATCGACACCGAGTACGCGGAGCTGTTCGTCGGCTATCTGGTCGTCGTCGGCTTCGGCGCGGCCGCACTGGGCAAGGCCGGGCTCACCGCCCGTCTCTCGGCCCTGACCTCCCGCTACCGGCAGATCACCGTACTCTCGGCGTTCGCCGCGGCGGCGGCGTTCCCCTTCACCCAGAACGCCGACACCTACACCCTGATCGCGGTCAACATCCTGATCTTCGCGACGGTGGCGCTGGGCCTGAACATCGTCGTCGGTCTGGCCGGTCTGCTCGACCTCGGTTACGTCGCCTTCCTCGGCGTCGGCGCGTACACTGCGGCCCTGGTCTCCGGTTCCACGGCCTCCGCCTTCGACATCCACTTCCCGTTCTGGGCCGCCGTCATCACCGGTGGTGTGGTCTCACTGATCTTCGGCGTGATCATCGGCGCCCCGACCCTGCGGCTGCGCGGCGACTACCTCGCCATCGTGACCCTGGGCTTCGGCGAGATCTTCCGGATCGCGATGCTCAATCTCGACGGCGACTCGGGACCGGACATCACCAACGGCCCCAACGGCATCCCGAACATCCCGGATCTGGAGTTCTTCGGATTCAACTTCGGCGAGCCGCATACGGTCCTCGGCTTCGAACTGGGCAGCTACGCCAACTACTACCTGCTGATGCTGCTGGTCACCGCGGTCGTGGTGATCGTCTTCAAGCGGTCCGAGGACTCCCGGATCGGCCGGGCCTGGGTCGCCATCCGCGAGGACGAGACCGCCGCGACGGCGATGGGCATCAACGGCTTTCGGGTGAAGCTGATCGCCTTCGCCCTCGGGGCCTTCCTCGCCGGACTCGCCGGTACGGTCCAGGCCCACGTACAGCACACCGTCGTCCCGGAGATGTACCAGTTCGCCGGTCCCGTACCGCCGAACTCGGCGTTCCTGCTGGCGGCGGTCATCCTCGGCGGCATGGGCACGGTCAGCGGACCGCTGCTGGGCGCCGCCCTGCTGTACATGATCCCGGCCAAGCTCGACTTCCTCGCCGACTACCAGCTCCTCGGCTTCGGCATCGCGCTGATCCTGCTGATGCGGTTCCGTCCGGAGGGCCTGATCGCCAACCGGCGGGCCCAGTTGGAGTACCACGAGGGCGATGACTCCGACCCGTCCGACAAGGGCCTCAGCGGTCCCGGGGTCGGCCTCACCAAGGCGGGGGCGTGACCGGCATGACCAGCACCACAACCACCGAGGCGACGACCGTCCTGGACGCCAGCGGGGTCACCATGCGGTTCGGCGGTCTGACCGCCGTCCGCTCGGTCGACCTCACGGTCCGGTCCGGTGAGATCGTCGGCCTGATCGGCCCCAACGGCGCCGGGAAGACCACCTTCTTCAACTGTCTGACCGGGCTCTACGTCCCCACGGAGGGCCGGGTCAGCTACAAGGGCACCGTACTGCCGCCCAAACCGCATCTGGTGACCCAGGCCGGAGTGGCCCGGACGTTCCAGAACATCCGGCTCTTCTCCAATATGACGGTCCTGGAGAACGTCCTCGTCGGACGGCACACCCGGACCAAGGAGGGGCTGTGGTCGGCGCTGCTGCGCGGCCCCGGCTTCAAGAAGGCGGAGGCCGAGTCGCGCGAACGGGCCATGGAGCTGCTCGCGTTCACCGGTCTGGCCGCCAAGGCGGACCATCTGGCCCGTAACCTCCCCTACGGCGAGCAGCGGAAGCTGGAGATCGCCCGCGCGCTGGCCAGCGACCCCGGGCTGCTGCTGCTCGACGAGCCGACGGCCGGGATGAACCCGCAGGAGACCCGGGCGGCCGAGGATCTGATCTTCGCCATCCGGGACCAGGGCATCGCGGTCCTCGTGATCGAGCACGACATGCGGTTCATCTTCAACCTCTGCGACCGGGTGGCCTGTCTGGTGCAGGGCGAGAAGCTCGTGGAGGGGTCCCCGGAGACCGTCCAGGGCGACGAGCGGGTGGTCGCCGCTTATCTGGGGACGCCGTTCGAGGGCGCGCCGGGCGCCGAGGAGGTGGCCGAGGTCGAAGCCGCCGAAGAGGCGGCGGAGGCAGCGGCGGAGACCGCCGACGACACCCCGGCGAAGCCCGCCGCCCGGGGCGGCACCAGCACCGAGGACCCGGAAGGGGGCACCCCGTGACCGCACTGCTCGAGGTCGAGGACCTCCGGGTCGCCTACGGCAAGATCGAGGCGGTGAAGGGCATCTCCTTCAGCGTCGAGGCCGGTCAGGTCGTCACCCTCATCGGAACCAACGGCGCGGGCAAGACGACGACCCTGCGCACCCTGTCCGGGCTGCTGAAGCCGGCCGGGGGGCGGATCGTCTTCGACGGCAAACCGCTCGACGGCATCCCGGCCCATAAGATCGTGGCGCTGGGCCTGGCCCACTCCCCCGAGGGCCGGCATATCTTCCCGCGGCTGTCGATCGCCGAGAACCTCCAGCTCGGGGCGTTTCTGCGGTCGGACAAGGCGGGGATCGCCCAGGACATCGAGAAGGCGTACGACCTCTTCCCGATCCTGCGGGAGCGGAGCAGGCAGGCCGCGGGCACGCTCTCCGGCGGTGAGCAGCAGATGCTGGCGATGGGGCGGGCGCTGATGTCCCGGCCGAAGCTGCTGATGCTGGACGAGCCGTCGATGGGTCTTTCGCCGATCATGATGCAGAAGATCATGTCGACCATCACCGAACTGCGGTCGCAGGGCACCACGATCCTGCTGGTCGAGCAGAACGCCCAGGCGGCGCTCTCGCTGGCCGACCGGGGTCATGTGATGGAGGTCGGCAAGGTGGTGCTGTCGGGCTCCGGCGACGAGCTGCTGCACGACGAGTCCGTCCGCAAGGCGTATCTCGGCGAGGACTGAACCGCCGTCATACGTGCCGGGGGCCCGCCTTCCTCGGGGAAGGCGGGCCCCCGGGCGTTCGGGCCGCCGAGGCGCCGGGCTACTGGGGCGTGTCCGACAAATGGCGCCGTCCGCCCGGAGGGCGGGGCCCGCGGCGTCCGGTGCGCGCGAATTCGCGACGCCGGCGGGGGTCCCCCCGGCGAAGCCGGGGGGGCGGTCTCCCCCGTACGGGACGTACTCGGGAAACCCCGACAACGCAGGGGTCACTCCCGGGCCCGAAGGGCTACGGGGGAGAGTGCGCGTGCCGGACGCCGCGGGCCGGGCGGGATTTGTCAGACACGCCCTAGCCGCCCTTGGCCGCCTTCTTCTCCTCGGAGTCCTGGATCACGGCCTCCGCGACCTGCTGCATGGAGAGCCTGCGGTCCATCGAGGTCTTCTGGATCCAGCGGAAGGCGGCGGGCTCGGTGAGGCCGTACTCGGTCTGGAGCACGCTCTTGGCGCGGTCGACGAGCTTACGGGTCTCCAGCCGCTGGGAGAGGTCGGCGACCTCCTTCTCCAGCGCCTTCAGCTCGGCGAACCGGGAGACCGCCATCTCGATGGCGGGTACCACGTCGCTCTTGCTGAACGGCTTGACGAGATAGGCCATCGCCCCGGCGTCCCTGGCCCGTTCGACCAGATCGCGCTGGGAGAAGGCGGTCAGCATCAGTACGGGCGCGATGGACTCCCCGGCGATCTTCTCGGCGGCGGAGATCCCGTCGAGAACGGGCATCTTCACATCGAGGATGACGAGGTCCGGGCGGTGTTCGCGGGCGAGTTCGACGGCCTTCTGGCCGTCCCCGGCCTCACCGACGACCGTGTAACCCTCCTCCTGCAGCATCTCCTTGAGGTCGAGCCGGATGAGGGCCTCGTCCTCCGCGATCACCACTCGGGTCGTCTGCGGCGGGACGTGCGAGGTGTCGTCGTCGGGGACGGGTGTCGGCTGGTCGGGGGCGGTCACGGGACTCCTCAATCCAAGGCAGGGTGCTCCCCATGAGACTACCCAGCTCCTGTATGGTTGGGGCACGAAGGGTGGCGCTTGCCCTTTGTTTCCAAGGAAGCCCCGGTAGCCCAGCGGTAGAGGCAGTGGTCTCAAACACCATCCAGCGTGGGTTCGAATCCCACCCGGGGCACTTTACCTTCCATTCCAAGGTCACGACCCGAGGCCTCTCTCCGGAGGGGCCCCGGCGCGTCGTACCCGGCGATCGGGCCAGGTGACCGGCGCGATCCCGGCCGATCGACCAAGATCACACCGCGATCACACCGAGCTCACTCCGGACCCACGGCCTCACCGATGTGATGCACCCGGACCAGATTCGTCGAACCGGAGACTCCGGGCGGGGAGCCCGCCGTGATCACCACGGTGTCCCCGGGCCGGCAGCGGCCGATCCTCAGCAACTCCTCGTCCACCTGGGCCACCATGGCATCGGTGGAGTCCACCCGGGGCCCGAGGAAGGTCTCCACCCCCCAGGTGAGGGTGAGCTGCGAACGGGTCGCCGGATCGGGTGTGAAGGCCAGCAGCGGGATCGGGGAGCGGTAGCGGGAGAGCCGCCGGACCGTGTCCCCGGACTGGGTGAAGGCGACCAGGAACCCGGCCCCCAGGAAGTCGCCCATCTCGGCCGCCGCGCGGGCCACGGCGCCGCCCTGGGTACGGGGCTTGTTCCGCTCGGTCAGCGGCGGCAGCCCCTGGGCCAGGACGTCCTCCTCGGCCGCGGCCACGATCCGGCTCATCGTCCGGACCGTTTCCACCGGGTACTTGCCCACACTGGTCTCGCCCGACAGCATCACCGCGTCGGTGCCGTCGATCACGGCATTGGCCACATCGGACGCCTCGGCGCGGGTGGGCCGGGAGTTGTCGATCATCGAGTCCAGCATCTGGGTGGCGACGATGACCGGCTTGGCGTTCCGTTTCGCCAGCTTCACGGCCCGCTTCTGGACGATCGGCACCTGCTCCAGCGGCATCTCGACACCCAGGTCGCCGCGGGCCACCATGATCCCGTCGAAGGCGGCGACGATCTCCTCGATGTTCTCGACCGCCTGCGGCTTCTCGATCTTGGCGATCACCGGCAGCCGACGGCCCTCCTCGTCCATGATCCGGTGGACGTCCTCGATGTCCCGGCCGCTCCGGACGAAGGAGAGCGCGATCACATCGGCCCCGGTGCGCAGCGCCCAGCGCAGATCCTCGACGTCCTTCACGGAGAGCGCCGGGACGGAGACCGCGACCCCGGGGAGGTTCAGCCCCTTGTTGTCGGAGACCATGCCGCCCTCGACCACGGTGGTACGCACCCGGGGCCCGTCGACGGAGACGACTTCCAGGGCCACCTTGCCGTCGTCCACCAGGATGCGCTCACCCGGGGTGACATCGGCGGCGAGCCCGCCGTAGGTCGTACCGCAGAGCCTGCGGTCGCCCTCGGTCTCCTCGACGGTGATGGTGAACTCGTCACCGCGTTCGAGCAGTACGGGCCCCTCCCGGAACCGGCCGAGCCGGATCTTCGGTCCCTGGAGGTCGACGAGGATTCCGACGCTGCGCCCGGTCTCGTCGGACGCCTTGCGGACGCGGTGGTAACGCTCCTCGTGCTCGGCGTAGGAGCCGTGGCTGAGGTTGAGACGGGCCACATCCATACCGGCCTCGACCAGCGCCTTGATCTGGTCGTAGGAGTCGGTGGCTGGGCCCAGGGTACAAACGATCTTCGCTCGGCGCATGGGGCGAGCCTATGCCGTACCGATCGGTAGCGCCGGAAGTCCGGATGACTCCTCAACAATCTTTGCGTGAAAGGCTGTTGACAACTCGCGAAGTGTGCGAGCGGATGCTCCGATGAGCGGTCGGACGGGCCGCGCGGGCCCCTGTCACAGCTCCGGCGGGGTGATCACGAAGCGGGCGTGGACCTCGGCCCGGACGGTCTGGCGGCGGGGTTCGAGGTCCAGTTCGGGGGCGGCCTCGGCCATCGCGTACCCCCCGCCCATCCGCGCCGACCCGGCCATGATCGGAGCGCCGTACGGCTGGACCCCGTCCGCGCCGACGTCGGAGAGCTCCACCAGGGCGACCGGCCGGGCCCCCAGCGCCTCCGCGTACTCCCGGGCCCGCTTGACCGCCTCGCGCACCGCCCGGCGGCGGGCCTCGCCGTGGGCGGGCGAACCGGGCCGCAGCGCCCACCACGGGCCGCTGACCGAGGTCAGTTCCAGATCCGCGAGCCGTGTGGTCAGCTCGCCGAGGGCGGTGAAGTCGCTGAACTCGGCCTCCAGATTGACCTGTCCGTGGTACGCGCGCACCTGCTCCCCCCGGCCGCGGCGGGTCAGCTCGGGGCTGATCGAGAAGAGGCCGGTCTCCAGCTTCTCCACCGCGTCCCCGTAGGACTTGATCAGTTCCACGGCGGCCTGGTTGCGCCGGGTCAGATCCTCCAGGGCGGCCCGCCGGTCGGTGCCCCGGGCCCGGACCGCGACCGTGATCCGGGCGATCTCCGGATCGACCTCCAGCAGGGCCTCGCCGCGGACGGCGACCCTGGGCGCGTCGGGGGTGCCGTGCGGCGGGAACGGGGCGGGCGGTACGGCGGTCATGGCCTCGGACTCCTTCGGGGCGGTGCGCGGGGCGGCGTACGTCAACTCTCGCATCCCGTCCGGCCGGCCGCCCAGTACCCGGCCCGGCAGTACGGTCCCGGCTCCGGTCGGCCGGGGCCGGGCAACCGGCTCCGGGCGGTCAGTTCCGGGCGAGGGGCGTCAGCGGGCGGCCGGGGCCCGGGACGAGCGGTGCGGGCGCCGCCAGGCCGAAAGTGGTGAACGCGGTACGGCGCGGCAGCGGATACACCTCCCGGCCGGTGACCGCGTTGAGTACGGTCGCGGCGCGCCAGGCGGTGAGCCAGGGGCCGGGGGCGCCGGTGCCGTGCGTACGGGTGTCGCCGCCGTACGCGTAGACCGCGCCGGTGACCGACGGGTCGAGCGCCAGCCGGAACGACTCGTCGGTACGGGGCCGTTCCGCGGCGTCCCGGCGCAGATACGGGTCGAGTCCGGCGAGCACCCGGCCGATGGGCCGTTCGCGGTAGCCGGTGGCGAGGACGACGGCGTCCGTGGTGAGCCGGGAGCGGGTGCCCTGGCGGATGTGCTCCAGATGCAGTTCGACCCGGGTGGTGGCGACCCGGCCCGCCGTACGGACCCGGACGCCGGGCACGAGCACGGCGTCGGGACCGGCGTCGTCCTGGGGGTCGGTGCCCGGATCGCGCAGGGCACGGCGGTACAGCTCGTCGTGGACGGCGTCGGCGGTGACCGGGTCGATGCCGTGGTGGAGCCGCCGCTGATGGGGTGCCAGCGCGTCACGGGCCTCCGGCGGCAGGGCGTGGAGATAGCGGGCGTGGTCGGGGCCGAGCTGTTCCAGGCCCAGTCGCGCGGGCTCGGCCGAGGTGAAGGACTCGGTCCGGCCGATCCAGTGCAGCCGTCCTCGCCCGGCGGGTCTGGCCCGCAGCAGATCCAGGACGGCCTCGGCACCGGACTGGCCGGAGCCGACGACGGTCACATGCCCGGCGGCGAGTACGGCATCGCGGTGGCGGAGATAGTCGGCGGAGTGGACGACGGGAACCGACGGCGCGTCGGCGAGCGGGCGCAGCGGCTCGGGGACGTACGGCTCGGCACCGGTGCCGACGACCACGGCCCGGGTGTGGGCCCGGCCAAGGCCGGCGGCCTCGCCGTCGGCGTCTAGCTGGGTGAAGTCCACCTCGAAGAGGGCTCGTTCCGGGTTCCAGCGGACCGAGTCGACCTGGTGGCCGAAGTGCAGTCCCGGCAGGCTTCCGGCCACCCAGCGGCAGTACGCGTGGTACTCGGCGCGCTGAATATGGAAACTCCCCGCGACGCAGAACGGGAACAGGCGGTCCCGGGCCCGGAGATAGCGCAGAAAGCTCCACGGGCTGCCCGGGTCGGCCGGGCTGACCAGATCGGCGAGGAAGGGCACCCGGCGGGTGGCGCCGTCCGTCAGGGGGGTGGTGGTGTCGTCGCCCCACTGGTGGCGCTGCTCGTAGAAGGCGGTCCGCAGCCCGCCGGGCACGCCGTCGGCGAGCGCCGCGAGGGCGAGGTTCGAGGCGCCGATTCCGATTCCGACCAGGTCGAAGGGCGGGCGGCGGTCGTGGTCGGCGGACGGTGCCGGCATGCCGGTCATGGTGCTGCCCTTCCCCGAGTGCGGTGCGGGCGCCCTCGGGGCCGCCCGTCCTGTTCCAACGAGCCGACGCCCCCGGGGTTGCCCCCGTTCGCCCCCTCACCCGGAGCACCGGGAGCCCGCTGCCCCCGCGGGGCGGCTCGGTGGAGGTGATCGGGGGCGCCGGGGGTCCCCTCCATTTGCCGAAGGCATAGGGGGGACCCGCGCGCTCAGCCACGGACGGCGCGCGGTCCGGATACCTGCCCCGGTGGCACCACCGTCTCGCGCCTGCGGCGCACCCGGAGCGTACGGCTCCCGTACGCCGGATCCGGTCCGCGGACCGTGGCGGGCCGGTCGCGCAGTTCCCCGCGCCCCTGACCTCCTCCAACTGACCGCCCCCGCAGAGGGACGCGCCCCTGAATGCCCCCGGCTGACCGGCCCCGGAGGGTCCGGCCGGTCTCGCAAGAGGCGCGAACCCCGTTACCCGGCCGCCGCCCGGAACGGGAGGGCGCGGCGGAGGTCGTCGAGCTGGTCCCGGAGGCCGCGCTCGAAGGCACGCGTCAGGGCCGGGTCCGCGAGGGCCCGTTCGCCGAGGGCGAGGGTCTCCTCGCGGACCGCGTACGCCGGGAACGCGTGGCGTCCCACGACCGCCGCGATCGCGGGGCCCCGGCGCGCCGCGAGGGCCACCGCGTCGGTGAAGTAGCGCGGCACGTACTCCCGTACCAGCTCGTCCTGTTCCGGGTGCCAGAACCCCTGGGCGACGGCCGTCAGCAGATAGTTGGAGAGGGTGTCGGAGCCGAAGAGCTGCTCCCACGCGGCGGCCTTGGCCTCCGGCGCGGGCAGGGCCGCCCGGCAGCGGGCCGCGCCCTCCCGGCCGCTGGCGCTGGGGTCGGCCAGCAGTTCCGCGGCGATCGCGTCCTCGCCGACCGCGCCGAGGACGGCGAGCCGGTGCAGGATCCGCCACCGCAGCTCGGGGTCGAGTTCGGGGCCGCCGGTGACGGAGCCGTCGGCCAGCCATTCCTGGATGGTCTCGGGCTGGGAGGTGGCGTCGATGATCTGGCGGACGGCGATCAGCCGGAGTCCGCTGTCGCTGCCGTCCTCGGTGCGGCGGAGGATGTCGCGGCAGACGGCCCGGATGGTGCCGAGCGCCGCGGGCCGCTCCCCGGCCGGGAGCAGCCGGTCGGCGATCTGGACGCGGCAGAAGGCGAGGACGCTCTGGACGACCGCGAGGTCGGTCTCGCGCGGAAGATGGGTGCGGGCGGTCTCCAGGTAGTCGGCGGGGGCGAGTTCGCCGTCGCGGACCATGTCGCGGGCAGCGTTCCAGACCACGGCGCGGGTGAGGGGTTCGGGCAGACAGGACAGGGCGCCCCGGACGGTCTCCCAGGAGACCCGGTCGAAGCGGATCTTGGCGTAGGTGGTGTCGTTCTCGTTGAGGACGACGAGTGCGGGGCGGCGGCCGGGCCGGGGTTCGGCGGGGCCGTCCCCGGCGGGTACGTCGAGGTCGAAGCGGGCCCGGGGGACGAGCCTGGTGGCGTCGACGGGGTCGGTGTCGTAGGCGGCGACGGCGACCCGGTGGGGCCGGCCGCCGTCGCGGTCGACGGTGAGGGTCCAGTTGCCGCCCTCGTCGGTGACGGTGGGCCGCAGGGTGTCCACACCGCTGGTGCCGAGCCAGGCCGCGGCCCAGGCGTGCACGTCGCGGTCGGTGGCGCGGGCGAGGGAGTCGATGAAGTCGGCGAGGGTGGCGTTGCCGAACCGGTGGCGGGCGAAGTGGATGTTGATCCCGGCGAGGAAGTCCTTCTCGCCCAGCCAGGCCACGAGCTGGCGGAGGGCGGAGGCGCCCTTGGCGTAGGAGATGCCGTCGAAGTTGAGCAGCGCGGAGGCCGTGTCGGTGACGGCGCCGGGCGCGGGGGCGACGGGGTGGGTGGTGGGCCGCTCGTCGGCCTCGTACCCCCAGCGCTTGCGGTTGGCCGCGAAGTCGGTCCAGGTGTCGGTGAACCGGGTGGCCTCGGTGAGGGTCTGGTAGCCCATGTACTCGGCGAACGACTCGTTCAGCCAGATGTCGTCCCACCAGGCGAAGGTGACCAGGTCGCCGAACCACATATGGGCCATCTCGTGGGCGACGACCATGGCCCGGGTCTGCCGTTCGGTGTCGGTGACGGCGGAGCGGTAGACGAACTCGTCGCGGAAGGTGACCAGGCCGGGGTTCTCCATGGCGCCCGCGTTGAACTCGGGGACGAACGCCTGGTCGTAGGAGTCGAAGGGGTACGGCTCCTCGAACTTCTCGTGGTAGCGGTCGAAGCACTGGCGGGTGATCTCGAACAGCTCGTCGGCGTCGTCGTCGAGGTGTGCGGCGAGCGAGCGGCGGCAGTGCAGCCCGAACGGGAGGCCCGCGTGCTCGGTGCGGACGGAGTGCCAGGGCCCGGCGGCGACGGCGACGAGGTAGGTGGCGAGCGGCGGGGTGGGCGCGCAGCTCCAGACGCCGTCGCCGCGGTGGGTGGCGATGCCGTTGCCGAGGACCGTCCAGCGCTCCGGCGCGGTGACCTCGACCTCGAAGACGGCCTTGAGGTCGGGCTGGTCGAAGGCGGCGAAGACGCGCTGGACGTCGTCGAGGAAGAGCTGGGTGTAGACGTAGGTCTCGCCGTCGCTGGGGTCGGTGAAGCGGTGCATGCCCTCACCGGTGCGCGAGTAGCGCATCCCGGCCTCGACGACCAGTTCGTGCTCCCCGGCGGTGAGTCCGGCCAGCGGGTAGCGGTTGTCGTCGAGGGCGGCCGGGTCGAGCGGTGTCCCGTCGAGGGTGATCGAGCGCAGGACGGCGGGCTTCAGCTCGACGAAGGTGTCCCCGTCGGCCCGGGCGGTGAACCGTATGACGGTCCGGGATCCGAAGATCTCGTCCTCGGGCGTGCCGGCACCGCCCGTGCCCGGCTCCTGTCCCGTGCCGGATTCGGCGGCACGGGCGGTCAGGTCGAGACCGATCGTGTAGTGGTGGACATCGAGGAGCCGGGCTCGGTTCTGTGCTTCGTCACGCGTCAGTACGGGCATAGGGGCCATGCTGCCTGATGGGGGCCGGTTCGCACATGGGGTGGGGGTTGCGCTCTGAGCGCACGGGCCCGAAGCGCCGTCGGGGGTGCGCCCGTCGGCGCGGAGCCGTGCGACCGGGGGCGGTACGGGGCCGCCGGGTGCGCCGGGCCGTGCGACCCGCCGCTTGACCGGCGAACGGCGGGATTCCGGCCGGTGGTCATGGAATCGGCCGGGGCGGCCGGGAATCCGGCCGTGGTGTTCGGCCGAAAACCGCCGGGGATGTGGTCAAACGTATCTCCCGGGCTATCCCGCGGTAATGGCGGGCTCTTCGGTATTCGCCGGGCGAGGTGAACCGATTTCCCCGGGGGCGGGTGCCTTCACCCGTGCCGGGATTCCGCTCCGAACCCGGGGATAGGTCTGGCTGCTCGATACCAGGGGTAGATCTCGTCCGGTCGCGGGGAGTACCGGAATTCCGGCGCTTCCCCGACCGGGAAAACGACCGCCACCGCATCCGGAGCGTTCGAGGCATTCGAAGCTCACGGAGCGTTCGGAGAAGGAGACATCACCATGATGGTTCGCAGGCTGATCGCGAGCGCCGGGGTCGGTGCCGTACTGGCGTTCGGTGTACTGATCTCCCCGGCCCAGGCCGCGCCCGGGCCGGCGGCGACACCGAACGCGGGAGCGCTCTCCTGTCCGGGTGGCGCGCCGGCCGCCGAGCCGGGCTACCGCTGCCTGTCGTCGTACCTGCAGCTGTCCGAGTGCCGGGCCGGGGTCGCGCGCAATATCGAGGTCACCCCGGCGACGAGCGGATACTGCCAGAGCCACGCCGGGAAGTGGTGGGGCTTCGTCAACATCTACTGAGCCGGCCCCGGCGACTGAGACCGCCGGGACGCCCTGACGGGGCCGGCGCGGGGCTACTTCCCCCGTGCTCCGCGCCGGTCCCGCCGGGGGGCGCGCCCGGCAGCGTACGTCCGGATGCACAAGAGGCCCCGGACCTTCCGGTCCGGGGCCCCTTTCGCCGTTTCGGCCGGGAATCGCCGAGGTCAGCCGGCGGTGTTTCCGGCGTCCCCGGGAGCGTCGTCGGTCTGCTCGCCGTCCGCGATCTGCTCATGGTGGCGAATGACCTCGGCGATAATGAAATTAAGCAGTTTCTCGGCGAATCCGGGGTCCAGTTTCGCGGACTCCGCGAGCTCGCGGAGCCGTTCGATCTGGCGGGATTCACGCGCCGGGTCGGCCGGGGGCAAATGGTGACGGGCCTTGAGCCGACCGACCTGCTGGGTGCATTTGAACCGCTCGGCGAGCATATGGACCACGGCCGCGTCGATGTTGTCGATGCTCCCCCGCAGGCGGTCCAGTTCGGCGCGCACGTTCTCGTCGATATCGCTGGTGGTCATGGTGGTCGAGTTTACGCGGGCCGGAAGGCGGCGGCCTCCGGCTGTTCACGGTGTGGACCGTGGCGGGCGGAACGGCCGGGGAGGGCAGGCATGACGGCCCGGGGAGGGCGGTCGGCCCGGGGAGGGCGGTCGGCCCGGGCGGCCGTTCGAGCGGGACGGGCGGGCGAACGAGACGGGTACGGCGGACCGGGCGCCGGCCCCGGGGGCGTACGGAGGCGGGCGGCGTCCCCCGGTGGGGACCGCCGCCCGCTCGTCGTCCGTACCGCCGGTACGGATGGTGCCGGTGGCTACAGGGTGGCCGCCGCCGACTTGATCTGGGACGCGAAGGTCGAGACCTCGGCGTAGACACCCGGGTAGTTCGGCCGGGCGCAGCCGTAGCCCCAGCTCACGATGCCGACCTGGACCCACTCGTTGGCGTTGTCCCGGCGGAACATGGGCCCGCCGGAGTCGCCCTGGCAGGTGTCGACGCCACCCTGGGGCAGCCCGGCGCACAGCTCCTCGGAGTCGACCAGCTCGGGGTAGGCCGACCGGCACGAGGCGTCGGAGACGAACGGCACCTGGGCCTTCAGCAGATAGCGCTGCTGCGCGCCGCCCTCACGGTTGGCGCCCCAGCCCGCTATCTGGAAGTTGCCGTTGTTGTACGCGGACGTCTCGGCGAGCTTCAGGGTCGGCAGATTGATCGGCCGCTCCAGCTTGACCAGGGCCCAGTCCTTGCCGGTGCCGTTGTAGCCGGGGGCCCGGTAGATCTTGGTGGAGCGGACCTTGATCGCACTGGTGCTCTGCAGGTCCACGACCCCGGCGGTGGCGGTGATGCTGGTGTTGTTGCCGGTCGGGCCGACGCAGTGGGCCGCGGTCAGCACGATCTGCTGGGTGATCAGGGATCCGCCGCAGCCCATCGAGAGCCGGACCATGAAGGGGAACTCGCCCTGGGCGGCCCGGGTGCCGCCGACGACCGGCGGGGGCGCGGCGAAGGCCGAGGACGGCGTGAGGCTGAGCGCGGCGAGGGCGACCGCGGTGGCCGCGACACATCTCTTGAGCGTACGCAGGAGCTTCAAGGGACTGCCTTTCGTGGGGGGCTGTGCCTTCGCGTCCGGCCGGGACCGGCGACAGACCCAGAAACCTGTCATGGGCCCGACAAGACGTGATCGAATTATGGGCAGCCCGCGCGAACGGCCACAAGGAGCGGTTTCCGGCCAGGGTGACCATCGGTCAGCGGTCGGCCGACCCCGGATATCGGCCGGATACCGCTGGACCGGTGACCGGACGCCGGCCGCCGCCCGGGCTCCGGACGGCCCGGGCGGGCCCGCCCGGCGGCGGAGTGGCCGAACCTCGCCGGGCGCGCGGCCCGCGCCGGGCGCCGGGGGCGTACCGCGCCGTACAGTGGAACGCGGGCCAGAACGTCGTACAGGGGGTACGGACCGTGGTGGCGAGGGACGGCGGAGTCAGGTCCGGTGACACCGGCCGGGGCGCCGAGCCGGTCGTTCACGGCTTTCCCCATCTGGCGACCGTCCGGGCCGCCATCACGGCGCTGCACCGCAGACTCTCCCCCGAGGCCCTGGCCGCCTACGCCCCGAGCGTGCTCCCCGCCGACGTGGCCTTCCCCGACGCCGACGATCTCCATCTGGGGGCGCAGCGGGTGGCCCGCGCCCTGGTCCGCCATCTGCGGCTGCCCGACGCCCGGATGATCGTCGGCTTCCGGACGATGGAGTACGCGGCGAGTGTCGAACTGACGGCCGGTCCGGAGTACTTCATCGAGCTGAACGACCGATTCCGCACCCATCGCCGGGATATCGGCGCGGCCCTGGCGCACGAGGTGACGCATGTCCTGCTGCACCGGCTCGGCCTGGCCTTCCCCGACACCGGCGACAACGAGATCCTGACCGACACCGTGACCACGTATCTGGGCGCGGGCTGGCTGCTGCTGGACGCGTTCCGGGAGGACCGGGTGTCGCGGCAGAAGCTGGGCTATCTCACCCCGGAGGAGTTCGGCTACGTCCTCGCCAAGCGGTCGCTGGTCTACGACGAGGACCCGTCGCCGTGGTTCACCTCGCCCCAGGGGTACACGGCGTACACCCGCGGCCGGGCCCGGGCGCTGCGGGACGCCCGGCAGCCGCCGCTGACCTCGGCGGGGTGGACGGGACGGCAGCGGTACGCCAGGGACCGGCGGTACGCGCGGGGCCGCCCGGCGGGCGGGAGCACCGGCACGCCGGACGGTTACGTCTTCGAGCCCGGCCCCGACGGCGGGCTGCGGGTCTCCTTCCCCTGCCCGACCTGTCATCAGCGGATCCGGGTCCCGGTCCGCGGCCGGGTCAGGGCCCGCTGCGGGCTCTGCCGGACGATTCTCGAATGCGAGACCTGACCGCCCGCCCATAGGGTCGGCGGATGACACGAGGACGTTCCGCGCGGGACCGGAAGCTGATCACAGCGGTGTACGAGGGCGATCGCGCGGCGATCGCCCGGCTGCTGGCCGCCGGGGCGTCGCCGGAGGCGGCCGACGAGGACGGCGGGACCGCCCTGTATCTGGCGGCCGTTCTCGACGGCGACGAGGAGAGCGTCCGGCTGCTGCTGGCGGCGGGCGCCGATCCGGAGCGGCCGTCCGAGGACGGGGATTCGCCGCTGTGCGGGGCCGCCGTCCACGGCCGGACCGGGGTGGTACGGGCCCTGCTGACGGCCGGCGCCCGCCCCGACGCGCCCGAGCCGGACGGCTTCACGGCGATGACCTGGGCGGTCCGGGAGGGCCACGCGGAGACGGTCCGCGCCCTGCTGGAACACGGCGCCGACCCCGCCCTGCCCTCCCGCCACGGCGAACTGCCCCTGGTCGGGGCGGCCGTACGGGGCTCGGCGGCGACGGTACGGATCCTGCTGGAGCACGGCGCGCCGGGCCGCGACGCCGCACTCACCGAGGCGCGGACCTGGCGGGAGCGGGACGTGGCGGCCGAGTTGCGGACGGTCCTCACCGCCTCGTACGAGGGGCCGCTGGAGACGGTGACCCGGCTGGAGGAGGGGCCGGACGGAACGAACGTGGTGGTGGAGGTGGTACGGGACGGGATCCCGCGCGCGGGCGCCTCGCGCGGTACGGGCCATGCCGAGATCGTGGCGCTGCTGGAGACCGCGCCCCGGTAGCACCGCCGGGACCGGAGCCGTACCCGAGGCCCCGGCCCCCGGTAAATCAGAGAGCCGGGGGCAGGGGGAACCGCGCGGACGGCCGCGGACGGCGCCGGGCCGGAAAGGCGCATCACCCCCCACGGCGAGACGCCGCCGGCGTCGAGGGCCCGGCGGCATCCGCCCCGTACACCCGCCCTCGGCGCCGGGCCCCGGTGCGCCCGGCCCCGGGAGCGGCCGCCCCGGAGGAAAATCCGACATTTTTCGTCGCCATTGCCCCGGGCGAGCGGTGGACGTGCTGTGCTGGTGGTGGGCGCAAGGCCGTCATCGTGGCGACGGGGAGGCACGGCCCGTCACCGAGGAGGCACCCATGGCGATCTATATGCACGCCGAACTGCCCGGGGTGACCACCGAGCGGTACGAGGAGCTGAACGCGGCGCTCGCGGCACTGCCGGGCAATGCCTTCGAGGGCGTTCTCGCCCATGTGTGCGTCGCCGGTGAGACCGGGCTCGACGTCTACGACCTGTGGGAGTCCCGGGAGGCGATGGACGCCTTCATGGCGAGGACGGCGCCGGTCGCCCAGGGGCTGGGCTGGAGTACGGCACCGGCGCCCGCGACGGTCGCCGAGGTGCACCGCTACTGGATCCCCGGCGTCGGCTGACCGCCGCCCGTGGCCGGGCGGCGGGCGAACCCGGCGTGCTCTAGCCGATGACGCCCTCGGCCCGGGCCGCCGCGGCCCAGCGGGGGAACTCGCCCACCAGCCGGTCGTACAACTCGGCGTCGGAGACCCGGCGGGGGTCGGTGCCCGCGTGGAAGAACCCGGCATTGTCCACCAGCCGCTTCGCGGGCACCGGCAGCTCGTCCAGCTTGCGCAGAAAGTCGAACTGTCTGCTGTTCGGGTCGCCGAAGCCGATGAACTGCCAGAACAGCGGCAGCTTGGACGACTTGCAGAGATACCGTTCGGCGGCGAGCTTGTTGATCGGGCCGCCGTCGGTCTGGAAGACCACCAGCGCCGGATCGGTGGCACCGCTGTCGATGTAGTGGTCGATGACGGCGTCCATCGCCAGGTGATAGCTGGTCTTTCCCATATGGCCGAGCCCGGCGGCGATCCGCTCCACCCGGCCGTGGTGGTCGTCCAGCCGGATCTCGGTGACCGCGTCGACGTCGGTGGAGAAGAAGACCGTCGGGACCCGGCCGTCGTCGTCGAGGTGGGAGGCGAGCCCGAGCACCCGGTCGGCCAGCGCCTGCACACTGCCGTCCTTGTAGTAGTCCCGCATCGAGCCGGAGTAGTCGATGACGAGATAGACGGCGGCCCGCAGTCCGTCCATTCCGTGCCCGCGCAGAGACGCGCCCGCCGACTTGTAGAGGCTCACCAGGGCCGGGGCCCGCTCCTCGACCTTGCTGAGACTGATGGCCGGTCCCCCGGCGGTACGCCAAACGGCCATGCGTACGGCTCCGTTCCTCGACCCGCGGACGGCAGCCGCGTGATTCGTATGCCGAGATTACGGCAGCGGTACGACAAAAGGACCCCGAAGCGGACGATCACCGTACGGCCGCCTTCCGTACGGCCCCGGACTCCCGTACGGGCTCCGCGACTGCCCGTACGGCCCCGGAACGCGCCGCGGCGCCCACCCGGGTCCGGTCGGGGACGGGGAGGGCGCCGCGTTCAGTTCCGTACGCCGTTGTACGGGACGTCTTCGGTGGGACCGGGCGTCAGACGGTGAGCGCGCGGTCGGTCGGGCGGATCGGGGCGGGCAGCTCGCTCGCCCCCGTCAGATAGCGGTCGACCCCGCGGGCCGCCGACCGGCCCTCGGCGATCGCCCAGACGATCAGCGACTGGCCCCGGCCCGCGTCACCGGCGACGAAGACCCCGTCGACATTGGTGGCGAAGTCGGCGTCGCGGACGATGTTGCCGCGCCCGTCCAGCTCCAGACCGAACTGCTCGACCAGACCGTTGGACTGGTCGGTGCCGGTGAAGCCCATGGCCAGGGTGACCAGCTGGGCCGGGATCCGGCGCTCGGTGCCGGGCTTGGAGGTGAGCTTGCCGTCGACGAACTCGACCTCGACCAGGTTCAGCGCCTGGACGTTGCCGTCCTCGTCGCCCTCGAAGCTGGTGGTCGAGACCGAGTAGACCCGCTCGCCGCCCTCCTCGTGGGCCGAGGTGACCTTGTAGAGCATCGGGAACGTCGGCCAGGGCTGTCCGGCGATCCGCTCCTCGCCCGGCCGGGGCATGATCTCCAGCTGGGTGACGGAGGCCGCGCCCTGCCGGTGGGCGGTGCCGACGCAGTCCGCGCCGGTGTCGCCGCCGCCGATCACCACCACGTGCTTGCCCTCGGCGGTGATCGGGGGCGCGACGAAGTCGCCCTCCTGCACCTTGTTGGCGAGCGGCAGGTAGTCCATCGCGAAGTGGACCCCCTTCAGCTCCCGGCCGGGGACCGGCAGATCGCGGGAGACGGTGGCCCCGGCCGCGATCACCACCGCGTCGTAGCGGCGGCGGAGCTGGGCGGCGTCGACGTCGCGGCCGATCTCCACCTCGGTCCGGAACTTGGTGCCTTCCGCGCGCATCTGCTCGATGCGGCGGTTGATGTGCACCTTCTCCATCTTGAACTCGGGGATGCCGTACCGGAGCAGTCCGCCGATCCGGTCCGCCCGCTCGTAGACCGCGACGGTGTGCCCGGCCCGGGTGAGCTGCTGGGCGGCGGCGAGTCCGGCCGGGCCTGAGCCGATCACGGCGACGGTCTTGCCGGAGAGCCGGTCCGGGGGCCTCGGGGTGACGTCCCCGGAGTCCCACGCCTTGTCGATGATGGAGACCTCGACGTTCTTGATGGTGACCGCGGGCTGGTTGATGCCCAGCACACAGGCCGCCTCGCAGGGCGCGGGGCAGAGCCGCCCGGTGAACTCGGGGAAGTTGTTGGTGGCGTGCAGCCGCTCGGACGCGGCGGACCAGTCGCCCCGGTAGGCGTAGTCGTTCCACTCGGGGATCAGATTGCCGAGCGGACAGCCGTTGTGGCAGAACGGGATGCCGCAGTCCATGCACCGGCCGGCCTGCTTGCTGATGATCGGCAGCAGGGAGCCGGGGACGTAGACCTCGTTCCAGTCCTTGACGCGCTCGGCGACCGGGCGGGTTCGCGCGCCCTCGCGGCCGGTGGTCAGGAAGCCCTTGGGGTCAGCCATTGATCGCCGCCTCCATCATCTTCTCGGTGGTCTCCTGCTCGGAGAGACCGGCCAGCTCAGCGGCGTCCTTGGCGGCGAGCACTGCCTTGTACGTGGTCGGGATGATCTTGCTGAAGCGGGCCGCGTTGGTCTCCCAGTCGGCGAGCAGCTTCCCGGCGACGGTGGAGCCCGTCTCCTCCTGGTGGCGGCGCACCACGTCGTGCAGCCACCGCCGGTCGGTGTCGGTCAGCGGTTCGACGGCCGCCAGGTTCCCGGGGTTGACGTTGTCCCGGTCGAGGTCGATGACATAGGCGACGCCGCCGGACATACCGGCCGCGAAGTTGCGCCCGGTCTCGCCGAGGACGACCGCGTGGCCGCCGGTCATGTACTCGCAGCCGTGGTCGCCGACGCCCTCGGAGACGACGGTCGCGCCGGAGTTGCGGACACAGAACCGCTCACCGGTCCGGCCGCGCAGGAAGATCTCGCCGCCGGTGGCGCCGTAGGCGATGGTGTTGCCCGCGATGGTGGAGTACTCGGCGAGATGGTCGGCGGCCCGGTCGGGGCGGACCACGATCCGGCCGCCCGACAGGCCCTTGCCGACGTAGTCGTTGGAGTCGCCTTCGAGCCGGAGGGTGATGCCGCGCGGCACGAAGGCGCCGAAGGACTGGCCCGCCGAGCCGGTGAAGGTGATGTCGATGGTGTCGTCGGGGAGCCCGGCGCCGCCGAAGCGGCGGGTGACCTCGTGGCCGAGCATGGTGCCCACGGTCCGGTTGATGTTCCGGATCGGGACCTGGGCCCGGACCGGCTGCGCGGCCTCGGCGGACTCGGCGCCCAGCGCGTCGGCGGCCAGCTTGATCAGCTGGTTGTCGAGCGCCTTGGTCAGTCCGTGGTCCTGCTCGATCAGGGCGTGGCGGACCGCGCCCTCGGGCAGCTCGGGCACATGGAACAGGGGTGCCAGGTCGAGGCCCTCGGCCTTGAAGTGGTTCACCGCGCGGGCGGTGTCCAGCAGTTCGGCGTGGCCGACGGCCTCCTGGAGCGTACGGAAGCCCAGCTCGGCGAGGAGCTCGCGGACCTCTTCGGCGATGAACTCGAAGAAGTTGACGATGTACTCGGCCTTGCCGGAGAAACGCTCCCGCAGTACCGGGTTCTGGGTGGCGATCCCGACCGGGCAGGTGTCGAGGTGGCAGACGCGCATCATGACGCAGCCGGAGACCACCAGCGGCGCGGTGGCGAAGCCGAACTCCTCGGCGCCCAGCAGGGCGGCGATCACCACATCGCGGCCGGTCTTGAGCTGGCCGTCGGTCTGGACCACGATCCGGTCCCGCAGCCCGTTGAGAAGCAGGGTCTGCTGGGTCTCGGCGAGGCCCAGCTCCCAGGGCCCGCCCGCGTGCTTGAGGCTGGTCAGCGGGGAGGCGCCGGTTCCGCCGTCGTGGCCGGAGATCAGGACGACGTCGGCATGGGCCTTGGAGACACCGGCGGCGACGGTGCCCACCCCGACCTCGGAGACCAGCTTGACGTGGATCCGGGCCTTGGGGTTGGCGTTCTTCAGATCGTGGATCAGCTGGGCCAGATCCTCGATCGAGTAGATGTCGTGGTGCGGCGGCGGGGAGATCAGCCCGACGCCGGGGGTGGAGTGCCGGGTCTTCGCCACCCACGGGTAGACCTTGTGGCCGGGCAGCTGGCCGCCCTCGCCGGGCTTGGCGCCCTGGGCCATCTTGATCTGGATGTCGTCGGCGTTGACCAGGTATTCGCTGGTGACGCCGAAGCGGCCGGAGGCGACCTGCTTGATCGCGGAGCGCCGGGCCGGGTCGTAGAGCCGGTCGGGGTCCTCGCCGCCCTCACCGGTGTTGGACTTGCCGCCGAGGATGTTCATGGCGACGGCGAGCGTCTCGTGGGCCTCGCGGGAGATCGAGCCGTACGACATCGCGCCGGTGGAGAAGCGCTTGACGATCTCGGACGCGGGCTCGACCTCGTCCAGCGGGATGGACGGACGGCCCCCGGCGAAGCCGAAGAGGCCGCGGAGCGTCATCAGCCGCTCGGACTGCTCGTTCACCCGGTCCGTGTACTGCTTGAAGATGTCGTACCGGCGGTTGCGGGTGGCGTGCTGGAGCCGGAAGACGGTGTCCGGGTCGAAGAGGTGCGGCTCGCCCTCGCGGCGCCACTGGTACTCGCCGCCGATCTCCAGCGCGCGGTGCGCCGGGGCGAGCCCGGAGGCGGGGTACGCCTTGGCGTGGCGGGCGGCCACCTCGTCGGCGATCACCGCGAGACCGGCGCCGCCGATCTTGGAGGTGGTGCCGTCGAAGTACTCGGCGACGAACGCCGCTTCCAGACCGATGGCCTCGAAGACCTGGGCGCCCCGGTAGGAGGCGACGGTCGAGATGCCCATCTTGGACATCACCTTCAGCACGCCCTTGCCCAGGGCGTGGATCAGGTTGCGAATGGCCCGCTCGGCCTCGATACCGGTGATGAAGGTGTCGGCGCGGACCAGGTCCTCGACCGACTCCATCGCCAGATACGGGTTGACGGCGGCGGCGCCGTAGCCGATCAGCAGCGCGACGTGGTGGACCTCGCGGACGTCGCCCGCCTCGACCAGCAGCCCCACCTTGGTGCGCTGCCTGGTCCGGATCAGATGGTGGTGGACGGCCGAGGTGAGCAGCAGCGACGGGATCGGGGCGTGCTCGGCGTCGGAGTGCCGGTCGGAGAGGACGATCAGCCGGGCGCCGTCCTCGATCGCGGTGTCGGCCTCGGCGCAGATCGCCTCCAGCCGGGCGGCGAGGGCGTCACCGCCGCCGCCGACCCGGTAGAGACCGGAGAGGGTGGCGGCCTTCATCCCGGCCATGTCGCCGTCGGCGTTGATGTGGATGAGCTTGGCCAGCTCGTCGTTGTCGATCACCGGGAAGGGCAGGGTGACGCTGCGGCAGGAGGCGGCCGTCGGGTCCAGCAGATTGCCGCCGGGACCCAGCGACGAGTGCAGGGACGTCACCAGTTCCTCGCGGATGGCGTCCAGCGGCGGGTTGGTGACCTGCGCGAAGAGCTGGGTGAAGTAGTCGAAGAGCAGCCGGGGCCGCTCGGAGAGCGCGGCGATCGGGGAGTCCGTGCCCATGGAGCCGATCGGCTCCGTACCGGTCCTGGCCATCGGGGCGAGCAGGACCCGCAGCTCCTCCTCGGTGTAGCCGAAGGTCTGCTGGCGGCGGGTGACGGAGGCGTGGGTGTGCACGATGTGCTCGCGCTCGGGCAGATCGCCCAGCTCGATGGTGCCCCCGGCGAGCCATTCGGCGTACGGCTGCTCGGCGGCGAGGGTCGACTTGATCTCGTCGTCCTCGATGATCCGGCGCTCGGCGGTGTCGACGAGGAACATCCGGCCCGGCTGGAGACGGCCCTTGCGGACGACCTTGGCGGGGTCGATGTCGAGGACGCCGACCTCGGACGAGAGGACCACCAGTCCGTCGTCGGTGACCCAGTAGCGGCCGGGGCGCAGCCCGTTGCGGTCGAGGACGGCGCCGACCTGGGTGCCGTCGGTGAAGGTGACGCAGGCGGGGCCGTCCCAGGGCTCCATCATCGTGGAGTGGTAGCGGTAGAAGGCGCGCCGGGCCGGGTCCATGGAGTCATGGTTCTCCCATGCCTCGGGGACCATCATCAGCACGGAGTGCGGCAGGGACCGGCCGCCGAGGTGCAGCAGCTCCAGGACCTCGTCGAAGGAGGCGGAGTCGGAGGCGTCGGGGGTGCAGACCGGGAAGATCCGCGCCAGGTCGCGCTCGCCGAAGACCTCGGTGGCCAGCTGGGACTCCCGGGCCCGCATCCAGTTGCGGTTGCCCTTGACGGTGTTGATCTCACCGTTGTGGGCGACGAAGCGGTACGGGTGGGCCAGCGGCCAGCTCGGGAAGGTGTTGGTGGAGAACCGGGAGTGCACCAGGGCGATCGCGGTGGCGAAGCGCCGGTCGGACAGGTCCGGGAAGAACGGCTCCAGCTGTCCGGTGGTGAGCATGCCCTTGTAGACGACGGTCCGGGCGGAGAGCGACGGGAAGTACACCCCGGCCTCGCGCTCGGCCCGCTTGCGCAGCGCGAACGACTTGCGGTCGAGGACCAGGCCGGTGCTCTCGCCGTCGGTGACGAAGATCTGCCGGAAGGCGGGCATGGTGGCGCGGGCGCCGTTGCCGAGCAGATCGGGGGTGACGGGGACCTCGCGCCAGCCGAGGACGGTGAGGCCCTCCTCCTCGGCGATCGTCTCGATCCGCGAGACGGCGTCGCCGGTGGGGTCGCCGCCGTCCTCGCCCGCGACGGGCAGGAAGGCGGTACCGACGGCGTAGGCGCCGGCCTCGGGCAGCTCGAAGGAGGTGACCTCGCGGAGGAAGGCGTCCGGCACCTGGACCAGGATTCCGGCGCCGTCCCCGGAGTCGGGCTCCGAACCGGTCGCTCCGCGGTGCTCCAGGTTGCGGAGCACCGTCAGCGCCTGTTCCACCAGCTCATGGCTGGCCACCCCGGTGAGGGTGGCCACGAATCCGACGCCGCAGGCGTCGTGCTCGTTACGGGGGTCGTACATCCCCTGAGGGGCGGGGCGACCGTCCATGGGCGACCAGGCGTCGGAACGCATCGGCTCTCCCGTCGTCGTCGTGGCATGTGCTGTGCCGAGGGACGACGTTGGCCCTCTGCGAAATTTCGTGCAGGTTACATGATGGAATGATTCCCGAAAAGTGGATTCCACATTCCAGCATGCGGACAATCTGGGGTTACGGACAGGGTACGGCAGGCTTACGGACACGGTCCTGGGATCCATGCCGGGATCTGTGCCGGGGGCCCGGCCAACCGCAGGGCCCGGAGGCGGAGCGGGCTTCTTTGCCCGCGGCGCCTACGGCTCATGCCCCGTGGCACACACTCCGAAACCGGCGGTCCGGCCGGGGTCTCGCGATGGGGTCGGCGCTGTCCCCACCATGCGCGACGCCGACGCGGCACGCCATGGGAAGCCCCGGGTGGACACCCCGGAGCGGAAAGTCCGCCCGAGTGTATCCGCCCGGGCCCAGGGCGCCGACGGGCACCGCCCCGGCCCCCGGGCAGCCCGCCGGGACACGGGCCCGGTGGAGTGACCCGCCCGGTACGTCACGGCGGAGTATCCACCCCGTGAACGGAGACAGCCGCGCCGATTCCAGGGACGCGACCCGGGCTCCCCGGGGCGCGGAGGAACCACCTGCGGCCCCGGAAGCGGGCGCCCGGCCTCCGAGGGGCGCGGGGAACCGCGCGAGAGACCGCCGACGGCCCGCAGCCCGCGAACAAACGCAGCTCTCCGGGCGCGGCCCGGATTCCCCGGGGCACCGGCCCCATAAGGCACAGGCGGCCCGCGCCCCGCGAACAAGCCGAGGCCCCCGGCTCGGCCCGCCCCCGAAAACAGCGACGCCGCGTCAGACCGCCGCGCCGATCAGATGGCCCAGGGCGTACGTCAGCGCCGCCGCGCCGCCGCCCAGGGCGAGCTGTCGCAGCCCGCTGAACCACCAGCTACGGGCAGTGACACGTGCCACGAGCGCACCGGCGCCGAAGAGGCCGGCCAGGGCGAGCAGCACGGCGGGCCACAGGGCGCTCGCGCCCAGCAGATACGGCAGTACCGGAAGCAGCGCGCCCAGCGCGAAGGCGCCGAACGACGAGACCGCGGCGACCGTCGGCGACGGGAGGTCGTCGGGGTCGATCCCCAGCTCCTCCCGGGCGTGGATCTCCAGGGCCTGCTCGGGGTCGCGGGAGAGCTGGGCCGCGACCTCCCGCGCCAGTTCGGGCTCGACGCCCCGGGAGACGTAGAGCGCCGCCAGCTCCGCCTGCTCGTCGTCCGGGTGCTTGCGCAACTCGCGCCGCTCCACGGCCAGCTCCGCCAGGACCAGCTCCCGCTGGGAGGCGACCGAGGTGTACTCGCCCGCGGCCATCGAGAACGCGCCCGCCGCGAGTCCGGCGAGCCCGGTGACGACGATGGTCTGCTGGGAGGCCGAGCCGCCCGCGACTCCGGTCATCAGGGCCAGATTGGAGACCAGGCCGTCCATCGCGCCGAAGACGGCGGGCCGCAGCCAGCCGCCGTTGACGTCGCGGTGCGTGTGGTTGTCGCGGTGCGCCTCGTGCAGGCTCGCGACGGATTCGATGACGGCCACTCTGTTTCTCCCCTTGCCTTGCCGTGCCACGTCCTCGGGGGCTCCCGGTGTCGCGCGGACACCGGATTCCGGGCGCGACGGCCGGTCGGCCGTATCCCGGGCATGCCGGGCGGACCCGTCAACCCGTCGCCTATCGGCGGAACCTTCCGCTCCACCCCCTCGAACACCATCGAAAATACGCGCGATGTAAGGGGCTCGCCAGCAAGGCAGTCCATACTTACCTGAGTTCCGTAGGGTGACATTCCGGGTAACAGCGGCGTTTCTCATTCTTTATCGGCGTTTCTCGGTCTGTCGGCGGTGTGCGTATGGCACAGATGCAGACGACAGGCTCGCGCGCGCGAAAGGGGCCCGCTCCATGGAGTTGGTTGCATGCAATCCCGCCGATCCGTTCGACGGCGCGCCGCTGTCCTCGGCGGACCCGGCCGCCGCCGCCCCCGCGCCCGCCCTGCGCGACCGGGCGTGCGGCGCGCTGCTGGGTCTCGCGGTGGGCGACGCCCTGGGCGCGCCCGCGGAGAACATGCGGCCGTCCGAGATCCGCCGCCGCTGGGGCCGGATCGAGGGCTTCGTCACCCATGATCCGGCCGGGACGGACGACACGGAGTACGCGATCTTCTCCGGGCTGCTGCTGGCCCGGCACGGCTCGGCCCTGACGGTGGCCCATGTCGAGCGGGCGTGGCACCACTGGATCGCCGATCTCGACGAGGGGCCCTTCCGCGGCGCCGGGTTCAGCGAGCGGGGCACGCTGGAGAATCTCCGCCGGGGACTGGCCGCCCCGATCTCGGCCCAGCACCGGCACGCGTGGAGCGACGGACTCGCCATGCGGGCGGCGCCGTTCGGGGTGTTCGCGGCGGGCCGTCCGCTGGAGGCGGCCCGGCTGGTGACCATCGACGGTTCGGTGAGCCATGACGGCGAGGGCATCTTCGGCGGGCAGGCGGTCGCGGCGGGCGTCGCGGCCGCGATGGCGGGCGCGGGCCCGGCCGGGGTGATCGGCGCGGCCCTGTCGGTGATCCCGATGGACTCGTGGACGGCCCGCTCCCTGCGCCGGGGGGTGGTCACCGCGCAACGCTCCTATCCGGACACCCTGACGATGGAGCGGGCGGTCCGCTCCTCGGTGGTGATCGGCGGTTATCCGTGGACGGATCTGGCGCCGGAGGCGGTGGGGCTGGCGTTCGGCGCGTTCGCGGCGGCCCGGGGCGACTTCCGCGCCTCGGTCCTCACGGCGGTCAACATGGGCCGGGACGCCGATACGACGGCGGCGGTCGCGGGCGCGCTGGCCGGTGCGGTACGGGGCGCGTCGGCGATCCCCCCGGAGTGGGCGGCGGCGATCGGGCCGGTCCGGGGCAGTTGTCTGCCGTCGATGGCGGGCCAGCACATCCTGGACGTCGCGGATCTGCTGGTCCCCGACGAGTCGCCGGAGCCGCCCGGGGAACGGCCGCCCGACGCGACCGCGGCAGGCGGTACGGATACGGCCCCGGACGCGGACCCGGCTCCCGAAACGGCCCCGGACGGCGCGCTCTCCGGTACGCGGCCGGGGCGCGGCCCCCGGGCGGCGTCATGACGGCCGGTACGCCGCACGATCCGGCGCGGGCGGCCGGTCCTGGGCCGGGTGCCGAGGGCCCGCCGGTGAACCGCGTACGACGCGACCGCCGGACGCGACGGGACGACACCGACGCGCTCCCGGCACCGGCACTGCCATCGGCATCGGCCGCAGGAACGGTCCGCCTCCCCGGGGCGGAGGCCCTCGGTCCGGACGGCGCCGCGCCCGACGGTGCTCCTCCCCCGGTGCCGGGCGCGTCCGAGCCCCGTACGGGTACGGGTGCCGGTGCCTCCGTACGCCCCCCGGATCCGCCGGAGGGGAGCGGCGGCGCGCCCCCGGGCCGCCGGACGTCGGCGGCCCGTTGTCCGGACCAGGCCCCGGCGCTCTCGCCCCGGGCCCGTACCCGCGCGGGTGCCGCCGCCCGGATCCGGACCGCCGCAGGCACCGCCCCGGCAGCGACAAGCGCCGGTGAGACGGCCGGGCCCGCCGAGCGGGCCGTGGAAGGGCTGCTGCTCGGGCTGGCCGCCGGGGACGCCGCCGGATGGCCCGCCGCCCGGCACCGGGCGGCCCGGATGCCCGAGTGGACCCGGCGGCTCACCCGGGAGCTGGACACCTTCGCCGAGCAGAACGCCACCACGACCCTCCCTGTCCCGATCGCGCTCAACCAGCCGCCGGAGCCGCTCCGCCTGGGCCCGTCCGACGACGCCGAGTGGGCCGCCTTCGCGGCCGAGACCGTACTGACGGCGGCCGGGGAACTCTTCGCGGCGCTCCCCCCGGAGCACCGCCCGCGCGCGGCCGTCGATCTGGCGTGGAACTCCCTCGCCGCCGAGGTCGCCGCCGCGGCGGCCCGCGCGCCCGAGGTCGAGTCGGCGGTTCTGCCGCTGCGGGCCCGGATCTCCGTCCGGGCGGGGCTGGGGAATCTGGCGACCGGGCTGCGGCCCCCGGCGACCGGCCACGACAATCCGCACTACTTCGACGACGCGGCCTGCGTACGGGCCGCCGTGCTGGCGGTCGTCCACCCCGGCGACCCGGTTGCCGCCGCCGCGCTCGCCGAGTTCGACGCCCGGTACACCCAGGACGGTGACGGGGTGTACGGCGCCAGGGCGATGGCCGCCGCGGTCGCCGCGGCGCTCGGCGGCGCCGACGTGGACGGCGCGGTGGCCGCCGCCGTGGACCAGTTGCCCGGCTCCACCGAGATCGGCCGCAACGCCCGGCACGCCGTACGGCTGGCCCGGTCCCTGGCGGGCGAGGCCGCCGCGTTCGCCCTCGTACCGCTGCTGGAGCATCAGATCGTCGACCATGTCTACAGCTACGGCATCGCGGCGGCCGAGACCGTCCCGGTGGCGCTGGCCGTGGCGACGGCGGCCCGCGGCCGGGTCGCCGAGGCCGTGCCGACGGCGGCCTGCCTCTCCCGGGTCGCGGACTCGGCGCCCGCCCTCGCCGGGGCGCTGACCGGCGCGCTCGGCGGCGGCGGAGCCGTACCCGAGTCCTGGCGCGAGGCGTGCCGGACCCTCGCGGGCTGTGCCCTGCCCCGGCTCGCGGGTACGGATCTGGTGGAACTCGCCGAGCGGCTGGCACCCGGGGAACCGGCCACCCCGGGTGGACAATTCCGACATGACGCCAACACCACACACATCGCCCGGACTCGACGACCGGATCGCGGGCGCGCTGACGGGCGCGGCGGTCGGTGACGCCCTGGGCGGCCCCGTCGAGGGGTACACACCCGAGCAGATCACCGAACGGCACGGCGGCCGGGTCCAGGGGATCGTCGGGCCGTGGCACGGTGCCGGATGGCGCACCGCGCGCCCCGTCGCCCCGTACCACAAGGGCGACGGACACGTCACCGACGACACCTTGATGACCCACGCGCTGATCCGGGTGTACGCGGCCGTACGCGACCATCTCGACGCCTACTCCGTGGCCGAGCACCTGGTACCCGATCTGCTCGGGACCCCCCGGTGGATCCCCGAACTGGAGGCGGAGGCGCTGCCGCTGCAGCGGATCTTCCTCGCCGAGAAGTGGCTGGTGGCCCGGATCCACTACGGACATGTCGACCCGCGCGAGGCGGGCGGCGGCAACATCGTGAACTGCGGCGCGGCCATGTACATGGCCCCGGTCGGGCTGGTCAACGCGGCCGACCCCGGGGCGGCGTACCGCGAGGCGATCGACGTCGCGGGCGCCCATCAGTCGTCCTACGGACGGGAGGCGGCCGGGGTCTTCGCGGCGGCGGTCGCGGCGGCCTGCGCACCGGACGCCACCCCCGCCTCGGTCGTCGACACGGCGCTGTCGCTGGCCAAGGACGGCACCCGGGCGGCGATCGAGGCGGTCGCGGAAGTCGCCGTCCGCCATACGGACTTCGAACCGGCGCTCGCCCCGCTGCGGACGGCGATCGCGCCCTTCGACACGGTCGGCGCCGACTACCGGGCGCCCGGACTCGGCGCCCGCCGCCCCTCCCGGCTGCACGCGATCGAGGAGCTGCCGATCGCCCTCGGCATGCTGCTGATCGGCGGCGGCGACTACCGGCGTACCGTCCTGGGATCGGTCAACTACGGCCGGGACTGCGACTCCATCGCCACCATGGCGGGTGCGATCGCCGGGGCGCTGCACGGCTCGGCGGCCGTACCGCGCGACTGGGCGAAGACCGTCGCCGAGGCCAGCCGGCTCGATCTGGACGCCCCGGCCCGGGACCTCGCCTCGGTCACCCGGGAGGTATTCGCCCGGGACACGGCCCGGCGCCGCGCGCACGAGACCGCGTTCGCCCGGCTGACGGAGGAGGCCCGGTGACCGCCGGCCCACCCGGCGCCGGGCTGCGGGGGGTACGCCGATGACCGCGACCGCGCTGCCCGGACAGCTCGGCACACCACCCCCGCCGCCGCGCGCCGACCGGTCCGGCGCGCTCCGGCTCACCTGGGTACAGCCCGAGGACCTCGTCGCCCATGAACTCCGCCAGGCCGTCGAGGACGGGCGCGACCCGGCGACCGTCGCGGCGGTGGCCGCCGCTTGGGAGGCTGCGGGCGGAACGGCCGCTCCTCCTGTGGGCGGGGCCTCCGGCTCGCCCGCGGGGCCGCGGCCCCGGTCCGTCGCGGGCCGGCTGCTGGACGAACTGGCCGCCCTGACCGGCGACGTCGAGGAGCGCGAGCCCACCGATCTGGCCGCCGTACTGGCCGCCTGCCCCGACTGGCCCGCCTCGCCCGCCCCGCCCAGAGGCCGGACGACCTGCCCCGCACCGGCCGCCGCCGACGAAGCCCCACAGCCCGGCGGCCCCGTACGGCACCGCGCCCACCCGCCGACCACACCCGAGTCGGCTCCGGGGCCGTACGAGGACGCCCTCCACGCCGCCCGAACCGACCAGGCCGTCCCCGCGACCGGCTCCGGCTCCGGCTCCGGTCACGGTTCCCCGGGGTCCGGACACAGCCCCCGCCCCGCCCCCGAATCCCGTCCCGGGGCATACGAGGACGCCCTCCACGCGGCCCGCGCCCCCGTACCGGACCGCGCCGCCCGCCCCGATGACCCGGCCGCCGCCCCCGCGACGGCCTACGAGGACGCGCTGCACGCCGCCTGGCTCGGCCGGGCCGCCGGGTGTCTGCTGGGGAAGCCGGTGGAGAAGCTGCCGCTCGCCGGGATCCGGGCCCTGGCCGCCGCCACCGGGAACTGGCCGCTGCGGAGCTGGTTCACCGCCGAGGGGCTGCCCCCGGAACTGGCCCGGGCCCATCCCTGGAACCGGCGCTCCGCGCCCACGTCGCTGGCCGAGAACATCGACGGCATGCCGGAGGACGACGACCTCAACTACCCGCTGCTCAATCTGCTGCTGCTCCGCCGGTACGGCCGCGGCTTCCGCACCCGGGACGTCGCCGCCCTCTGGCTGGACGAACTGCCCGCCGGCCGGACGTTCACCGCCGAGCGGATCGCCTACCGCAATCTGCTCTGCGGGATCGAACCGCCGTACACCGCCCGGTACCGCAATCCGTTCCGGGAGTGGATCGGCGCGGCGATCCGCGCGGACGTCCACGGCTGGACGCATCCCGGCAACCCGGGCGCGGCCGCGGCCCAGGCCCACCGGGACGCGGTACTCAGCCATACCGGGAACGGTGTCTACGCCGCCATGTTCATCGCGGCGACGATCGCCTGCGCGGCGGGCGGCGTAACGACCGGCGGCGTACCGGCGGGCCGCGGCAAGACCGGCGGAGCGGCGCACCGCGCGAACGGCCCGGCCGGGTCCGCGATCACCGTCCACCAGGCGCTGGCCACCGGACTGACCGTCGTACCACCGGCGTCGCGGCTGGCCCGGGCCGTCCGGCTGGGGATCGCCACGGCTCGCGCGGAAGCCGACTTCGACACCGTCGTGGACCGGCTCCACCGGGAACTGGGCCACTACCACTGGGTCCACTCCGTCCCCAACGCGGCCCTGCTCGCCGCCGCCCTCACCCATGCCGACGGCGACTTCTCCGGCTCCATCTGCCGGGCCGTCTCCGGCGGCTGGGACACCGACTCCAACGGCGCCACCGCTGGCTCGGTCGCCGGGCTGCTCGCCGGGCACCCCGACCGGCTGCCCGGCCGCTGGACCGCGCCCCTGCGCAACCGGCTCGCCAGCTCCGTCACCGGATTCGACGGCATCGGCTTCGACACCCTCGCCCGGCTCACCCACCAGGAGGCGCTCCGCCCATGACAGCCATCGTGGTACTCGGCAGCACCAATATGGACCTCGTCGCCTATGTCGACCGCGCCCCGCGGCGCGGCGAGACCGTCACCGGCCGCGCGTTCCGCACGGTCCCCGGCGGCAAGGGCGCCAACCAGGCCGTGGCCGCCGCCCGCGCGGGCGGCACCGTGGCGATGATCGGCGCGGTCGGTACGGACCCCTTCGGACCCCGGCTGCGCCACACCCTGGAGGCGTCCGGGGTGGACACCGATCTGCTGCACACGGCGGACGGCCCCTCCGGCACCGCCCATGTCGTCGTGGACGACGAGGGCGGCAACGCGATCGTCGTCGTCCCCGGCGCCAATGGCTCCGTCACGGCGCTCGGCCCCGGCGACGAGGCGCTCATCGCCACCGCCGACACCCTGCTCCTCCAACTCGAACTCCCCCTCTCCGCCGTCGTCGAGGCCGCCGGGACCGCGCGCCGGCACGGCGTACGGACCGTACTCACCCCCGCCCCCGCCCGGCCGCTGCCGCCCCCGCTGCTCGCCACCGTCGATCTGCTGGTCCCCAATGAGCACGAGGCCACCCTGCTGACCGGGCTCACCGACCCGGGCGCCGCCGCCGACGCCCTGCTCGGCCGGGTCCCCCGGGTGGTGATCACCCTGGGCGCCCGGGGCTGTCTCTACGCCGACCGGGACGGCACCCGGCTCACCGTCCCCGCGCCCCGGGTGACCGCCGTGGACACCACCGCCGCGGGTGACGCCTTCACCGGCGCCCTCGCCGTCGCCCTCGGCGAGGGCCGCCCCGTGGAGTCCGCCCTGCGCTGGGCGACCTGTGCGGCGGCCCTCTGCGTCGGCCGTGAGGGCGCGTCGGTCTCGATGCCCTACCGCCCCGAGATCGACACCGCCTACGCCACCACCGCGCCCGCGGACAGCTCCCTGGCGACCCTGTCGGCCGGAACTCCGGCCGCGTCCGCCGGGACCCCGTCCGTCCCCGTATCCGAATCCGACCCGGAGATCGGCAGCGCCTCATGACGCCTCCCCACGCCTCTTCGCCCGCGCCTTCGCCCGTACCGCCGGGTTCCACCGGCCTCTCCTCCCCTCCTGGTCCGCCCCGTCCTCGTCCGCCGTCCGCCACCGCCCTGAGCGGGCTCCGCGTCCTCGATCTCGCCACCCTCTTCGCCGGTCCGCTGGCCGCCACCCTGCTCGGCGACTTCGGCGCCGAGGTGATCAAGGTCGAGCACCCCCGCCGCCCCGACCCCTCCCGGGGCCACGGCCCCGCCAAGGACGGGGTGGGGCTCTGGTGGAAGATGCTGGGCCGCAACAAGCGGACCGTCACCCTCGACCTCTCCTCCCCCGACGGCCGGGACACTCTGCTGCGGCTGGCCGCCGACGCCGATGTGGTGATCGAGAACTTCCGCCCCGGCACCCTGGAGCGGTGGGGCCTCGGCTGGGACGAGCTGAGCCGGGCCAACCCCCGGCTGGTCCTCGCCCGGGTCACCGGCTTCGGCCAGTTCGGCCCCTACTCCCACCGTCCCGGCTTCGGCACCCTCGCCGAGGCGATGAGCGGCTTCGCCGCCGCCACCGGAGAACCCGACGGCCCGCCGACCCTGCCCCCCTTCGGTCTCGCCGACTCCGTCACCGCCCTCGCCACCGCCTATGCCGTGATGACGGCCCTCACCGCCAGGACCGCCACCGGACGCGGCCAGGTCGTCGATATGGCGATCATCGAGCCCATGCTCGCCGTCCTCGGACCGGGCCCCCTCTGGTACGACCAGCTCGGCTATGTCCAGCCCCGGTGCGGCAACCGCTCCCGCAACAACGCGCCCCGCAACACCTACCGGACCGCCGACGACCGCTGGGTGGCCGTCTCCACCTCGGCACAGTCCGTCGCGGAGCGGGTGATGCGGCTGGTCGGCCGCCCCGAGCTGATCGACGAGCCGTGGTTCGCCTCCGGGAACGGCCGCGCCGGGCACGCCGACGAACTGGACGCCGCCGTCGGGGGCTGGATCGCCCGCCGTCCCCGTACCGAGGTCCTGGCCGCCTTCGAGAAGGCCGAGGCCGCGATCGCCCCCGTCTACGACGTCCGGGACGTGATGGACGACCCCCAGTACCGCGCGCTGGACACCGTCACCGAGGTCGAGGACCCCGAACTGGGCACCATCCGGATGCAGAACGTCCTCTTCCGGCTCTCGGAGACCCCCGGCGCGATCCGCTGGCCCGGCCGCCCCCACGGCGCCGACACCGAGGCCGTCCTCACCGAGCTGGGTCTCGGCCCCGGCGATATCTCCGCGCTCCGCGCCCGGGGTGCCGTATGACCATCCCCCTCACCTATCTGTACGCCCCCGGCGACCGCCCCGAGGTCGTCCACAAGGCCATCCGCTCCGGCGCCGATGTGGTGATCGTCGACCTGGAGGACGCCGTCGCCCCCGAGCGGAAGAAATACGCCCTCGCCGCCACCGCCGAACTGCTCACCGAACCCCAGCCGCTGCCCGTCCACGTCCGGATCAACTCCCCCCGCTCGCCCGAAGAGATCGAGACCCTGACCGGCCTGCCCGGTCTGAGCGCTCTCCGTGTTCCCAAGGTGACACACGGCACTGACATTCCCCCCGTCGCCGGGCTCGCCCCCGGCGTCCCCCTCTATCCGCTGCTGGAATCGGCCCTGGCCGTCGAGCACGCCTACGCCATCGCCAGCGCCCACCCCGCCGTCCACGGCATCGGGATCGGCGAGGCCGACCTGCGGGCCGACCTCGGCGTACGGGACGGCGGTACGGCCCTGGACTGGCCCCGCTCCCGGATCGTGATCGCCGCGCGGGCCGCCGGGCTCGCCCCGCCCGTCCAGTCGGTCTTCCCCGACATCCGCGATCTGGACGCCCTCTACGCGTCCTGCACGCACGGCCGGGCCCTCGGCTTCGTCGGCCGGGCCGCCATCCACCCCCGCCAGCTCCCCGTCATCGAACGGGCCTTCCGCCCCGCCCCGGAGGAGATCTCGGCGGCCGTGGCCGTGGTGAAGGCCGCGGCGGCCGACGGCGGCGCCCAGGCCCTGCCCGACGGCCGGTTCGTCGACGCGGCGATCGTCGCGGCGGCCGAACGCACCCTCGCCCTGGCCCGTCGGGTGGCGCCCTGACCGTTCCCGCGAAAGAACCCGAAGAACCCGAAGAAAGCAGAGAACCCGAAGAAAGCAGAGCAGGCGGAGAAGCCGGGGAACCCGAATAGTAGGAAGGGCGCCGGGGGGTCCCCCGCCCCGGCGGCCTCCCGCCGGTCGTTCCCGTCCCCGGCCCCCGCGCCGCACGCGACGCGGCGGCAGCCCCGATACCGGCATGCGAAGCCTGCGCATCCGGTGAGAGGAGGACCGCATGCGGTCAGTCATTCCCGACTATCTGGCAGATGCGCTCGAAGACGCCGTCTCACTGACGTCCGGCGAACTGGCGGGGTACATCCCCGAACTCGCGGCAGCGGATCCCGAACGCCTCGGCGCGGTCTTCGCCACGGTTCAGGGGGCGGTCTACGGCGCCGGTGACATCGATACCGAATTCACCATCCAGTCGATCTCCAAGCCGTTCGCATACGCCCTGGCGCTCTCCGACCGGGGACTCGACGCCGTACTCGCCAAAGTCGGCGTCGAGCCGTCGGGAGAGGCGTTCAACGAGGTCTCCCTCGAAAGCGAGACGGGGCGCCCCCTCAATCCGATGATCAACGCCGGTGCGATCACCGCACACTCGCTGACCGGCCCGGAGGGCCTGGGACCGGCGGAGCGTACCGAACGGGTGATCGACGGCCTCTCCGCCTTCGCCGGCCGCAGGCTGAGGACGGACGAGGCGGTCTGCGTATCGGAGATGGAGCATGCACACCGCAACCTCGCCATCGCCTACATGCTCCGCAGCCACGGCATCCTCACCGAGGACCCGCGAGCCGTGGTCGACGGCTATACCCGCCAGTGTTCCGTGCTCGTCACCGCCCGAGATCTGGCCATGATGGCCGCGACACTGGCCAACCGCGGGGTGAATCCGCTCTCGGGTGAGCGGGTGATCCCCGAACCGGTGGTGCGTCAGGTGCTGAGCGTCATGTTCACCTGCGGAATGTACGACGCGGCCGGTGACTGGGCGACCCAGGTCGGCATCCCCGCGAAGAGCGGCGTGGCCGGGGGGATCATCGGCGCGCTCCCCGGCCAGATCGGTATCGCCACGTTCTCGCCACGGCTGGATCCTCACGGGAACAGCGTGCGAGGGGTGTCCCTGTTCGAACGGTTCTCGTCCGACATGGGGCTGCATCTGATGGGAGTCCCGCCCGCCGCGCGGGCGGTCGTGCGCTCCAACCATGACGTCGGCAGCGGTCCGGACGCGGTACGGGTCTTCCAGCTGCAAGGAGGGATCGGCTTCGCCGGAGCCGAGAGAGTCGTTCGTGAGGCCGTGGACTCGGAGCCCCGGGAGACCCGGGTGGCCGTGGACCTCACGATGGTCTACGCGATCGACGACGTGGCCCGGCGCATGATCCTGGAAGTCGTCCGCCGGCTGACACTCGACGGCCACGAGGTCTATCTCGTCGACCCGGAATCGATCATGCCGGATCCCGACCCCGGAGACAGGGGCCGGGTCACCGTCGTCGACACCGTGGAACGAGCCCTGCCCTCCGACCGGGCGGAGCCGTCCGGCGGCACACGAAGACCTCCGGTGCGGTGAGTTCCCGGAAAGCTCCCACCACAGCGGAGGTCTTCGCCGTGGTGGGCCGTGTCGTCAGAATCCCGCCTGGCCCGCGACGCCCTTCGGGCGGACGGCGCCATTTTGACGACACGGCCCAGATCCCGGCCGGAAGGGACGTCAGGGCTGCGTCCCGGCCTCCGCCGTCGCGTCCCGGTTACCGGTCCCGGACTTGCCGTCCCCGGAACCGTCCTTGTCGCCGTCCCCGGCATCGTCCGCGACGTCACCGGGAGCGGCGGCCTGGCCGCCCTCCGTACCGGAGTCGGCCGACCCGTCGGCGTCGGCCGCGGCACCGGTCCCGGTACCCGGCGCACCCGGTTCGACGACTTCCTCCCGGCCCGGGCGCAGCCGCGCCGAGACCACGATGTAGACCACCGCGAGGACGAAGACGACCAGCGCCGTCCAGACGTTGAGCCGGAGTCCGAGGACCTCGTGAGCCTCGTCGACCCGGAGGTACTCGATCCACGCGCGGCCCGCGCAGTATCCGGCGACGTAGAGCGCGAAGGCCCGGCCGTGGCCCAGCTTGAAGCGCCGGTCGGCCCAGATCACCAGCAGCGCGACGGCGACGCACCAGAGGGACTCGTAGAGGAAGGTCGGGTGGTACGTGCCCGCCACCCGGTTCGGGCCCTCGGAGATCTCCAGCGCCCACGGCAGATCCGTCGGCTTCCCGTACAGCTCCTGGTTGAACCAGTTGCCCCAGCGGCCGATGGCCTGGGCGAAGGCGATTCCGGGCGCCAGGGCGTCGGCCCAGGCGGGCAGCGGGATGCCCCGGCGGCGGCAGCCGATCCAGGCGCCGACGGCGCCGAGGGAGATCGCGCCCCAGATACCGAGCCCGCCCTCCCAGATCTTGAAGGCGTCCACCCAGTTCTTACCGTCGCTGAAGTACAGCTGGTAATCGGTGATCACATGGTAGAGACGGCCGCCGACCAGGCCGAAGGGCACGGCCCAGACGGCGATGTCGGCCACGGTCCCGGCCGTGCCGCCGCGGGCGATCCAGCGCTTGTTGCCGTACCAGACGGCCACGAAGACACCGAGAATGATGCAGAGTGCGTAGCCGCGCAGCGGCAGCGGTCCCAGGTGGATCGCTCCGGAGGACGGGCTCGGAATGTAGGCAAGGTCCATGACGGGTCCGACGCTACCCTGCTTAGCAGTGGAACCGGCAAGCGGCCGGGACAACGTCTGAATAACTCATGGCCCTCCCCGCCGTCCGCGGCTGTACGGGAGCCCGCCGGAACGGGGCCGGACGGGCCGCCCGCTCCCGGTGACGGGAGTGTCACCAGGAGCGCCACGGGATTGACGGAACCCGACTTACGATCCCTCTTCGGACGAACGGGAGGAGCCGGAGGAATCAGATGAAGCGGGCGGTACCGTTCCCGGCTTCTTGCCCTTGTTCGCCTCCTCGACCCACTTCGTCAGATTCTCCGGGGAGATCTGCTTACCGCCCTTCTCCGGGAAGATCGACTCCCCGTTGAGCAGTACCGTCGGCGTCCCCCTGAACCCGCCCTCCGCGAACGCCTTGTTCGACTTGGCGACCCACGAGTCGTGCCGGCCGTCCTTCACACAGCTGCGGAACTCGGGCGTGTCGAGCCCCTCGACCTTGCCCCCCAGCTCGATCAGATAGTCGTTGTCGGCGAACTTGTCGTCCGGCTCCGGCGGCTGGTTCTTGTAGAGCACATCGTGATACGGCGCGAACTTGCCGAGGTCCTGGGCGCAGGCCACCGCGTTGGCGGCGCGGAGCGAGCCGCTGCCGCCCATGTTCCCGTCGATGATCGTGGCGAAGTGGTACTCGACCTTCAGCTGACCGGAGTTCTCCAGGTCGTGGATGGCCTTCCGCATCACGTTCTCGTACTGGGCGCAGACCGGGCAGCGGAAGTCCTCCCAGACGGTGAGCGTCGAGGGCGCGTCGGCGGCGCCCAATGGGATCGCCAGCCGCCCCTTGCCCTCGGCGCCCGCGGGCGCCAGCAGCGGGCCCGCGGTGGAGCTGCCGTCGCTGCCGCCGCTCCCCTTGTCCGCGTTGGCCGCGATCACTCCGACCACGGCCGCCAGGCCGAGGACGCCGACCACGGCCGAGGAGACGATCAGGGTCCGCCGCCGCCGTTCGCGCGCCCGCTCCAGCGCGTGTTCCCGCTCGATCCGCTCGCGCGCGGACCGCTGCCGCCCGCCACCCGCTGTGTTCCTGGCGTTCTTGGCGCTCTTGTCGTTCTTCTCGTTCACACCCGGCAAACGAACCGGGGAGGCGCACCCGCGCCTCCCCGGTCCAGATCCACCCGTACGAGCTATCCGTACGAAACACCGGCCCGGCGTACGGAAGCCGGGCCCGGGCTCACGTCCGGGCGGCCCGCGCGCCCGCGCGCGCCCCGGCGGCCAGTTCGGCGGCCAGCTCTCGGACGGCCGCGAGTCCGGCCTCGGCGCCGGGGGCGTCGAGGAGCCGCTTGACGAAGGCGGAGCCCACGATCACCCCGTCCGCGAAGGCGGCGACCTGCTCGGCGTGGGCGGCGGTGGAGACCCCGATCCCGACACAGACGGGCAGCTCGGTCTTGGCGCGGACGCGCCGTACCAGATCCTCCGCCTGCGCCCCGACGGACTCACGGGTTCCGGTGACGCCCATCAGGGACGCGGCGTAGACGAAGCCGGATCCGGCCTCGGTGATGGTCGCGATCCGGTCGTCCCGGCTGCTGGGGGCGAGGACGAAGACCGTGGCGAGGCCGTGCTTGGCGGCGTGTTCCCGCCAGAGCGCCGACTCCTCGACGGGCAGGTCGGGCAGGATGCAGCCCGCGCCGCCCGCCGCCGCGAGTTCGGCGGTGAACCGCTCGACGCCGTAGCGGTCGACCGGGTTCCAGTACGTCATCACCAGTACGGGCTTGCCGGTGGCGGTGTGGGTCTCGCGGACCGTGCGCAGGACGTCGGCGATCCGTACACCGCCGCGCAGGGCGATGTCGTCGGCGGTCTGGATCACCGGTCCGTCCAGCACCGGGTCGCTGTGCGGCAGCCCGATCTCGACGATGTCGGCGCCGCCTTCGAGCGCCGCCGTGGCGGCGGCGATCCCGCCGTCGACGGTGGGGAATCCGGCCGGGAGATAGGCGACCAGGGCGGCCCGGCCCTCGGCCTTCGCCGCGGCCAGTGTCTCGTCCAGCAGACGTACGTTCCCGGTCACTTCGCGTCCTCCCCGTCGTACAGCCCGAAGTAGCGGGCGGCGGTGTCCATGTCCTTGTCGCCGCGGCCGGAGAGACTGACCACGATCAGCCCCTCCGGGCCGAGTTCGCGGCCGACGTCTAGGGCCCCGGCGAGGGCGTGCGAGGACTCTATGGCCGGAATGATGCCCTCGGTACGCGAGAGCAGCCGCAGCGCCTCCATGGCCTCGGCGTCGGTGACCGGGCGGTACTCGCCCCGGCCGCTGTCCTTGAGATAGGCGTGCTCGGGGCCGATCCCGGGGTAGTCGAGCCCGGCGGAGATCGAGTACGGCTCGGTGATCTGGCCCTCGTCGTCCTGGAGGACATAGGAACGGGAGCCGTGGAGTATCCCCGGTTCGCCGACGGTGAGGGTGGCGGCGTGCTCCCCGCTGTCGACGCCGTGGCCCGCGGCCTCGCAGCCGATCAGCCGTACCCCGGCGTCCGGGATGAAGGCGTGGAAGAGGCCGATGGCGTTGGATCCGCCGCCGACGCAGGCGACGGCGGCGTCGGGCAGCCGTCCGGCGCGCTCCAGGATCTGGCGGCGGGCCTCGACGCCGATCACCCGGTGGAAGTCGCGGACCATGGCCGGGAAGGGGTGGGGTCCGGCGACCGTGCCGAAGAGGTAGTGGGTGTTGTCGACATTGGCGACCCAGTCGCGGAACGCCTCGTTGATGGCGTCCTTCAGGGTGCGGCTGCCGGAGGCGACCGGGACGACCTCGGCGCCGAGCATCCGCATCCGGGCGACGTTCAGCGCCTGCCGCTGGGTGTCGATCTCGCCCATATAGATGGTGCATTCCAGGCCGAACAGGGCGCAGGCGGTGGCGGTGGCCACCCCGTGCTGTCCGGCGCCGGTCTCGGCGATGACCCGGGTCTTGCCCATCCGGCGGGTGAGCAGGGCCTGCCCGAGCACGTTGTTGATCTTGTGCGAGCCGGTGTGGTTGAGGTCTTCCCGCTTGAGGAAGATCCGGGCGCCCCCGGCGTGCTCGGCGAACCGGGACACCTCGGTCAGCGCGCTGGGCCGGCCCGTGTAGTTGACCAGCAGGTCGGTCAGTTCGGCCGTGAAGGCGGGGTCGGCCTTGGCCTTGTCGTACTCGACGGCGACCTCGTCGACGGCGGCGACGAGGGCCTCGGGGATGAACTTGCCGCCGAAGGCACCGAAGTAGCCCGCGGCGTTCGGGACCCGTCCCTCCGGGTCGGGGACGAAGAAGTCAAAGGATTCTGCGGAAGCGGAAGAGGTCATCCGGCGTACTCCTCGGGGGCCCGCGGCCCCCAGCCTGGTGTGCGGATCTGATCGTCGTTCGGGAGGGGCGTACGCATGCCCCGGCCTGGGGCCGGCCACCGGGGTACGGGCGGCCGTACGGGTACACCGGGCCACGGGTAACCGGAACGCTCAGGTCACCCGGGCCCGCGGTCGCACCGCGCGGGCGTCGGCGAAGGGGTCAGCGGCTTGCCCGGCCGCGGGGCCATCGCATCCCGTTGACCTGGCCCGGCTCGGAACCGATCACATACCGCACCCGGCGGCCGTGCACCCGTCGCGCCGGGGCGCGGCAGCCACGGGGACGGCAGCCGCGCGCGAGACGCGCGGACACCACCCCGGTGGCCGGGCGCGGGCGGCGGACGGTGCCGGGCACGGCGGGGTCAGCCCCGCCCGTGCCGGAGCGCCGGGTGGGCGCCCGCGGCGACCAGGTCGGCGACGGCGGTCCTGGGGTCACGGCCGCTGACCAGGGACTCGCCGACCAGGACGGCGTCGGCGCCCGCGTTGGCGTAGGCGATCAGATCGTGCGGACCGCGGATCCCGGACTCGGCGATCTTGACGACATGCGCCGGGATCTCGGGGGCGACCCGCTCGAAGGTGGAGCGGTCCACCTCCAGGGTCTTCAGATTGCGGGCGTTGACGCCGATGACCCGGGCACCGGCGGCCAGGGCGCGCTCGGTCTCGTCCTCGTCGTGCACCTCGACCAGCGGGGTCAGCCCGATCGACTCGGCCCGCTCGATCAGGGAGACCAGTGCCTCCTGATCCAGGGCGGCGACGATCAGCAGCGCCAGATCGGCGCCGTACGCCCGGGCCTCCCACAGCTGGTACGCGGTGACGATGAAGTCCTTGCGCAGCACGGGGACGTCGACCCGGGCCCGGACGGACTCCAGATCGGCGAGGGAGCCGCCGAAACGGCGCTGCTCGGTGAGGACGGAGATGGCGGCGGCGCCGCCCGCCTCGTAGTCGGCGGCGAGCCCGGCGGGGTCGGCGATCGCGGCCAGGGCGCCCTTGGAGGGGCTGGACCGCTTGACCTCGCAGATGACCCGGACGCCCTCACCGCGGAGCGCGGCGGCGCCGTCCTTGGCGGCCGGGGCCTTGGCGGCGAGCTCTTTGAGTTCGTCGAGGCCGACCCGCGCCTGCCGCTCCGCGAGGTCGGCGCGCACGCCTTCGATGATCTCGTCGAGCACACTCACGCGAGGGGCCCCCTTCCGGGACGGTCATGCTGATCAGCATCGTTCATCTCGATGGTATCCGCAGCACGCGGCCCGCCCCGCATCCGGTGGCGGCCCGTCCCACGGGCTGGGACCGCGCGGAGGTGCGACGGGCCTGGTCAGGGGGCCAGCGCGGAGCCGAAGGGCAGGTTCCGCAGCACGCTGAAGACCAGCACGACGGCGCCCGTCACCCACCACCAGAAGGGCCGTACGGCGATCCGCCAGGTCGCCCCGGGGACGCCCCGGACGGCCCGGACCGTCCACAGGACCCAGAGCGCGAGAAAGACTCCGTAGCCGACGACGGCGAGGGCGTTGGCGCCGAAGGCGGCGCCGAGATCGCCGTGGACGAAGGCGTGCGCGCTGCGGAGCCCGCCGCAGCCGGGGCAGTAGATGCCGGTGAGGCGGAGCAGGGGACAGGTCGGGTAGTGGCCGGGTTCGTTGGGGTCCACGGTCCCGACATAGGCGAAGGCGGCGCCGACGGCGGCGATCGTCCCCAGAGGGGCTGCGAGCCGCCGCCACAGGGGCGGGGTGGCCGCCGGAAGCGTTCGGGGGTCCCCGGGGCGCAGGAACCACTCGGGGGCGGCTCCGGGGCGCCCGGGGGCGCTCAGGGAGCCCTCCGGGCCGGGGCGCGCGCCGTCATGGGCCGTGTCCCCGGGATCCGGCGCGGCGGGCCGTACGGAACTTTCGGCGGCCGGGGGCCCCGGCGGCGGTACGGGCGGTACGGGGCCGGACCCGGCCGGAGCGGCGGGAGCCCGTACGCGCCCGGCGGGCTCGGCCGGGTCGCCGGGCTTCCCCGGTGCCGGGGGCGGGGGCTCGGATGCGGGTACGGCGGGCGGTGTCGTGGCGTCCACCGTGCGATTCTCCCCGGAGATACGGAAAGGCGCAGCCCGGCCCCGCCGGTCTGCGCCTCGCGTCGTACGGGCCGTCGCCCCGGACGGGGCCGGCCCATGGGCCGTGGTCAGGCGCCGCCGCGGGCGGCCACGCGCTCGGCCACGATCCGGCCGGCCTGCTCACGGGCGTTCTTGCGGTCGGCGCTCTCACCGCGAGCACCCAGGCCCGCGGCCCGCATGCCCATGCCCACCACTCCACCGAGGACGACGATCACCATGCCGAGCCAGAAGCCGGCCGGGCTGGCGCCGACCATGAAGACACCGGCGACACAGAAGCCGATGAACGAGATGGTGGAACCGGTCCAGGCGGCCGGGGTGTGTCCGTGGTCGTGGGCCGACATGTAATGACTCCCTTGTTGCTGTGAGTGCGCGCGACGCGCGAGTGGGGCGAACGCGGCGGCGGTCCGACGCGCCCAGGGGGGTGTGAGCCGGGGGCTCGCATCCCATTGTCCCGTACTCCCGGTCCACCCGGACGGCAGGGTGACCGGTCTGACATCACGCTCCGCCGCGCGGTGCCTCCGGACGGTGCGGGGCGTCCGGTCCGCCGTCCCCGTCGGTCGGGTCCTCGCCCCGGTCCAGGGCCTTCCAGAGGTCCTCGGGGCGGTCGGGGTCGACCGCGGGGGCCCGCCGGGCGGCGCCGGGGCGCTCGTACCGGCCGGACATCGCGGGCCAGAGCGCGCCGTAGCGCAGGGCGAGCACCCCGGCGGCCATGATCAGCACTCCGGCGGCGGCGGTGACGTACGGCCAGGGGGTGTGGCTGAGGGAGTCGATCACCGCCGCGGTGTCGCCGGTGGTCTCGGCCGCCTTCTCGTCGAGGGCGTCGCGGTCGGAGGCCCCGAGGAAGGCGGCGAGGGCCGCGCCCGCGCCGCTGAGGGTCAGCAGGGCGGAGACGGTCTTGCGGCCCTTGCCGCGGACGGCGAAGACCGCGACGAGCGCGGCGAGACCGACCACGGCGAGTGCGCTGGGCACTCCGGTGATGTCACCGCCCTCGGCGCTCAGCGACAGGGCTCCGCCGGGGGCCCGGGCCGTGCCCTCGGCCCAGGTACGGCCGGACGCGAGCAGCGCGACGGTCGCTCCGGCGGCACCGAGGAGCAGGGCGGCGGCGAGGGTCCGGCGGCCCGTGGCGGCACCGGCGGCCGACGCGGCGGCACCGGCCTGGGCACCGGCACGGGGCTGGGGTACGGGAACAGCGCTCACGCACCCCACTATCCCTCATGCCCCGGCGGAACCGGCAAGCCCCCCTGGGGCGTACCGGTCGCCCCTCCCGCTACGGGGCCGGGTCCGATGTCCCGGTCCCCGCCATGCGGTTGGCGGTGTGGACGGCCCGGAGCACCGCCGCCGCCTTGTTGCGGCACTCGATGTCCTCGGCGGCCGGATCGGAGTCCGCCACGACCCCGGCCCCGGCCTGGACGAACGCCGTACCGTCCCGCAGCAGGGCGGTCCGGATGGCGATCGCGGTGTCGGAGTCCCCGGCGAAGTCGAGATAGCCGACGCAGCCGCCGTACAGGCCGCGCCGGGACGGTTCCAGCTCGTCGATGATCTGCATGGCCCGGGGCTTGGGCGCGCCGGAGAGCGTCCCGGCCGGGAAGCAGGCGGTCAGCACGTCGAAGGCGGTCCGTCCGCCGGCGACCTTGCCGGTCACGGTCGAGACGATGTGCATCACATGGGAGTACCGCTCGACGGACATGAAGTCGACGACCTCGACGGAGCCCGGTTCGCAGACCCGGCCCAGGTCGTTGCGGCCGAGGTCGACCAGCATCAGATGCTCGGCCCGCTCCTTGGGGTCGGCCAGCAGCTCCTCGGCCAGCTCGTGGTCCTCCTGCGGGGTGGCGCCGCGCGGCCTGGTCCCGGCGATGGGGTGCAGCATGGCCTGCCCGTCCGCGACCTTGACCAGGGCCTCCGGGCTGGAGCCCACCACGTCGAAGGCGGAGCCGCCGTCCGCGTCGGGGAAGCGGATCAGATACATGTACGGGCTCGGGTTGGTGGCCCGCAGCACCCGGTAGACGTCGAGCGCGCTCGCCGTACAGGGGGTCTCGAACCGCTGGGAGGGCACGACCTGGAACGCCTCGCCCGCGCGGATCCGTTCCTTGATGTCGTCGACGGCCTCGCGGTACTGCTCGCCGCCCCAGAGCGCGGTGAACTCGGGCAGTTCGGACGGCGGCAGGGCGACCGGCGCGGACGCCAGCGGCCGGGCGAGGTCGCGCTCCATGGCGTCGAGCCGGGCGACGGCGTCCGCGTACGCCTCGTCCACACCGGTGTCGAGGTCGTTGTGGTTGATGGCGTTGGCGATCAGCAGGACCGTGCCGTCCCAGTGGTCGAGGACCGCGAGATCGGAGGTGAGCAGCATGGTCAGCTCGGGCAGCCGCAGATCGTCCCGGTCACCGGGGCCGATCTTCTCCAGGCGGCGCACGATGTCGTATCCCAGATAGCCGACCATGCCGCCGGTGAACGGCGGCAGTCCGTCACCCAGGTCGTGCGGCGGGGTGTGCAGGGTCTCGACCGCGGCCCGCAGCACGGCGAGCGGATCGCCCTCCCCGGGAACGCCCGCGGGCGGGGTACCGATCCAGTGCGCCCGGCCGTCGCGCTCCGTCAGGGTGCTGGCGCTGCGGACACCGACGAACGAGTAACGCGACCAGGACCCGCCTCCCCCACTGCCTCCGGTGTGGGCGGTGCCCCCATCGGCGGATTCCAGCAGGAAGGTGCCGGGGCGTTCGTCGGCGAGCTTGCGGTAGAGCGCGACGGGGGTGTCGCCGTCGGCGAGCAGCCGACGGGTGACGGGGATGACCCGGCGGTCGGCGGCCAGGGCGCGAAAGGTTGCGAGGTCCATGGTCATGGCGGGCGACCCTACTCGCCGAGGGGGAGGACGTCGGCGTCGAAGCAGGTCCGGTCGCCGGTGTGACAGGCGGCGCCGACCTGGTCGACCTTGACGAGCACGGTGTCGCCGTCGCAGTCGAGGGCGACCGACTTGACGTGCTGGACATGGCCGGAGGTGTCGCCCTTGACCCAGTACTCACCACGGCTGCGGGACCAGTACGTGGCACGGCCCGTGGTCAGGGTGCGATGAAGCGCCTCGTCGTCCATCCAGCCCAGCATCAGCACCTCACCGGTGTCGTACTGCTGGGCGATGGCGGGGACGAGCCCGTCGGCGGTGCGCTTGAGACGCCCGGCGACGGCCGGATCGAGAGGGCCTGTGGTGCCACTGCTGGTCATGCCGCCATTGTGCCGTGCCCGGCGGACCGGTCCGCCGGTTGTCCACAGGCCGGACCCGGCGGGCTCCCCCACTGGGCGCCGGTGCCGCCCCCGCCGTACGCTGGCGGACATGTCGACCCATGCCAAGCGTGAACGACTTCTGCTCGCCGATCTCCTCGAAGGCGTCGGCCCGGACGCCCCGACCCTGTGCGACGGGTGGCGGACCCGTGATCTGGCCGCCCATGTCGTGGTCCGGGAGCGTCGCCCGGACGCGGCGGGCGGCATTCTGATCGGCCCCCTGAAGAGCAGGCTGGAACGGGTCCAGGCGGAGTTCGCGGCGAAGCCGTACGAGGAACTGATCCAGCTGATCCGGACCGGCCCGCCCAGGATGTCCCCGCTGGGGATCAAGCAGTTGGACGAGGCCGCGAACACCGTGGAGTTCTACATCCACTCCGAGGACGTCCGCCGGGCCCAGCCGGACTGGACGGCCAGACCGCTCGACCGGGTCTTCGAGGACGCCCTCTGGGTGCGGCTGGAGAAGGCGGCCCGGCTGCTGGGCCGCAAGTCCCCGGCGGGCCTGGTGCTGCGCCGCCCGGACGGCCAGACGGTGGTGGCCCACCGGGGCGCCCCGGTGGTCACGGTGACCGGCACCCCCGGAGAGCTGACGATGTTCGTCTTCGGCCGGCAGTCGGTGGCACAGGTCGATCTGACGGGCGACCCGGAGGCGGTGGAGAAGGTCCGCGGCTCCCGCCTGGGCCTGCCGATGTAGCACCCGGCCTGTCCCGGCGACCCGGCCCCCGGAGGCCCTCGGCACGCGCCGGGCCGCGCCTCACCATCTCCGGCGCGGCCCGCCGTGCTTGTTCGCGCAGGTCCGCCGCCCATGTCTTGGGCCATGGGGGGACCCCCAGCGCCTTGGCCTCCGGCTGAGGCACACGCCACCCGCCCAGCAGGGCGAATGCTGTCGGGCGGCCACGCGCCGCCGTGGGCCGTTCGCGCGGTTCCCCGCGCCCCTAAATACTCTCCCCGGCGCCGACCCTGAAAAGGGACCCCGCCCCCGTAAATGAGGGGCCTGCCTCTTTACGAGGGCGCCCAGGAGGGCAACCAGGGGCGCGCGGACCGCGTGAACGGCCACAGGCGGGCCGCGGGCCGCCGACAACACCAGGCCGCCGGGCGCGGCCCGGGGATTCGCGGCGCCGCACCCCGCAGGGAACCGTCAGCGGATCGGGTGGCCCGCTTCGCGGAGCGCCGTTTTGACCTCGGAGATCCGCAGATCGCCGAAGTGGAAGACGGACGCCGCGAGCACCGCGTCCGCGCCCGCCTCGATCGCGGGCGGGAAGTCCGCGAGCCGCCCGGCGCCGCCGCTGGCGATGACCGGGACCGTGACGTGTTTCCGTACGGCCGCGATCATCTCGGTGTCGTAGCCGTCCTTGGTGCCGTCGGCGTCCATCGAGTTCAGCAGGATCTCGCCCGCGCCCAGTTCGGCGGCCCGGTGGGCCCATTCGACGGCGTCGAGCCCGGTGCCCCGGCGTCCGCCGTGGGTGGTGACCTCGAAGGTGCCGGCCGGGGTGCGCCGGGCGTCGACGGAGAGCACCAGCACTTGGCGGCCGAAGCGTTCCGCGATCTCCCGGATCAGTTCCGGCCGGGCGATGGCCGCGGTGTTGACGCCGACCTTGTCGGCGCCCGCGCGCAGCAGCCGGTCCACGTCTTCGGCGGAGCGGACCCCGCCGCCGACGGTGAGCGGGATGAAGACCTGTTCGGCGGTGCGGCGCACCACGTCGTAGGTGGTCTCGCGGTTGCCGGAGGAGGCGGTGATGTCGAGGAAGGTCAGTTCGTCGGCGCCTTCGGCGTCGTACAGCTTGGCCATTTCGACGGGGTCGCCCGCGTCCCGCAGGTTCTGGAAGTTGACGCCTTTGACGACCCGGCCGTTGTCGACGTCGAGGCAGGGGATGACCCGTACGGCGAGTGTCATACGGAGGCCACCGCGGCGAGGGCGTCCTCCAGGGTGAACGCCTCGGCGTACAGGGCCTTGCCGACGATCGCGCCCTCGACGCCGTCGGGTACGAGTCCGGCGATGGCCCGCAGGTCGTCGAGGGACGACACGCCGCCGGAGGCGACGACGGGCTTGTCGGTGGCGGCGCAGACGTTCTTCAGCAGTTCCAGGTTGGGGCCCTGGAGGGTGCCGTCCTTGGCGATGTCGGTGACGACGTAGCGGGCGCAGCCCTCGGAGTCGAGCCGGGCGAGGGTCTCGTAGAGGTCGCCGCCGTCGCGGGTCCAGCCGCGGCCGCGGAGGGTGGTGCCGCGGACGTCGAGGCCGACGGCGATCCGGTCGCCGTGCTCGGCGATGATCTTGGCGACCCATTCGGGGGTCTCCAGCGCGGCGGTGCCGAGGTTGACCCGGGTGCAGCCGGTGGCGAGGGCGGCGGCCAGCGACGCGTCGTCGCGGATGCCGCCGGACAGCTCGACCTTGATGTCCATGGCGGCGGTGACCTCGGCGATCAGGGCCCGGTTGTCGCCGGTGCCGAAGGCCGCGTCCAGGTCGACCAGGTGCAGCCACTCGGCGCCGGAGCGCTGCCAGGTGAGGGCGGCCTCCAGCGGGGATCCGTAGGAGGTCTCGGTACCGGACTCGCCGTGGACGAGACGGACGGCCTGTCCGTCGCGGACGTCGACGGCGGGGAGGAGTTCGAGCGTGGTCACAGTGTTCCGATCCAGTTGGTCAGCAGCTGGGCACCGGCGTCGCCGGACTTTTCGGGGTGGAACTGCGTCGCCCACAGGGCGCTGTTCTCCACGGCGGCGACGAAGCGCTCGCCGTGGGTGGCCCAGGTGATGTGCGGGGCGCGGATCGCGGCGTTGGTGATCTCCAGCTCCCATTCGTGCACGGCGTACGAGTGCACGAAGTAGAAGCGTTCGTCGGGGCCGACCCCGGCGAAGAGGGCGCTGTCGGCGGGGGCCTCGACGGTGTTCCAGCCCATGTGGGGGACGACGGGCGCCTTCAGGGGGGCGACCGTGCCGGGCCATTCGTCGAGCCCTTCGGTCTCCACGCCGTGTTCGATGCCCCGGGCGAAGAGGATCTGCATGCCGACGCAGATGCCGAGTACGGGCCGTCCGCCGGAGAGCCGGCGGCCGACGATCCAGTCTCCGCGGGCGGCGCGCAGTCCGTCCATGCAGGCGGAGAAGGCGCCGACGCCGGGGACGAGGAGTCCGTCGGCGTTCATGGCGCGGTCGAAGTCGCGGGTGATCTCGACATCGGCGCCGACCCGGGCCAGGGCTCGTTCGGCGGAGCGGATGTTGCCGAAGCCGTAGTCGAAGACGACCACTGATTTACGGCTCATGACCACACGTCCAGCCGGAGTACGCCCGCGGTGAGGGCCATTCCGGCGCCGATGGCGAGCAGGACGACGACGCCCTTGGGCAGGCCCTGCTTGGCGAAGGAGTAGACGCCGCCGAGGAGGAAGAGCCCGACCACGATCAGGACGGTGGAGAGGCCGGTCACAGCGCGCCCTTCGTGGAGGGGAGGATTCCGGCGGCGCGCGGGTCGCGTTCGGAGGCGTAGCGCAGGGCCCGGGCGAGGGCCTTGAACTGGCATTCCACGATGTGGTGGGCGTTGCGGCCGTAGGGGACGTGGATGTGCAGGGCGATCTGCGCCTGGGCGACGAACGACTCGAAGATGTGCCGGGTCATCGTGGTGTCGTAGCTGCCGATCATCGGCGCCATGTTCTCCGGCTCGGTGTGCACCAGGTAGGGGCGGCCGGAGAGGTCGACGGTGACCTGGGCGAGGGATTCGTCGAGGGGGACGGTGCAGTTGCCGAAGCGGTAGATGCCGACCTTGTCGCCGAGGGCCTGCTTGAAGGCGGCGCCGATGGCGAGGGCGGTGTCCTCGATGGTGTGGTGGGTGTCGATGTGCAGATCGCCCTCGGTCTTGACCGTGAGGTCGAAGAGGCCGTGGCGGCCGAGCTGGTCGAGCATATGGTCGTAGAAGCCGACCCCGGTCGACACATCGGTCTTTCCGGTGCCGTCGAGGTCGATCTCGACGACGACCGCGGTCTCCTTGGTGGTGCGTTCGACCCGCCCAACGCGGCTCATGTGCTCTGCTCCTTCTTCAACTCACGTACGGCGTCGAGGAACGCGTCGTTCTCGGCGGGGGTGCCCGCGGTGACCCGCAGCCAGCCCGGGACGCCGTTGTCGCGGACGAGTACTCCCCGGTCGAGGATGCGGCGCCAGGCGTCGTGGGTCCCGGCCGCGTCGCCGAACCGTCCGAACTGGACGAAGTTGGCGTCGGAGTCGGTGACCTCGTAGCCGATGGCCCGCAACTCGGCGACCAGGCGGTCACGCTCGGTCTTGAGCTGCTCGACGTACCCGAGCAGGGTATCGGTGTGCTCCAGGGCCGCGAGGGCGGTGGCCTGGGTGACGGCGGAGAGGTGGTACGGCAGCCGGACCAGCTGGACGGCGTCCACGACGGCCGGGTCGGCGGCGAGATAGCCGAGCCGGAGTCCGGCGGCGCCGAACGCCTTGGACATGGTCCGGGAGACCACCAGGTTGGGCCTGCCCTCGATCAGCGGCAGCAGGCTGGGGCGGTGGCTGAACTCGACGTACGCCTCGTCCACCACGACCAGGGACGGCCGGGCGGCCTGGGCCGCCTCGTAGACGGCCAGTACGGTCTCCGCCGCGACGGCGGTACCGGTGGGGTTGTTGGGGGAGGTGATGAAGACCACATCGGGCCGGTGTTCGGCGACGGCCCGGCAGGCGGCATCCGTGTCGATGGTGAAGTCGTCGTTGCGCGGCCCGGAGAGCCAGCGGGTGCCGGTGCCCCGGGAGATCAGTCCGTGCATCGAGTACGACGGTTCGAAGCCGATCGCGGTCCGGCCGGGGCCGCCGAAGGTCTGCAGCAGCTGCTGGATGACCTCGTTGGAGCCGTTGGCCGCCCAGACCTGGTCGGCGCCGACCCGGTGGCCTGCGGTCCTGGTCAGATACTCGGCGAGCCGGGTCCGCAGCTCGACCGCGTCCCGGTCGGGGTAGCGGTTGAGGCCGCGGGCGGCCTCCCGGACCCGTTCGGCGATCCGCTCGACCAGCGGCTCGGGCAGCGGGTACGGGTTCTCGTTGGTGTTGAGCTGGACGGGCACGTCGAGCTGGGGGGCGCCGTACGGTGACTTGCCGCGCAGCTCCTCCCGGATCGGCAGATCGTCGATGGCCGTGCGCCGGGGAGTGGTGCGGTCGGTCACTTGCCCGGCACCTCCCAACCGAAGCGGGCCTTCAGGGCGGCGCCGTGGGCGGGCAGGTCCTCGGCCTCGGCGAGGGTGACCACGTGGTGGGTGACCTCGGCGAGGGCGTCGCGGGTGTAGTCCACGACGTGGATGCCGCGGAGGAAGGACTGGACCGAGAGCCCGGAGGAGTGGCAGGCGCAGCCGCCGGTGGGCAGGACGTGGTTGGATCCGGCGGCGTAGTCGCCGAGGGAGACCGGCGACCAGGGGCCGACGAAGATCGCGCCCGCGTTGCGGACCCGGCCGGCGACGGCGGCGGCGTCCGCGGTCTGGATCTCCAGGTGTTCGGCGCCGTACGCGTCGACGACCCGCAGGCCCTCCTCGACACCGTCGACGAGGACGATCGCGGACTGCCGGCCGCCGAGGGCGGGCACGATCCGCTCGTCGGCGTGGCGGGCGGCGGCGACCTGCGGCTTCAGCTCCCGCTCGACGGCGTCGGCGAGTTCGGCCGAGTCGGTGACCAGGACGGCGGCGGCCAGCGGGTCGTGCTCGGCCTGGCTGATCAGGTCGGCGGCGACATGCGCCGGGTCGGCGGTCGCGTCGGCGAGGACGGCGATCTCGGTCGGACCGGCCTCGGTGTCGATACCGATCCGGCCGGTGAAGTAGCGCTTGGCGGCGGCGACCCAGATGTTCCCGGGGCCGGTGACCATGTTCGCGGGGGCGCACTCGTCGGTGCCGTAGGCGAACATGGCGACGGCCTGGGCGCCGCCGGCCGCGTACACCTCGTCCACGCCGAGCAGGGCGCAGGCGGCGAGGATGGTGGGGTGCGGCAGTCCGCCGTGTTCCTTCTGCGGCGGGGAGGCGAGGGCGATCGAGCCGACCCCGGCCTCCTGCGCGGGCACCACGTTCATGATCACGGAGGAGGGGTAGACGGAGCGGCCGCCGGGCGCGTAGAGCCCGACCCGCTCGACGGGGACCCACTTCTCGGTGACGGTGCCGCCGGGGACGACCTGGGTGGTGTGGTCCGTACGGCGCTGGGCGCGGTGGACGATCCTGGCCCGGCGGATCGACTCCTCCAGGGCGGCCCGGACGTCCGGGCCGAGGGCCGTGAGCGCCGCGTCGATGGCGGCGGCGGGCACCCGGATCCGCTCCAGGACGACCCCGTCGAAGCGTTCCGCGTAGTCGATCAGCGCCGCCGTGCCACGATGGCGTACGTCCTCGCAGATGGGCCGCACCTTCTCCAGGGCGGCTTCCACGTCGAACTCGGCACGGGGCAGCAGGTCGCGCAGGGCGGCCCCCTCGGGGAGGGCGTCGCCGCGCAGATCGATTCGGGAGATCACACCGACAATTCTCGCAGACCCGGAACCGGGGCCGTTTCCCGTATCACTGGCTGATACGCGTTCCGTGGTGCCCGGGGGTGATCCATGACCACTAGCGTTCACCCCGTCACTCAGCGGGAATAACGGCAGTACGCGCCCGGGTACGGGAGTCGCGCGACGCCGTCCAGGAACGGGGGATGCGCAGTGACCGAGCCGTCGGCCGACGGTCCGCCGGACGGGCTCAGCCCGATCGAGCTACGTATGTGGAACGCCTTCAGAAATGGCAGCACCCTCGATCTCAGCGATCCCGATCCGCTCCGGAACGACCCCTTCTCGCCCCACCCCTGGGGCCCGGAACGACAGGTCCGGGCCGATGTCGTGGCCCTGCTGCTGCTCGACGGGCCGCCGCCGCGCCCCGGGCGCGTCGCGGCCCTCAAACTGCGGGGTGTGCAGATCACCGGCACGCTCAAACTGGCGGGCGGCACGGTCGATCCCTATGTCGAACTGCATTCGTGCCGCTTCGACAGCGAGATCCTGATGCCGGAGGCGCATGTCACCACCCTGCGGATGGTGGCCTGTCTGCTGCCCAAGCTGGAGGCGGCCCGGCTGCGCACCGAGGGCGATCTCCATCTGCCGAGGTGCCGGGTGGAGCACGGGATCCGGCTCACGGACGCCCAGATCGGTACGGATCTGCTGATCAACCAGATCCAGGTACGGCCCGACCGCCGGGGCCGGGCGATCGTCGCGGACGGTCTCTCGGTCGCCCAGGACCTCCAGGCCGAGCTGATCCAGACCTTCGGCGAGTTCAGTCTGCGCGGGGCGAAGATCGGGGTGTCCCTGAGTCTGCGGGGCAGCCGGCTGCGGGCGGCGGCCGAGCGGCGGGCGCTCAACGCGCCGCAGCTGAGTGTGGAGCGGACCCTGTATCTGACCGGGGCGTGGGTGAGCGCCGCGACCGGGGAGTCGAGCGGCACTCCCCCGTACGGCGTGATCCACACCGGAGCCCGGCGCGGCACCCGGCTCCAGCCCTTCGAATGCCACGGCGGAGTCCGGCTGGACGACGGCCGGTTCGGCGACGCGGTCGATCTGCACCGGGCGCGGCTGGTGATGAACGCGGGCGAGGAGCTGTCGCTGCGCCGGATCACCGCCCCCGAGCTGCGGTTCAACGCGGACCGGCCCGAGGAGGGCCGGGTGGTGCTGAACGGCGCCAAGGTGGTCACCCTGGTCGACCTGGCGGCGAGCTGGCCGGGCCCCGGCGGGCTGGCGATGAGCGGTTTCGTCTATGAGAACCTGGTCCCGATCGACTCGTTCCCGCTGGCCAGGCGGTTGGCGTGGGTGGAGTCGGCGACCCCGGAGTACTCCCCGGAGCCGTACGAGCGGCTGGCGACCGTACTGCGCAACAGCGGCGAGGACGCCGACGCCCGCGAGGTGCTGCTGGCCAAGCAGCGGCGGCGGCGCGAGACCCTGCCGCTGGCGGGCAAGTTGTGGGGCCATATCCAGGATCTGACCGTGGCGTACGGCTACCGGCCGGGCCGGGCGGCGCTGTGGATGGCGCTGCTGTGGGCGGCGGGCGCGCTGGCGTTCTCCCGGGGCGAGCCGCGGGCGCTCAAGCCGGGCGAGCATCCGGAGTTCAATCCGCCGCTGTACGCGCTGGATCTGCTGATCCCGGTGATCAACCTCGGTCAGGAGGGCTACTGGCGGCTGGAGGGCAACTGGCAGTGGGCCTCCGCGGTACTGATCATGCTCGGCTGGATCCTCGCGACCACGGTGGCGGCGGGCGCGACCCGGCTGCTGAACCGGAGCTGACGGACGGACCGGGACCGGCGGGCGAACCGGAGTCGAGCGGCGCACCGGGGCCGGCGGACGGGGCTCCGGCGGGGCGCGCCGACCCGGTTCGGTGCCGGACGGTCTGCGGTTTCCTCACGCTCCGGAACCGGCGCCTTCGGGTTCCGTAGCCGGATACGCTGTCGAACAGCCGACTTTCGGCCATGCCGTACGGCTCCGGTACCGGCGCCGCGCCCGGCCGGGCGGTCGGCCGAAAGCCGCCCCCGAACGGGCCCCGGAACCGCCCGGGGGCGGAAGATCGACAACAGCCCCCATCATCGTTGCGGTTGTGACGAAAGCGGCTGTTGAGGCCCCTGAGGCAGAAGAGGCTCATGAGCCCTCGGAGGCGGCGGGCCGGGCCGCCTCCCCGCCTGTCCACCCCACAACCGCCCTTTTTCTTTACGGTCTTTACGGTCTCTTGCCCTGCTCCAGTACAACCTTTCGGCCGCCACCAAAGCTTCACAGCGTTCCGCTGGCAAAGTCGGGAGCCGGGATTTTCAATGGTCCGCACCATGCCATTGCTCCGCGCCCTGCTGCGCACCGCACGCGTGCTCCGCCATACCCCACGGCTTTCGGACGGGTTGCCGCCCGACGACGCGGTACTGCTGGACGTCCCCGACGCCCGGACGGCCCCGACCCTGGTGGCCGCCGCGCTCGGCGACTGGCAGCCCGCGGCGGCCCTGCTGTCGGGGGTCCGGGCGGACGGCGACTGGGAGAGCCGGGACCGCCATGTCAGACGGCTCGCGGCCTTCGCGTACGCCCGCGACGACTGGCTGGTCCGCTGGCTGGCCGACTCCCCCCGCGACCCGGACGCCCTGGTGGTCAAGGCCGAACTGGAGGTCCGCCGGGCCTGGGACTCCCCGGCCCGGGGCGAACGGCTGCGGGAGATCGGCCCGCTGATCGACGCCGCCGCCGACCGCGCGCCGCGCGACCCGGTCCCGTGGCGGATCGCCCTCGACCACGCGCGCGGCACCCACGCCACGCACACCGCCTTCGAATCCCTCTGGGAGCAGGCGGTCCGCCGCTCCCCGCACCACTACGGCTGCCATGTGGCCGCCCTGCGCTATCTCTCCGCCCAGTGGTACGGCTCGCACCGCGAGTGCTTCGACTTCGCCGAGAAGGCCGCCGAGGACGCCCTGCCGGGCTCCCTGATCAAGGCGCTGCCGGTCCGGGCCGCCTTCGCCCAGCTGATCAGCGGCGGCTACAGCCCGGTCCACGCCGACCGGATCGACCGCGCCACCGATCTCGCCGTCCAGCTCTCCGCCGGATATCCGGCGGCCCAGCCGGGCCCGGCGGAGGTCCGCAATCTGACGGTCTCCGTGCTGGTCCGCCGGGGCCGCTGGGAGGCGGCGCTGGAGCAGTTCCGGCTGATCGGACCGTATGCGACCTCGTTCCCTTGGACGTACTTCTCCGACGATCCGCTGGGCCGGTTCCTCCAGGACCGCGACGGGGTCCGAGCCCGGCTGGCGTCCATGACACCACTGCGTACGGGACCCCAGCGGGGCCGAACCGACCGGGACCGGCCCGCGGCCCATTAGTCTTGTCGGTCGTGACCACCGCACGTCTGCCGCTCTTCCCACTGAACTCGGTGCTGTTCCCGGGGCTCGTCCTGCCCCTGAACGTATTCGAGGAGCGTTATCGCGCCATGATGCGCGAACTGTTGAAGACGGACGATTCCCAGCCGCGCCGCTTCGCCGTGGTCGCGATCCGCGACGGCCACGAGGTGGCCCCCTCCGCACCCGGGATGCCGGATCCGACCGGGCTGCCCGAACGCGGCCCCGCCGCGGGCTTCGGCGCCGACCCGATCGCCGCGTTCCACGCCGTGGGCTGTATCGCCGACGCGGCGACGATCCGGGAGCGCGAGGACGGCAGCTTCGAAGTCCTCGCCACCGGGACGACCCGGGTCAGGCTGCTCTCCGTCACCGCCGACGGACCGTTCCTCACCGCCGAGCTGGAGGAGATCCCGGAGGAGACCGGCGAGGGTGCCGGTGCTCTCGCCGAAGGGGTGCTGCGGGCCTTCCGCGCCTATCAGAAGCGGCTCGCGGGCGCCCGGGAACGGACTCTGTCCACCCCGCCCGAGCTGCCCGACGAACCGTCCGTGGTGTCGTACCTGGTCGCCGCGGCGGCCGTCCTCGACACCCCGGCCAAGCAGCGGCTGCTGGAGGCGCCGGACGTCGCCGCCAGGCTCCGCGACGAGCTGGGGCTGCTGCGGTCGGAGACCGCCGTCATCCGCCATCTGCCCTCGGTACCCGCCGTCGATCTGACCCGGGCCCCCACCAGCCTCAACTGATCAGCGCCCCGGCCGCCCCCGGCCGGGCCCGACCCCGCCGTCGATCCGGTCCGCCGGACCGGACGGCGACCGCGCGAGGAGACCCTGCGCCGTGGCGAAGAAGAAGCAGCAGAAGACGGGCGGCACCCCGGCGACCGTCGCCCTGACGGCCGCGGGCACCGCGTACACCGTCCACGCCTACGAGCACGACCCCGCGTCCGCGTCGTACGGCGACGAGGCCGCCCGGGCGCTCGGCGTCGGCCCCGACCGGGTCTTCAAGACCCTCGTCGCCGATGTCGACGGCGAACTGACCGTCGCCGTCGTCCCGGTCGCGGGGCAGCTCGACCTGAAGGCGCTGGCGTCCGCGGTCGGCGGCAAGCGCGCCGCGATGGCCGACCCGGCGGCGGCCGAGCGGACGACGGGCTACGTCCGCGGCGGGATCTCCCCGCTGGGCCAGCGCAAACGGCTGCGGACCGTACTCGACGCGTCGGCGGCGGACCACACCACGATCTGCGTCTCGGCGGGGCGGCGGGGTCTCGAGGTCGAACTCTCCCCCACCGACCTGGCGGCCCTCACCCGGGCGACGCTGGCACCCATCGCCCGCGGGTAACGCCTCCCGCTCAGCGGTACGCCACATCTCAGGGCCCCGCGCCCGGGGTGGGCCTCGCGCGGTTCCCCGCGCCCCTGACCACCTCTCCCGAGCCACCCCTCAGGGCGGGGGCGCCCCTCCGGGCGGGACAGGCAGTGCCTCCACCGGAGGAGTTCCCGCCTCACGCCGTCCGTGGCTTGCCACAGACGGTCCGCAGGCCGCCGACAACGCCCGGGCGCCGGGCGAGGCCCGGGTTCGAGGCGGTGCCCTGGAGGGCCGAGGCGCCGGGGATCCCCCCTTGCCGAAGGCATAGGGGGCGGAACCGCGCGAACAACCACGACGGTCGCGCGGACCGCGAACAACGCCGAGCTGCCGGGCGCGGGGCGGGGCTCCGGAGGGGTGCCTGCGGAGATACGTGGGGCGAGGGGGGTCGACGGACGGCGCGGCGTCGGATACGACCGTACGGACGCCCTCGAAGGGGCGTCCCGAAAAGGAGCCGCCATGTCGAAACGCACCCGTAAGCGCAAGTGGCGTACCCGTAAGGCCAACCACGGCAGTCGCCCCGCGTGACGCCGCGCCGCGCCCCGGGAACGGGGCGCGGCGTCCGTACGTCTCAGTGCTGCTGCGGGCCCCAGGGATAGGCCCCCGGGAATTCCTTCGGTTCCTGATCGCGGACCGGGAAGATCGCCGTGAGGAGGAGATGGACCACCATCGCCGCGAGCGGCCAGGTCAGCAGGGCGCCGTAGGAGCGCAGCTCCAGCGGGCCGTCGAAGGCGACCCCGGGGCCCGCCTTCCGGGCCGCCGCCGCCACGTCGTCCAGGGGGCCGAACCAGAGGCCGAGCCGCCAGGCCAGGATCGAGCCCAGCAGGCCGCCGACGGCGAGGGCGACCACCAGCAGTACGCCGCCGCGCCGCCGGTAGAGGAAGACGCCCGCGGCGCTGATCGCGCCGAACGCCAGACCGAGCAGGGCAAACGTTCCGTCCGCGCCGATCGCGGCCTCGCCCTCGGAGTTCTCGAGGAAGACCGCCTTGCCGTCGGAGATCAGCGGGATCCGGGGGGCCAGCCAGAGCCACAGCAGACCGAGGGCGATCCCGAGGACGGTGACCGCGACCAGGACGACGGCGCCGTCCCGGAGGTCGGCCCGGCGTTCGGCGGCGCGTTCCGCCGGGTCCGGGGCGTCGAAGACCGGCGGCCAGCCGGTGGGCACGGGGCCCTGTCCGGGCCCCGGCGCTCGCCAGGGGTTGTGTTCCGGGCCTCCGCCGGAGTCGGGATCCGGCCGGTGCGGCGGTGTCAGCGGTGCGGTCACCACGCCATCGTGCCAGGCCGGGGACGCCCGCGCCTCACCGGACGGCCGCCCGGCGATACGCCAGGGTCGCCACGGTGAGCGACACCACACCGACGACGGCGCAGATCCCCAGGTCGACGGCGACGCCCGCCCAGTCGGGCCGGGTGTCGAAGGCGCGGGCGAGCGCCTCGACCCCGTAGGTGGAGGGCATCAGATCGCGGAGGTAGGTGATCGGCTCGGGCAGTCTGGCCGCGGGCAGCACTCCGAGCAGCAGCGCGGCGGACATGCCGAGCTGGCCGAGGAGGGTGGCGAGTTCCGGCCGGGGCGCGAGCAGTCCGAGGGCCGCGCCGAGTCCGGCGAGGGCCGCCCCGGCGAGCGGTACGACGGCCACCAGGACCCAGAGATGAGTCATCGGCAGTCCGAAGAGGAGACTGCCGGAGACGGCGGTGACGACCGTACCGGGCGCGGTGAAGGAGGCGTAGGCACCGGCCGCGCCGAGGACCACGGCGGCGGGCGGTACGGGCAGTGTGGCGTAGTGGTCGAGTCCTCCGCTGCCCCGTAGCTGGCCGAAGTACTGGGCGAGCAGATTGAGTGCCACGAACGCGACGACCAGGACCGAAGAACCGGCGACCACGGCCCGCGCCTCGGCGCCGCCGTCGACCACGCCGCGCATCAGGACCATGATGCCGACGGACTGGAAGGTGGCCACGAAGAGCAGCGGGATCCGGGCCACCCGGGCCCGGGAGAGCTGGGCCCGGTAGACCGCCGCGAGCGACGGCAGCAGCCGGGCCCGGGGCGCCAGCGGGGCCGGGGCGACCGCCGCCGCCCCCGGATCCGCCGACTCCGTCTCCGTTGCCCGGCTCCGCCCGGACACCGCTTGTACGGGCACGATGCTCACGCCTTGACCAGCCCCTTCGTCGCGTTCCCCCCGAGCGCCAAGTACACGTCCTCCAGGCTGGGCGTCGCGAGTGTGAAGTCGTCGAGCGCCGCGAAGGCGGCGCCGCCCGTGACGGCCGCGACGGCGGCCCGCGCCTCGTCGGGTGCCAGCCTGAGCACCCAGCGCCGCCCGGACTCGCTCGCGAAGTCGCGCAACGCGGCGACCTCGGGGACGTCCAGGGGCGCGCGTTCCCGCCACACCAGCTCGACCCGGACCTCGCCCGCGATCCGCTCCTTGAGCCCGCTCGGCGTGTCGCAGGCGATGACCCGGCCGCGGTCGAGGACGGCGACCCGGTCGAGGACGGTCTCGGCCTCGATGACGTTATGGGTGACCAGGACGACGGTCGTGCCGTGCTCGGCCCGGCGCCGGTCCACGGCGGCCCAGACCGCGCGCCGGGCGACGGGGTCCATCCCGGTGGTGGGTTCGTCGAGGACGAGGAGGGGTCGCTCGCCGACCAGCGCGGCGGCGACACAGGCGAGCCGGCGTTCCCCGCCGGAGAGCTTCTTCAGGGCCCGGCCGGCGAGCGGGGTGAGGCCCAGTTCGTCCAGGACCGCATCGCGTTCGGCCCTGGCCCGGGCCAGAGTGAGGCCGCGCAGCCGGGCGGTGGTCTCGGCGGCGAGGGCGACGGTGAGTTCGTCGAGCGCGGTGGATTCCTGGCCGAGGTAGCCGACGAGCCGGGCGGCGCGTTCGGGGTGGCGTACGAGATCGTGGCCGAGGACCTCGACGCTGCCCGCGTCGGGTCGCATCAGGCCGGTCAACTGGCGGACGAGGGTGGATTTCCCGGCCCCGTTGGGTCCGAGGAGTCCGAAGATCTCCCCGCCCTCGACCTCCAGGCTGATCCCGTCGGTGGCCCTGACCTCGGGGGTCGCGGGGACGCCCCGGCGGGCACGCACGGCAGGGTACGTCTTGACCAGCCGCCGCACCACGCACACCGTACTCACGAGGTACGAGAGTACGGGGTCCCCGCCCCGCCGCCGTGCCCGGGTGCCCCTTCCGCCCCGGCCCGGCACCGGAGATTCGGGACAGTACGGGCGCGTCCAGGGCCCCTCTTCAGGATCCTGCCGGGGCTCGCGTGCCCTGGTGCCGCTCCCCCGGGGCCCGGCGGCCCGGGCGGGGGTCCCCCCGGGCGGAGCCCAGGGGGCGTGCCCCCACGCCGCGTTGCCGTCGATCGCCAACGGCCCCCCGCGCCCGGCGGCGCGGGCGGTGCCCCCACCGCAGTGACTCGATCCTCCGCCTTGCGATCCACGGCACCAGACCCCGCTCACCGACCCGGCCTGACCCGGAAGAGAGGCCCTAGTCGGCGGCGGGAGCGTGCTCGGCCGCCGCGCGGACGTCGATCTCGCGCCAGAAGCCCGCCCGGATCGCGTAGCGGTCGTGTTCGTCGATCTGGTCGTCCTTGTGCGCCAGCAGACCGAAGCGGGCCGCGTAGCGGAGGAGTTCCCCGTCGATCCGGTGCGGGATCCTGGGGTACATCGTGGCGAGCTTCTGGACATGGCCGTTCTCGGGGAGGCGGGCCGTCCAGCGGCGGGCGAAGACCTGGCCGACCTCGAAGGGGTCGCCGCCGACGGTGGTGATGTCCTCCTCGCGGTCGGCCCAGCGCTGTTCGGCGCTGGTCAGCTGGGCGAGGGTGGGCAGCGAGGCGGTCTCAGGCGGTTCGCCGAGGGTGCCCGCCCGGTCGATCCACCCCTTGTCGGAGGACCAGCGCAGGGTGGCGGAGGGGAGCGGCTGCGGCGGGTGGAGGCCGGGGCCGCGGAGTCCGGCCAGGTCCTTGGGGGTGGGGACGCCCTTGGCCGCGGGCGCGGCGGGGGTTTCGGAGGCGGGTACGGCCCCGCAGTCGGGCGCGCCGTCCGGGCCGGGTCCGGCGGCCCGGGCCGCCCGTTCCTGGGCGGCGGCGATGGCGGACTCGGGCAGCGGCGCGGAGAGGATGGCGGCGATCTCGGGCCGGGGCGCGGGCGGCGGGGTGACGGCGGCGGCGAGGTCCTTGGCGCGGACCGCGCCGGTGATCCAGCTACGGTCCAGTACCCGCCGTTCGTCGGCCTCGGCGACCAGGTCCTCGGACTGGTTGTAGTCGCCGTCGGCGGCCTGGACGGCCCAGAGGTGGACGGCGACGCCGTGCTCCTTCGCCGACATCAGTCCGGGCAGCAGATCGCCGTCGCCGGTGACCAGGACGATATCGGAGCAGGCGTGGTTTCTGGCCAGTTCGGTCAGCTCGGCGTGCATGGCCGCGTCCACGCCCTTCTGCGCCCAGCGGCCGTCGCTGCGGGTCAGGGCGCCGAGCCGGACGGTGACCCGGGGCATCACCCGCAGTCTGCGGTGCTCGGGCTGCGGCACCCGGTCGGGGGCGCCGTCGAACCAGTAGATACGGAGCAGGGGGCGTCCGGTGTCGCTCTCGGCGAGTTCGCGCAGCCCCTGGATGAGGGCGGTGTGGTCGACCGTGATCCGCGACCTGGCCGGTTCTCCGGCCAGCAGGCTGGCCGCGGCCCCCAGCAGATATCCGGCGTCCACCAGGACAACACAGCGGTCCACGCGCTCCACCCTCTTTCGGAAAACCCCGGGACCGGCCCGGTGTCGCACTCCGGGTCTCCCCCGAGTCTGCCCGAACGGATCGGGACAACCGGCCGGAACTCGATCTTCCGGCGTGGCGGATCCCCAGGTCCAGGCCCTTGACAAGGCACCTTTACCCACCGCGATGATCCAAAATGCGGCGTATGATCCGGTATGTGAGTCTGGTCGCGATCTCACAGGGCCGCCGAGCCGCCCTGCCCCGAGAAGAACGCGATGTGGAGGCATTCCCATGGCCAAGAACAAGAATCGCAAGGATCGTCAGCAGAACCGCTCCGAAGCGCCCGCACAGGGCCAGGAGCAGGCGAAGGCCACCGCCTACGAGGCGCAGAACAGGCCGCAGACGCAGGCCCAGGGCAGTCCGGCGGATGTCGCCCGCAAGCACCAGCGGCGTTTCGGCCACAACTGACGCCCCCCGCCGCGGCGGACACCGCCGTTCTCCGAGTCACCGGGCGGGTTCCCGGTTCGGACGGGGATACGGGAGAGGGGCCGCGCCCGTTCATCGGGCGCGGCCCCTCTGTGGTGTTTCCGGTGTGATCAGCCCGCGAGACAGGACGGGCCGAGCAGGACCTTCAGATCGCCGAAGAGCGCCGGGTCGGGCTGGACCCGGTGCCGGTCGAGCCGGAGGACCGTGGTGCTGCGGGGCCCCTGGAGCTTGATCCGTACCTCGGTGTTCCCCCGGTGGTGGCTGAGGATCTCACCCAGCCTGGTGACCATCGGCGGGGTGACCTTCACCGTCGGGATGGTGACGATCACGGGGGCGTTGGTGCCCGCGTTGGAGAGGTCGGGGACCATCAGCTCCATCGCGACCAGCCGGGGCACGTCCTCCCGCTTGTCGAGCCGTCCCTTGACGAAGACGACGGTGTCCTCCACGAGCTGGGTGGAGACCAGCTGGTACGTGGCGGGGAAGAACATGCACTCCAGGGATCCGGCCAGGTCCTCGACGGTGGCGATGGCCCAGGCGTTGCCCTGCTTGGTCATCTTCCGCTGGAGGCCGGAGATGATGCCGCCGATGGTGACCACCGCGCCGTCGGCGTGCTCGCCGCCGGTGAGCTGGGAGATCGCCGCGTCCGATTTGTCGGAGAGGACGTGCTCGATCCCGAACAGGGGGTGGTCGGAGACGTAGAGACCGAGCATCTCGCGCTCCTGGGCGAGCAGATAGGACTTCTCCCACTCGATGTCGGAGAACTCGACGTCGAGTCCGAAGCCGGGCTCGTCGTTGCCCTCCTCGCCCATCCCGCCGAAGAGGTCGAACTGCCCCTCGGCCTCCTTGCGCTTGACCGCCACCACATTGTCGATCATGGGTTCGTGGTGGGCGACCAGGCTCTTGCGGGTATGGCCCATCTCGTCGAAGGCCCCGGCCTTGATCAGCGATTCCACGGTCCGCTTGTTGCAGACGACGGCCTCGACCTTGTCGAGGAAGTCGGGGAAGGAACTGTACTTCCCCTTGGCCTTGCGGCAGCGGATGATCGCCTCGACGACATTCGTTCCGACGTTGCGGACGGCGGAGAGGCCGAAGAGGATCACATCGTCGCCCTGCGCGGCGAAGTTGGACTGGGACTCGTTGACATTGGGCGGCAGGACCTTGATGCCCATCCGGCGGCACTCGTTGAGATAGACCGCCGACTTGTCCTTGTCGTCCTTGACCGAGGTCAGCAGGGCGGCCATGTACTCGGCCGGGTAGTTCGCCTTGAGATACGCCGTCCAGTAGGTGACCAGGCCGTACGCGGAGGAGTGCGCCTTGTTGAAGGCGTAGCCCGCGAACGGGACCAGGACGTCCCAGAGCGCCTGGATCGCCTCGTCGGAGTACTCCCTCTTCCGGGCGCCCGCCTGGAAGATCGTGAAGTTCTTCGCCAGCTCCTCGGGCTTCTTCTTGCCCATCACCCGGCGGAGGATGTCGGCCTCGCCGAGGGAGTATCCGGCGATGATCTGGGCGGCCTTCTGGACCTGCTCCTGGTAGACGATCAGACCGTGGGTGAGGTCCAGGACCTCCCTGAGCGGCTCTTCCAGCTCCGGGTGGATGGGGGTGATCTCCTGCTGCTTGTTCTTCCGCAGCGCGTAGTTGGTGTGGGAGTTCATTCCCATCGGGCCCGGCCGGTAGAGGGCCGAGACGGCGGAGATGTCCTCGAAGTTGTCGGGCTTCATCAGCCGCAGCAGGGACCGCATGGGGCCGCCGTCGAACTGGAAGACACCGAGGGTGTCACCGCGGCAGAGCAGTTCGTAGGTCGTGGGGTCGTCCAGCGGCACCGAGAGCATGTCCAGCTCGACGCCCTTGTTCGCCTTCACCATCTTGACGGCGTCGTCCATGATGGTGAGGTTCCGCAGGCCGAGGAAGTCCATCTTCAGCAGGCCGAGCGACTCGCACTGCGGATAGTCCCACTGCGTGATGGTGACGCCGTCGGTGTGCCGGACCCAGACCGGGGCGTGGTCCACGATCGGCTCGCTGGACATGATCACGCCCGCCGCGTGCACGCCCATCTGGCGGACCAGGCCCTCCACACCGCGCGCGGTGTCGATCACCTTCTTCACATCCGGCTCGTTCTCGTACATCCCGCGGATCTCGGCGGCCTCGCCGTACCGCGGATGCGAGGAGTCGGTGATGCCGGAGAGTTCGATGCCCTTGCCGAGGACGTCGGCGGGCATGGCCTTGGTGAGCCGGTCGCCCATCGCGTACGGATAGCCCAGCACCCGGGCCGAGTCCTTGATGGCGTTCTTGGCCTTGATCTTTCCGTAGGTGCCGATCATGGCGACCTTGTCGGCGCCGTACTTCTCGGTGACGTAGCGGATGACCTCGACGCGCCGGCGCTCGTCGAAGTCGATGTCGACATCGGGCATCGAGATGCGCTCGGGGTTGAGGAACCGCTCGAAGATCAGTCCGTGCTCGATCGGGTCGAGGTCGGTGATCCCCATCGCGTACGCCACGATCGAACCGGCGGCGGAGCCACGGCCGGGGCCGACGGCGATGCCGTTCCGCTTGGCCCACATGATGAAGTCGGCGACGACGAGGAAGTAGCCGGGGAAGCCCATGTCGATGATGACCGACATCTCGTACTCGGCCTGCCGGGCCCGGTCGTCCGGCACACCGCCCGGGAACCGGCGCTCCATTCCGGAGCGGACCTCGGACTGGAACCAGGTGACCTCGGTATAGCCCTCGGGGATGTCGAACCTGGGCATCAGGTTCCGGGACTGGAACATGCCGGTGGTGTCGATCTGCTCGGCGACCAGCAGGGTATTGCGGCACCCCTCCTGCCAGGCGTCCGAGGAGTCGACGGCATACATCTCCTTCGTCGACTTCAGGTAATAACCGGAGCCGTCGAACCGGAACCGGTCCGGATCGGAGAGGTTCTTGCCCGTCTGAATGCAGAGCAGCGCGTCATGCGCCGTCGACTCGTGCTCATAGGTGTAATGCGAGTCATTGGTGACCAGCGGCGGAATACCGAGCTTCTTCCCGATCTCCAGCAGCCCGTCCCGCACCCGGCGCTCGATCTCGATACCGTGGTCCATCAGCTCCAGGAAATAACGGCCCTTGCCGAAGATGTCCTGATAGTCCGACGCCGCCTGGAGAGCCTCCTTCTCCTGCCCGAGCCGCAGCCGGGTCTGGAGTTCACCCGAGGGGCAGCCGGTGGAGGCGATCAGCCCGTCGGACCACTGGGCGATGGTCTCCTTGTCCATCCGGGGCCACTTCTGGAGCCAGCCCTCGGCATAGGCGTCGGAGGAGAGCCGGAAGAGATTGTGCAGCCCGGTGTTGTTCGACGCCCAGATCGTCTTATGGGTATAACCACCGGAACCGGAGACGTCGTCCCGCTTCTGATGCGGCTGACCCCACTGGATCTTCCGCTTGTTCCGTCGCGACTCGGGCGCGACATACGCCTCGATCCCGATGATCGGCGTCACTCCCGCCTTCACCGCCGTATGGAAGAAGTCGTACGCCCCGTGCAGATTCCCGTGGTCGGTCATCGCGATATGGGTCATCCCCATCTCGTTGCACGCGTCGAACATGTCCTTCAACCGCGCCGCACCGTCCAACAACGAATACTGCGTGTGTACGTGCAGATGCGTGAAGGGGGGCTTCGTCACGGCGGGGGCCTCCAGAGACGGCGGGGCGACGGACAGGGGGTGTGGGGTGCCCGAGGGGGACAGCGTCGAAGTCTACGACTCCGCGCGGACACTCGCGGGCCGTGCCGCACACCCCTGTGGACGGCCGCCCGGACCCGCCGGGTCCGGGCACCTCCGGAGCGCGCCGGGCGTTGGAGGGGGCGTAAGACCACTCCCGGCCGGTGGGCAGCCGCCCCGGCCGGGACCCACGTTCCGCCCTGTCGCAGGAGGCACACCGCGATGCCCGTTCCGCATCCCGCCGAGATCACGGCCGAGACCCGCGGTGAGGAGATCCTCACCGTCTTCGGTACGGCCTTCGGCGAGCTTCTGGCCGCCGATCCGGCGGCCTTCCGGGTCAAGTTCCGGAAGATGGCCGCGTCGGCGTTCGCCTTCTACCGGGGCACGGCCTGCCTCTTCTACCACGACCTGGAGCGGGAGCACGCCGGCCGGGGCGACGACGCGATGGCGGCCGGACCGTATCTGGACGAGCGGACCAGCCGGGTGTGGATCCACGGCGATCTGCACGCCGAGAACTTCGGTACGTACATGGACGCCAACGGGCGGCTGATCTTCAATGTCAACGACTTCGACGAAGCCTATGTGGGCCCGTTCACCTGGGATCTGAAGCGGCTCGCCGCCTCCCTGGCCCTGATCGGCTACACCAAGGCGCTCGCGGACCGGCAGATCACCGAGCTGGTAACGATCTTCGCCGCCGCCTACCGGGAGCGGATCAGCGCCCTGGCGACCGGCGCCCGCGAGGACGATCTGCCGCCCTTCACCCTCGACACCGCCCAGGGCCCGCTGCTGGACGCGCTGCGCGACGCCCGGTCCCTGACCCGGTTCTCACTGCTCGACTCGATGACCGAGATCCGGGACTTCGAGCGGCGCTTCGCGGCCGGGGGCGGCTCCATCGAGCTGGACGCGGCCACCCGTTACAAGGTGCTGGCCGCCTTCGACGGCTATCTGGAGACCCTGCCCGAGGCGTCCCTGGCCCGGCCCGACTCGTACCGGGTGAAGGACGTGGTGGGGCGGCGCGGGATCGGGATCGGATCGGCCGGTCTGCCGTCGTACAACATCCTGCTGGAGGGGAACAGCGACGCGCTGGAGAACGATGTCGTGATCTATATGAAGCAGGCGCAGACCCCGTCGGTCTCGCGGCATGTCACCGACGCCGCCGTCCGGGAGTACTTCCACCACGAGGGCCATCGCACCGTGATCTCCCAGCGCGCCCTCCAGGACCACGCCGACCCGTGGCTGGGCTGGACCGAGCTGGACGGCGCCGGTCAGCTGGTCGCCGAGGTCTCGCCGTACGCGGTGGACCTCGGCTGGGGCGATATCGACGATCCGGCGGAGATCGCGGCCGTCGTCGCCGACCTGGGCCGGGCCACGGCGACCATGCACGGCGCCGCGGACGACGAGAGCGGCCACTCCCTGGTGCCGTTCTCCACCGAGCGGGCCATCGACGCCGCGATCGCCGCCGACGAGGAGGGCTTCCCCCGGCTGCTGGTCGACTTCGCGCACGACTACGGCCGGCGGGCCCGCCACGACCACCAGATCTTCGTGGACCTCTTCCGCAACGGCCGGATACCGGGGCTGTGAGCGGGGCCCTGCCCTCGGCCGTCGAGGAGGCCGTCGAGGAGGCCGGGGAGGGCGCCCGGACCAGGGCCGGGGACGGTATCGCGACCGGGCCGTCACTCCCGGTGATACGGCACCGGGCTTTTAAGCCTCCTTTCACCCGGGCATGGCACACTCACTGACGATGGACGTTTCGGGTACGCGGCTGCGACTGCTGCGGGCGGCGGTCTTCACGGCGGTGGTCGTGACCCTGTCCGCGGCTTCGCATGTGCTGCTCTCCGGAGCCCCGCTGCCGTGGTTCACCGTCGCCGCGCTCGCGGCGGGCGTCTTCGGTGTCGCCTACGCCCTGTCGGGCCGTGAGCGCGGCTTCTGGCGCATCGCCGGTCTGCTGGTACCGCTGGAGCTGGCCGCCGACACCGTCTTCAACGGCAGCCAGAGCGCGTGTTACGGCCCCAGCGGCGGGCCGGTCACCGGCTCCCTGCGGGCCCTCGGGCTGGATGTGCTCTGCGACGGCTCGATCGGCACCCGGCTGACGGGCGCGCCGTCGGCGGGCGGCGGCCCCGTATCGCTGCTGGCCTCGCCGGGCCCGGCCACCCCCTGGCTGCTGCTGGCCGTGCACATCACGGTCGGGCTGCTGGCCTCGGCCTGGCTCTGGCAGGGCGAGACGGCGCTGGCGGGAGTGGCCCGGACCCTGGAGGCGTACGCCTTCCGGCCGCTGCTGCTGGCGGTCGCCGTGGTGGCGGCGGCGCACCGCCCGGCGGGGCGCGGACCGCGTCCCGCCCCCCGGAACACCACCTTCCGCACCCTGTTGCTGGTGCACGCCCTGGGACGGCGGGGTCCCCCGCGCCCGGCGGCCCTCGTACTCGCCGCGTAGCGGTCCCCGCGGACTTTCGCGGGTTTCCGCAGGTTGTCTCCGCGATCACGACTCCCCCCTGACCCCGGGGACCGCGGTCGCCCCGGCCCGCGCGGTACCGGCCGATTCCGCCGTATCCATGGCCGTCCCCGTCCCGGACACGGCCATATCCCGATATCCCCCATGTCCCCCTTGCGGGATTCGTCCCCCCTTTTTTACACGGAGTGAATGCAGCATGAGCGCACGGAACAGCAAGGCCAACAAGGCGGCGGCCCGCGAGCGGATCCGGGTGGAGCGCGAGCGCCAGGCCAAGAAGGAGCGGCTGCGCCGCCAGCTGATCGTCGCCGGGTCGACGGTCGGCGTCCTCGCCCTGGCCGGCGGTATCGGCTACGGCGTGATGCAGGCCAACAAGCCCGACGGCTGGGACGCCGCGAAGGACGCCAAGAACGTCACCGCGCCCAAGAACACCTCGGGCGAGAACGGGACGACCGTGGTCCTCGGCAAGGCGGACGCGAAGAAGACCCTGGAGCTGTACGAGGACTCCCGCTGCCCGGCCTGTGCCTCGTTCGAGCAGAGCGTGGGCGAGACCATGAAGAAGGACATCGCCGCGGGCAAGTACAAGGTCCAGTACGTCGGCGCCACCTTCATCGACAAGATGGCCTCCGGCGAGGGCTCCAAGAACGCGCTGAGCGCGCTCGGCGCGGCGCTGGACGTCAGCCCCGAGGCGTTCGCCGACTTCAAGGCCGCCCTCTACTCCAAGGAGTTCTTCCCCGAGGAGAGCAAGGACGAGTTCGCCAAGGACTCGTATCTGCTGAAGGTCGCGGACTCCGTCCCGGCGCTCAAGGACAACGCGACGTTCGAGAAGAACGTCAAGGACGGCACCTTCGACGCCTGGGCGATGAAGATGTCGGCGAAGTTCGAGAAGAGCGGTGTGCAGGGGACGCCGACGATGAAGATGGACGGCAAGAAGGTCACCACCAACGGCAAGGACACGCCGATGACCCCGGCGGACTACAACAAGGCGCTCGACAAGGCGCTGGGCGCGGCGAGCTGATCCGGCACGGCGCGGCCCCCCGGAGGCGTCACGCTTCCGGGGGGCCGCGCCGTACGGTGCTCAGTCCCGGCCGTCCGCCGAGGCCAGCTCGTCGAGGAAGGCCAGGACGGTACGCCAGGTCCGCTCGGCGGCCTCCGCGTCGTAGTCCGGCAGGTCCGGATCCGTATAGAGGTGCCCGGCGCCGGGGTAGCGGTGGACCTCCGCGTCGGCCCCCGCCCGGCCCATCCCCAGATACCAGGCCGTCTGCCAGTCGTGCGGCTCGAAGACGTCCGGGTCGGCGACATGGAACTGTACGGGCAGCCCGTCCGCCTCGGCGCCCTCGGCGATGTCCGACGTCCCGTGCAGCAGGACGAGCCCGACCGCCTTCTCGTCACCGAGGGCCAGGTTCTGCGCCACCGACGCGCCCAGCGACAGGCCCATGTAGACCAGCCCGCCGCCGGAGTGCGGCGCGGCGGCGATCACCGCCCGCTTCAGCAGCTCGTCCCGGCCCAGCTCGTCACTGAAGGCCATGCCCTCCTCGACGGTCTCGAAGGTCCGCCCCTCGAACAGATCGGGTGTCCGGACCCGGTGCCCCGCCTCCTCCAGGCGGGCGGCGGCGGCCCGTACGGCCGGCCGCAGACCGTAGACCGAATGAAAAAGCATGATGTCCATCGGGTCAGGTTACGTGTCCCTGCATGGAGAACGCGCTACGTCCCTTGATCGTCATCGGCGGCTCGGTCCTGCTCACCGTGGTGGTGGGCTGGCTGGCCGATCTGCTGCTGCGGCGCGCCGCCGCCCGGCGCCCCGAGACCCCGCTGTGGGGCCTGCTCCGCCGGGGCCGCCCGGCGCTCCAGGTGGTGCTCTGCGCGGCGCTGCTGAGAGGCGCGTACCGGCAGACCGGGATCGGGATCGTGGAACGCCACGAGCGGGGTATCGGCCAATTGCTGACCCTCACCCTGATCGGGGCCTCGGCCTGGCTGGTGGTCCGGATCGCGACCGCGGTGGTGGAGTCCGTCTACCGGCGGTACGCGGCCGGAGCGGGCGACGCCGCCCGGGTACGCCGGGTCCGGACCCAGGTCACCCTGATCCAGCGGGTGGTGATCGCCGTCGTCGGCGTGGTCGCCGTCGCGGCGATGCTGCTGACCTTCCCGGCGATGCGGGCCGTCGGCACCTCGATGCTGGCGTCCGCCGGTGTCCTGGGCATCGTCGCCGGTGTCGCCGCGCAGTCCACCCTCGGCAATCTCTTCGCCGGGCTCCAGATCGCCTTCGGCGACATGGTCCGGATCGGGGACGTCGTGGTCGTGGACGGGGAGTGGGGCACGGTCGAGGAGATCACCCTGACCGCACTCACGGTCCGGACCTGGGACGAGCGGCGGATCACCATGCCGGTCTCGTACTTCACCGGCAAACCGTTCGAGAACTGGTCGCGCGGCGGGATCCAGATGACCGGCTCCGTCTTCTTCCATCTGGACCACTCGGCTCCGGTGGCCGAGATGCGGCGGCGGCTGGCGGAGATCATCGGCGACCATCCGGCGTGGGACCGCCGGGACCAGTCGCTCGCGGTCACGGACACCACCCCGTCGACCATCGTGGTCCGGGCCGTGGTGACCGCCAAGGACTCCGATGATCTGTGGACGATCCGCTGCGAGGTCCGGGAGCGGATGATCGCCTGGCTGTACGAATACCATCCGTACGCCCTCCCCCGGATCGCCACGATCCCCGCCCCGGACCGGCCGGACGACATCCCCCGGCGCCATGACGAGAGCCCGCCGCGCCCCCGCCCGGCGAGCTGAACCCGGCCCGGGGCGCCCGGCCAGTGGGACGGTGGCGAGACGGTGGCCTGCGGGGTCAGTGGCCGCGTTCGGCGCCGCCGTTGATCTGGACGATCTGGGCCGTGATGTGGGCCGCGGCGGTGGAGGCCAGCCAGTGCAGGGTCCGGGAGACGTCCCCCGGGTGGCCGACGCGGCCGGTCGCCGTCTCCGCGGCCAGGGCCGCGCGGCGCTCCTCGGGGAGGGGTTCACCGAAGAAGTCGGTCTCCTCGACCAGGCCGGGGGCGACCGCGTTGACCGTGATCCCGCGCGGTCCCAGCTCGCGCGCCAGCCGGAAGGCGTAGGGATGGAGCGCCGCCTTGGCCGCGCCGTACCCCGCCGCCCGGCCGGAGCCCCGGTAGGCGGCGATGGAGCTGACGAAGAGGACCCGGCCGCCGGGGGTGGCCAGATGCTCCCGGAGCGCCTCGGTGAGCAGTACGGCCGTCAGGGTGTTGAGCCGGAAGTTGCGCTCCCACGCGTCGGCGACGGCGGCCAGCGGATCGACGAGGCCGGTCTCGTCCGGGCCGGGTGCGCGCGGCTCCGTATCCGTATCCGTGCCCGGTTCCGTACGGAGCCCGTCGCCGCCCGCGCAGTGCGCCAGGACGTCCACCGTCCCGTACTCCCGCTCGACGAACGCGGCCGCCCGCCGGACGTCGTCCGGCACGCTCAGATCCGCCGGATGGTACGCGGCACCCGGCAGCGACCCAGCCGCCCGGGCCAGGACGTCCGCCCGGCGGCCCAGCAGCACCACCCGGTCCCCGTCAGCGGCGAAGACGTCCGCCGCGGCCAGCCCGATCCCGGTACCCCCGCCACTGATCACCACGGTGCGTGCCATGGACCGGATCCTACGAGCGGCCCTCCCGCCGGTACGGGCAGCCGCGCCCGCCCGCCCCGGCGTGTCCGGAGGCACCGGCACCGGCACCGCCTATCGCAGACTGCGGACGTCCAGATGCCGGAGCACCCGGTCCACGATCTCCGGGTCGGCACCCGGCTCGCTCCGCGCGGCCAGCACTTCGTGCCGGGCGGCGGAGAGCATCTCGCGCTGGATCCGCTGGACCGACCGCAGCCGCTCCACCCGCCGGGCGTACCAGTCGCGGCGCTCCTCGTCGACGAGTTCGGGGCTGATCCGCGCGCCGACCTCGTACGCCGTCCGGTGCAGCCGCTCGCTCACCTCCTCCGGCAGCTCCTCGACCTCCTCGATCTCCTTCAGCCGGTGCCTGGCCGCCGCCGCGGCGCGCAGGGCGAGCCGGTGCTCCAGATCGCGCTCGGCGTCGGCGTCGGCCCGTACCCCGAGCCGCCGGACCAGCCAGGGCAGGGTCAGCCCCTGGAGCAGCAGGGTCGTGAGGATCACCACGAAGGCGATGAAGACGATCTCGTCACGGCCCGGGAAGGGGCTGCCGTCGTCGGTGGTCAGCGGGATCGCCAGGGCCAGCGCCACGGACGCCACCCCGCGCATCCCCGACCACCACATCACCACGGTCTCGCGCCAGGAGACCGGGATGTCCTCGTCGTAGTCGCGTTTGGAGTGCAGCCGCTGGGCGAGCCAGGTGGCGGGCAGCAGCCAGAGCAGCCGTACGCCGATCACCACGGCGGTGATCACCGCGCCCCAGCCGAGCATCCGCGGCAGTACGCCGTCGGCGGTGCCGAACACCTTGCGCAGTTCGAGGCCGATCAGTCCGAAGGCGGCCCCGGTGACCAGGGTGTCCACAATGCCCCAGAAGGTATTTCCGGCGAGCCGTCCCAGCACGTCGTCCGCGTCGGCGGCGTGCTCGGCGAGGAAGAGGGCCGTGGTGAGGACGGCGAGCACCCCGGAGCCGTGCAGTTCCTCGGCGACCACATAGCTCACATACGGCACCATCAGCGTCAGCCCGACCTGGAGCGTGGCATCGCCGAGGAAGCCCATCAGCCGGTTGCAGAGCCAGCCGGTGGCCAGCCCGACGGCGACCGCCACCACGGCCGAGAGGACGAGCTGCCCGGCGGCGGACGGCCAGGAGAAGCTGCCGGTGACGGCGGCGGCGATGGCCACGTGGTAGAGCACGATCGCGGTGACGTCGTTGAACAGCCCCTCGCCCTCCAGGATCGACACCAGTCGGCGCGGCAGCCCGAGGCGTCCGGCGACCGCGGTGGCGGCGACCGGGTCGGGCGGCGCGACGAGCGCCCCGAGGGCGACGGCGGCGGCGATCGGCAGCCCGGGCACGATCGCGTTGACGACCACCGCCACCGCGGCGGTGGTCACGAAGACCAGGGCGACCGCGAGCAGCAGGATCGGCCGGAGGTTGGCGGTGAACTGCCGCCAGGAGGTGCGCTGCACCGCCGCGTAGAGCAGGGGCGGCAGCACCAGCGGCAGGATGAACTCGGGCGGGATGTCGGCATCGGGGACAAACGGGAGAAACGCCACGCCCGCCCCGATCAGGCTCATCAGGACGGGCGGGGGGAGATCGAGCCGGTCGCCCAGGGGCACGGTCACGACGGCGCCGAAGAGCAGCCCCAGCAGCAGCGCGACCTGGTCCACACACCCCTCCGGCCGGAGAGCCTCCCGACGACCTCCTCAGCCTGCCATGAACGTCCGCTTTCGCGCCTTGTGTCCAGGGGTGGCGATGGGCCGACCGGGGGCCGGTACGGGCCGGGCCGCGGCGGGACCCGCGAGGCGCGGGACGGGTCGCGGGCGGGCGCTACGGGGTGCCCGGACGGAGCCGGGGCCTACTCGCTCTCGGCCGCGATGCGGTCGAGGGCCTTCCGCAGGTCGTCCGGGTACTCGCTGGCGTACTCGACCCAGCGGCCGTCCGAGGGATGCTCGAAGCCCAGCCGCACCGCGTGCAGCCACTGCCGGGTCAGCCCCAGCCGCTTCGCCATGGTCGGATCGGCCCCGTAGGTCAGATCGCCCACGCACGGATGCCGGTGCGCCGACATATGGACCCGGATCTGGTGCGTACGGCCGGTCTCCAGCTTGATGTCCAGCAGGGACGCCGCCCGGAACGCCTCCATCAGGTCGTAGTGGGTGACCGACGGCTTGCCGTCGGCGGTGACGGCCCACTTGTAGTCGTGGTTCGGGTGCCGGCCGATCGGCGCGTCGATCGTGCCGCTCATCGGATCGGGGTGCCCCTGCACCAGGGCGTGGTACCGCTTGTCGACCGTACGCTCCCGGAACTGCTGCTTCAGCAGGGTGTACGCGCGCTCCGACTTGGCCACCACCATCAGCCCGCTGGTCCCGACGTCCAGCCGGTGCACGATGCCCTGGCGCTCGGCGGCGCCCGAGGTGGAGATCCGGTATCCGGCGGCGGCCAGCCCGCCGATCACGGTCGTACCGGTCCAGCCGGGGCTGGGGTGGGCGGCGACCCCGACGGGCTTGACGATCACCACGATGTCGTCGTCGTCGTGGACGATCTCCATGCCCTCCACGGGCTCCGCCACGATCTGGACCGGGGCGGGCGCCTGCGGCATCTCGACCTCCAGCCACGCCCCGCCGTGCACCCGCTCGCTCTTGCCGACGACCGCCCCGTCGACCTGCACCTTCCCCGCTGCGGCCAGCTCGGCGGCCTTCGTCCGGGAGAATCCGAACATGCGGGAGATGGCGGCGTCGACGCGCTCGCCCTCCAGGCCGTCGGGTACGGGCAGGGTGCGGATCTCGGGGTGCGTACTCACCCGTCCGAGTATGCCTTGCCCGGGGCCCCGGACCGGACCACGGCCGCCTCGCGCGACCACGGGGCCCGGCCGGTGCGGCGCCGCGGGGCCGTTTCCGTACGACCCCGGCCGCTCCGTACGCGGGCACGGGCGGCCGGCCGGTTGGCGCGGCCGGGCCCGTCAGTCCTTGTGGACGGTGCCGTCCGGGTCGAGACCGCGGAAGGACAGGATCACGATCAGGATGCCGCCGGAGACGATCGCCGTATCGGCGAGATTGAAGACGGCGAAGTGGGCGGGGGCGATGAAGTCGACGACCGCGCCCTCGAAGACCCCCGGCGACCGGAAGATCCGGTCGGTGAGATTGCCGAGCGCACCGCCGAGCAGCAGGCCGAGCGCCACGGCCCAGGGCAGGCTGTAGAGCTTCCGGGCCAGCCGGACGATCACCACGATCACCGAGGCGGCGATCAGGGTGAAGATCACCGTGAACGCCTCGCCGATACCGAACGCGGCGCCCGGGTTCCGTACCGCCGTGAACCTCAGCAGGTCGCCGACGACCTCGATCGACGGCTGGTGCTCCAGCTTGGCGACCACGATCATCTTGCTGATCAGATCGATCAGATACGCGACGACGGCGACACCGACCAGAACGGCGATCCGGCGCCTGCCCCTGGGCTCGTCCGCCTCGGGACCCTCACCGGCCTCCGGAGCGGCGTCCGCCGTCTCCGCCGCGTCGGCGGCATCGGCCGCGTGCTCGGCGGAGGACGATTCCGACGGGTCGGACGTGCCCGGTGTCTCCGGCGTACCGATGATGCGCTCCGCCTCTGTCACGTGAGTCCCTCAACTAGTGCCTGACTGTGATCGAGGGTACGTCACCCGCCCCGGCTCAGCCCCGCCGCTCCTGCTTCTGCTTGCACTCCACACAGAGCGTGGCCCGGGGGAACGCCTGCATCCTGGCCTTTCCGATCGGTTTGCCGCAGTTCTCGCAGCTCCCGTACGTTCCCGCGGCCACCCGGAGCAGGGCCCGCTCGGTCTGCTCCAGGTTCTCGCGGGCCTTGGCGGCGAGGGCCAGCTCGTGCTCCCGGGTGATGTTCTTGGTACCGGTGTCGGCGTCGTCGTCGCCCGCGCCGCCGCCGGAGTCCCGCATCAGCCCCGCCAGGGCGGCGTCGGAGGCGGCCAGCTCCGCGTTCAGCCGGGCGACGTCCGCCGCCAGTACGGCCCTGGCCTCGGCCACCTCCTCCGGGGACCACGGCTCCTCACCGGGGCGTACGGCCAGCTCGTCGGCGGGCGCCGCCGCGCGGGCGGTGGGCACCGCCGTGGAGCCCTCGCCCACGGCCACGGTCTTCTTCGCTCCCACAGTTCTGGCTCCCGTCTCCGTCACGGACTTCTTCGCGGTACCGGCGGTCTTCTTCGCGGTGGTCTTCTTGGCAGAGGTCTTCTTCGCGGCGCTCTTCCCAACCGCGGCCTTCTTCGCCACGGCCTTCCCGGCGGCGGTCTTCTTCGCCACGGCCTTCCCGGCGGCGGTCTTCTTCGCCACCGTCTTCTTGGCGGCCGTTTTCTTCCCCGGCGCCTTTTTCGCGGCCGTTTTCGAGGCCGCCTTCTTCGCGGGCGCGGCGGGCACCGAGGGGGCCGATGGCGCCTTTTCCGCAGCGGCTTTCGTCGCGGCGGTCTTCTTCGCAGCGGTCTTCTTCGCCACCATGGCCGCGGCCCCTTCACATATCGTGATCTTGCTCGCGAATCGTGCTGGGACGATAAATCGACCCCAGCCCCGCGGCAAACGGGGCACGCCGCCACCGCACCCGCCCCGGCACCGGTGAAACGGACCTTTCTCCGTTGTGCCCGGCTCCCCGCCGGGTAATCCGCCCCTTGACAGGGCCCGCCGGGCCGCCTGAGCGCCGCTGGACCGTTCGGGTCGCCCCGGCGGGCCCGGCCGCCGGCGCCGGAAACCCGGTCGGCCGGGCCCTCGCCGGGCCCTTACACTGGGCGGAGCGAAAGGCTTGGATGGGGACGAGTAGCTTCGTACGCAGCCATGAGCGACCCGGGGACGGTGCGAGCCCGGGGGCGAGCGCGAGGTGAAGCATCACCCCGGAGCCGCCGGAAGAAAGCCGCGGGTCAGCCCGTACGGCGAGTAGAACCGGCGTCGCGACCCCAATGAGGGGGCGGTGCGCAGCGCGCCGCCAAGGAGGGTGGTACCGCGGGAGCCGGAGGCTCTCGTCCCTCCGACGGAAGAGAATCTGTCCGCCGGAGGAGTTCGCCCATGACACCCCCGCAGTACCGCCAGGTGCCCGCCCAGGTCGATCTGCCCGCCCTGGAGCACGCCGTCCTCGACTTCTGGCGCGAGAACAAGGTCTTCGACAAGAGCCTCGCCCAGTCCGAGGGCCGCCCCGAGTGGGTGTTCTACGAGGGCCCGCCGACCGCCAACGGGATGCCGGGCGCGCACCACATCGAGGCCCGCGTCTTCAAGGACGTCTTCCCCCGGTTCCGTACGATGCGCGGCTACCACGTGGCCCGGAAGGCCGGCTGGGACTGCCACGGCCTGCCCGTGGAGCTGGCCGTCGAGAAGGAGCTGGGCTTCTCCGGCAAGCAGGACATCGAGGCGTACGGCATCGCCGAGTTCAACGCGAAGTGCCGCGAGTCGGTGACCCGGCACACCGACGCCTTCGCCGAGCTGACCGAGCGGATGGGCTACTGGGTCGACCTCGACGACGCCTACTGGACCATGAAGCCGGAGTACATCGACTCCGTCTGGTGGTCGCTGAAGCAGATCTTCGACAAGGGCCTGCTGGTCCAGGACCATCGGGTGGCGCCCTGGTGCCCCCGCTGCGGTACCGGCCTCTCCGACCACGAGCTGGCCCAGGGGTACGAGACGGTCGTCGACCCCTCGGTCTACGTCCGGCTTCCCCTCACCTCGGGCCCGCTCGCGGGCGAGGCGGCGCTGCTGGTGTGGACGACGACCCCGTGGACCCTGGTGTCGAACACCGCGGTCGCCGCCCACCCGGAGGTCACCTATGTGGTGGCCACCGACGGCACGGAGCAGATCGTCGTCGCCGAGCCGCTGCTGGAGAAGGCGCTCGGCGAGGGCTGGGAGGCCACCGGGAAGTCGTTCACCGGCGCCGAGATGGAGCGGTGGACCTACCAGCGCCCCTTCGACCTGGTCGACTTCCCGGCGCCCGCGCAGTTCGTGGTCAACGCCGACTACGTCACCACCGAGGACGGTACGGGCCTGGTCCACCAGGCGCCCGCCTTCGGTGAGGACGACCTCAAGGTCTGCCGGGCCTACGGCCTGCCGGTGGTCAACCCGGTCCGCCCCGACGGCACCTTCGACGAGGAGCTGCCGCTGGTCGGCGGGGTCTTCTTCAAGAAGGCCGACGAAGCGCTCACCGCCGACCTCGGCGCCCGCGGTCTGCTCTTCCGCCACCAGCCGTACGAGCACAGCTACCCCCACTGCTGGCGCTGCCACACGGCTCTCCTCTACTACGCCCAGCCGTCCTGGTACATCCGCACCACCGCGGTCAAGGACCGGCTGATCGAGGAGAACGAGAACACCAACTGGTTCCCCGACTCGGTCAAGCACGGCCGGTTCGGCGACTGGCTCAACAACAACATCGACTGGGCGCTCTCCCGCAACCGCTACTGGGGCACCCCGCTGCCGATCTGGCGCTGCGAGGAGGGGCACCTCACCTGTGTCGGCTCCCGTGCCGAGCTGTCGGAGCTGACCGGCGAGGACCAGTCCGGGCTGGATCCGCACCGCCCCTTCATCGACGACGTCACCTTCGACTGCCCGCAGTGTCCCGGTTCCGCTCCGGCGACCCGGGTGCCCGAGGTCATCGACGCCTGGTACGACGCCGGGTCCATGCCGTTCGCGCAGTGGGGCTATCCGTACAAGAACAAGGAGCTCTTCGAGAAGCGCTACCCGGCGCAGTTCATCTCGGAGGCCATCGACCAGACCCGCGGCTGGTTCTACACCCTGATGGCCGTCGGCACCCTGGTCTTCGACAAGTCGTCGTACGAGAACGTGGTCTGCCTCGGCCATATCCTCGCCGAGGACGGCCGGAAGATGTCCAAGCACCTGGGCAACATCCTCCAGCCGATCCCGCTGATGGACCAGCACGGCGCCGACGCCGTCCGCTGGTTCATGGCCGCGGGCGGCTCGCCCTGGTCGGCCCGGCGGGTGGGCCACAGCACCATCCAGGAAGTGGTCCGCAAGACCCTCCTCACCTACTGGAACACCGTCGCCTTCCAGGCCCTGTACGCCCGTACCTCCGGCTGGGCCCCGTCCGCCGCCGACCCGGCCCCCGCCGACCGCCCGGTCCTCGACCGCTGGCTGCTCGGCGAGCTGAACACCCTGGTCGGCGAGGTCACCGAGGCCATGGAGGGGTACGACACCCAGCGGGCCGGAAAGCTGCTCTCGGCCTTCGTCGACGATCTGTCGAACTGGTACGTCCGCCGCTCCCGGCGCCGGTTCTGGCAGGGCGACGCGGCGGCGCTGCGCACCCTGCACGAGGTCGTCGAGACCGTGACCCGGCTGATGGCCCCGCTGACCCCGTTCATCACCGAGCGGGTCTGGCAGGACCTGATCGTCCCGGTCACCCCGGACGCCCCCGAGTCGGTCCATCTCACCACGTGGCCGACGGCCGACGCCTCGGCGGTCGACCCGGCGCTCTCCCGGCAGATGATCCTGGTCCGGCGGCTGGTCGAGCTGGGCCGGGCGACCCGGGCCGAGTCGGGCGTCAAGACCCGGCAGCCGCTCTCCCGGGCCCTGGTCGGCGCCGGTGGTTTCGACGCCCTCTCGGCCGAACTCCGCGCCCAGATCACGGAGGAGCTGAACATCTCGTCGCTCGCGGCGCTCTCCGAGGTCGGCGGATCCCTGGTGGACACCACCGCCAAGGCCAACTTCCGGGCACTCGGCAAGCGGTTCGGCAAGGGGGTGCAGGCGGTCGCCAAGGCGGTCGCCGAGACCGACGCGGCGGCCCTGTCGCTGGCGCTGCGCTCCGGTACGGCGACCCTGGAGGTCGAGGGCGAGACCATCACCCTCGGTCCGGACGAGGTCATCATCACCGAAACCCCGCGCGAGGGCTGGTCGGTGGCGTCCGACTCGGGCGCGACGGTCGCCCTCGATCTGGAGATCACCCCCGAGCTGCGGCTGGCCGGGCTCGCCCGGGACGCGATCCGGCTGATCCAGGAGGCCCGGAAGAACAGCGGTCTCGATGTGGCGGACCGGATCGCGGTGGTCTGGTCCGCGTCCGACGAGTCGACGGGCCGGGCGCTCACCGAGCACACCGGGCTGATCGCGGACGAGGTCCTCGCGACCTCCTTCACCGACGGCGCCCCGGACGACACGTTCGGGCCCGCCTTCACCGACGAACCCCTCGGGCTGACCTTCCACCTCCGTAAGGTCTGACCGGCGGGCCACGGCCCGTTCCGTTTCATCCCGTACGCCGCACCGCGCGCCCCTCGCGCGGTGCGGCGTTCGTCGTTCCCGCACCTCCGCTCCGGGCCGATCACCCGGTCCTCGTACCGAGTTGTCGACGAGGCGGCAGGACGAGATGTGACGTGGCCGACGCCGTCGGCGTCCGGTCGGCGTCCGGTCGCGCGGAGGCGTATCACCGGCGCGCGCGGCTCGCGAAGGCCCCGGGAGCGCTTCCGTACACCGCGATTCCACCCCGCCGGGCACCGGAGAGTCCGGTCGCTTACCTCCGGCAGGGCACATACACAAAAGGGCCGGGCCCGGACAATTGTCCGGGCCCGGCCCTTCCGTACAGACTGCCGACGGTTACGCGCTCGGCGCGTAGTCGCCCGTCAGTTGTCGTCCTCGTCGATCAGGAAACCGCGCATCGGCGACGGCGCCTGCTGCATCGGCTGCGGAGCCTGCGGACGGACCGGAGCCATCGGCTGGGTCATCGCGGGCGCCATCTGCTGCTGGCCACCGTACGAGGGACCGCCACCGCCCATCGGGGAGCCGCCCATCGAGGGGGCGCCGCCCATGGAGTGCCCCATCGAGGGCGCTCCGGCGGAGGCCATCGAAGGCGCCGGCGGCAGCGAGGCGGCGGCCGGAGTGCGCGGCGGGGCGAGCGAGTCGTCGGCCTGGGTCTCCAGCTGACGGAGCTGGCTCTCCAGGTAGGACTTCAGCCGGGTGCGGTACTCCCGCTCGAAGCCACGCAGGTCCTCGACCTTGCGCTCCAGCGTGGCGCGGGCCGACTCCAGCGACCCCATCGCGACGCGGTGCTTCTCCTGGGCGTCCCGCTCCAGGGCGTCGGCCTTGGCACGGGCGTCCCGCTCCAGACCCTCGGCGCGCGAACGCGCCTCGCCCACGATCTTGTTGGCCTCGGAACGGGCCTCCGCGATCGCCTGGTCGGCGGTCTGCTGGGCCAGCGAGAGAACCCGCGCGGCGCTGTCGCCACCGGGGCCGCCCTGGCCGGGCATCTGCTGCGGGTGGCCGCCCATGGGGCCGCCCTGCATCTGACCGGGACCGCCCATCGGACCACCCTGCATCGGGCCGCCCTGCATCTGACCGGGGCCACCCATCGGGCCGCCCTGCATTCCGCCCATCTGCGGGCCGCCCATGGGGCCGCCCTGCATCTGGCCGGGGCCGCCCATCGGGCCGCCGTGACTGGGACCGGCCGGCAGCTGGGGCGCACCGCCGGGCAGCTGGGGCGGGCCCATCTGCTGCTGCGGCTGCTGCTGCTGGACGGGGGGGCCCGATATGGCGGCGGGCACAGGACCCTGAGGCCGCTGGTCCTGCTGCTCCGGGCCGGGTCCCTTCCGCATGCCCTGCTGCTGCTGGTTCTGCGCCGCCGCTCGGGTCGCCGCGGCCAGCTTGGCGCGCAGGTCCTCGTTCTCGCGAAGCAGGCGGGTCAGTTCGCCCTCGACCTCGTCGAGAAAGGCATCGACCTCGTCCTCGTCATAGCCTTCTCGGAGACGGACGGTCGTGAACTGCTTGTTCCGCACGTCCTCGGGGGTCAGCGGCATGTCTTCTTCACCTCTACGTAGTCGTCGGCAGTCGGCAAGACCGTATCGTCCACAGTTACCCCCTTCACCCCGCGAAACGTCCTACGACGGAGATCAGGATGTAGACGATGATCATCAGAACGAAGAAGGACAGGTCGAGTGCCACGCCCCCGAAACGCAACGGCGGGATGAACCGCCGAAGAAGCTTGAGCGGTGGATCGGTGACAGTGTAGGTGGCCTCAAGGACGACCACCATCACCTTCCCGGGTTGCCATGAACGAGCGAACTGGAAGACGTAGTCCATGACCAATCGGAAGAACAGCACGACCAGGAAGCACACCAACGCGATGTAAACCACCTGTAGTGCGACACCCATGCCGTGCTTCCCTCTCCCCTGTGCTCTCGCGGTCCGGCCTCCTCGGCCGGGGTCGTCCCGATGACGCGTTCTCAGCTCTGGTTGAAGAATCCGCCCTCTGCGATACGGGCCTTGTCCTCCGCCGTGACATCGACGTTAGCAGGCGACAGGAGGAAGACCTTCTGGGTCACCCGTTCAATACTCCCGTGGAGGCCGAAGACGAGTCCGGCGGCAAAGTCGACAAGTCGCTTCGCGTCGGTGTCGTCCATCTCCGTCAGATTCATGATCACCGGAGTGCCCTCACGGAAGTGTTCCCCGATGGTACGGGCCTCGTTGTAGGTCCGGGGGTGCAAAGTTGTGATGCGGTACGGCTCCCGCTCGGACACGACCTTGGGCATGATCACCGGCGCGTTCTTCTCCAGGCTCGGACGTTCGGGTGTGATGGACGCCACGGGGGCGATACGGGCCGGGCGCCCGCTCTCGGCGGGCATGGCGGCGGCGACATGCGCCACCGGCTCGCGCGGCGCGGGGGGTTGCACCGCTCGCACCGGCTCCTCCCGCTCCATCTGATGCGGGGGCTGATGCCGCCGGTGCTCCCGCTCGGGCTCGGGCTCGGGTTCGAAGTCGTCGTCGGGGTCGAAGCCCCGGCCGTCGTACCCATCGTCCTCCACGAGGCCGAGGTAGACCGCCATCTTGCGCATCGCGCCGGCCATGCTCTGAGTCCTCCGCTCTGTGGTGGATCGCCTTGTCGCCGATGTCGCAGTGTCACCAAGTGTCCGCGATCCACGTGTCACGCCCACATTTTGGCGGGAATGACCATATTTTCTGCTGTGGTCCGACTTGCTTCGCGACGTTACCCGAGCCGGGGACGGACTCCGAGTACCGCAGTGCCGACGCGTACATGTGTCGCACCCGCGGCCACGGCCTCCTCGAGGTCCGCGCTCATTCCCGCGGAGACCATGTTCGCAGCAGGATGCCCCGCGCGCAGGCCCGATGAGAATTCCCTCAGCCGCTCGAAGGCGGCTCGCGGCCGGTCGGCATACGGCCCGGTCAGCGGCGCCACCGTCATCAGACCGCCGAGCCGGAGGGCCGGCGCGGCGGCGACCGCGGCGGCCAACTCCTCGATCCCGCCGGGCGCCACGCCGCCGCGCTCACCGCGCGCGGCCCCCTCCTCGGCGTCGAGGGCGACCTGGATCAGACAGCCGACCTCCCGGCCGGCCCGCTCGGCGGCGGCGGAGAGCGCTGTGACAAGTCTTACTCGGTCGACCGAGTGCACCACATCGGCATAACGCACCACCGAACGGACCTTATTGGTCTGCAACTGACCGACGAAGTGCCAGCTGAGATCGAGATCGGCACAGGCTTCCGCCTTGGGCCCGGCGTCCTGGTCGCGGTTCTCCGCCACATGGCGTACGCCGAGTTCATGAAGGATCCGTACGTCGGACGCGGGATAGGTCTTGGTGACGACGATCAGCGTCACCTCCTCGCGCTGCCGCCCGGCGGCGGCACAGGCGGCGGCGATACGTTCCTCCACCGCCGCCAGATTCGCGGCCAGTTCGGACCGGCGATCCGTCATGTCTCTTCCCTTCCGGGCCCGTCCGGCCGCTCGATCCAGACATATCCGGCGAGCCGCCCGGTGGTGCGGTCCCGGCGGTACGAAAAGTGGTCCGCGGACTCCAGGGTGCAGACACCCGCGTCCTGACGGTCCGTGACCCCGAGCCGGGCCAGCTGGGCGTGGACCCCGGCGGCCACGTCCACGGCCGGGGTGCCCCGGCTCGTGGTGGCCCGGGCGGCGGGCTCGACCGCCGCGACCTCGGACCGCATCGCGTCGGGGACCTCGTAACACCGTCCGCATACCGAAGGTCCGGTCCTGGCGGTGATCCGCTCCGGCCGGGCTCCGAGGGCGACCATCGCCGCCACCGTCGCGGGCACCACCCCGGCCACCATCCCGGGCCGGCCCGCGTGGGCGGCCCCGGCGACCCCGGCGACCGGATCGGCCAGCAGTACCGGAACGCAGTCGGCGGTCAGTACGGCGAGCGCCAGCCCCGGACGGGCGGTGACCACCGCGTCCACCGAGGGCACCGGGCCCTCGCCCCAAGGGCCTTCGACCACGGCCACGTCCCGGCCGTGGACCTGGTTCATCCAGACCACCCGGGCCGGGTCGAGCCCCAGCGACTTCGCCGCGATCGCCCGGTTGGCCGTGACGGCCGCCGGGTCGTCGCCGACCGCGCCGCCGAGGTTCAGCTCCTCGTACGGAACGGCGCTCACCCCGCCCCACCGGTCGGTGAAGGCGAAGCGCGCGCCGTTCTCGTCTATCGCGTCGTGCCCCACGGTCACTTCAGGAAGTCCGGCACGTCCAGCTCTTCGGCGGAGGTGTCGCTGTAGGAACGGGTCGAGGGGACCTGCGGTGCCGGGGCCGGGGACTCGTCCCGGACCGAGACCGGCTCGGGGGCCGGGGACTCGTCGCGGACCGGGACCGTACCGAGGCCGCCGGAGCGGACGGCCGACTCGGCCGGACGGGACGGGGCCGGGGCGGGCTCGTCGCGCTTGGCGGAGGACGAGCCGAGCACGGTGTCGCGGCGGGCGGGCGGCTGGCCGCCGTCGAATCCGGCCGCGATCACGGTGACCCGGACCTCGTCGCCCAGCGCGTCGTCGATCACCGCGCCGAAGATGATGTTCGCCTCGGGGTGGGCGGCCTCACTCACCAGCTGGGCCGCCTCGTTGATCTCGAAGAGACCGAGGTCGGAACCGCCGGAGATGGAGAGCAGCACCCCGCGGGCGCCGTCGATGGACGCCTCCAGCAGCGGCGAGGAGATGGCCATCTCGGCCGCGGCCACCGCACGGTCGTCGCCGCGCGCCGAGCCGATGCCCATCAGCGCCGATCCGGCCTCCGACATCACGGACTTGACGTCGGCGAAGTCGAGGTTGATCAGACCCGGGGTGGTGATCAGGTCGGTGATCCCCTGGACGCCGGAGAGCAGTACCTGGTCGGCGGACTTGAACGCGTCGAGCACGCTGACCTGGCGGTCCGAGATGGAGAGCAGCCGGTCGTTGGGGATGACGATGAGGGTGTCGACCTCTTCGCGGAGTTCGGCGATGCCGTCCTCCGCCTGGTTGGCCCGGCGCCTGCCCTCGAAGGTGAAGGGGCGGGTCACCACACCGATCGTCAGGGCGCCCAGGGAGCGGGCGATATTGGCCACGACGGGCGCGCCGCCGGTGCCGGTGCCGCCGCCCTCACCGGCGGTGACGAAGACCATGTCGGCCCCCTTGAGGACCTCCTCGATCTCCTCCCGGTGGTCCTCGGCGGCCTTGCGGCCGACGGCCGGGTTGGCCCCGGCGCCGAGCCCGCGGGTGAGTTCCCGGCCGACGTCGAGCTTGACGTCGGCGTCGCTCATCAACAGCGCCTGGGCGTCCGTGTTGATCGCGATGAACTCGACGCCCTTGAGGCCGACCTCGATCATTCGGTTGATGGCATTGACACCACCGCCGCCGACACCGATGACCTTGATGACTGCGAGGTAGTTCTGCGGTGCTGCCACGTCGAAGGCCTCTCGCCTCGAAAATATGTGTTGCCGTGGTGCGGTCGCGCACCCCGGCGACGGATGCCGATGGGACGGTCCGGAGCGCCGACCCGAACCCTAACGTTGAAGTTTAGGGTTATCAGTGTGTCCGTTCCCTGGACTCCTCCGAACAGGACACTAAGTCGACACGTGGCGCGCGTTCAATGAACACGCCGAACGTCCCGTTTTTCTTTTCACCCTATGTGATCAGCCGTTGCGCGCACCACCCAGGGGGCGGGGCCTGGGCATTTGTGCGTCAACTCCCGGACACGGCGGGCGCGGTGGGGGCGCTGACGTCGTACTCGCGGGCCTTCGGCGCGGCCTTCATGAGCGCCGTCAGGGCACGGGCCTTCTGCTCGCCCTGTTCGGGGCCGCCCCAGAAGACGCTCCGCCCCCCGGCCAGCTCGGCGGTGATGTCGTCGTATGAACGGACCACCAGGGTACGGAGGTCGGCGGCAGCCTTCGGGGGCAGTTCGCCCCGGACCCGGACCGCCTCGGAGACCAGCCGGTCGGCGCCGAACCGCCGCAGACTCGGCGATCCGGACGCTTCCAGGCGTAGCCGGGGTACGCCACCGGGCGCCCGGTCGACGGTGGCGAACCGTACGCCCTTCCGGTCCACTTCGACGAAGCGCGCGCCCTGTTCCAGGACGAGGACGGGCCGTCGTTCGACCACGTCGAGGACGATCCCGTCCGGCCAGGAGCGGGAGACCACGACCGAGTCGATCCGGGGCAGCCGGTCGGCCAGCCGGGCCTCGACCGCGTCGGTGTCCACCGAGACCAGCGGCCCGCCGGTCGGCACCCGGGCCGCCTCGACGACCTGTTCGGGGGTCAGCACCCGGACCCCGGTGGCCTCGACGGTACGGACCCGGAGCCAGGAGGAACCGTAGAGGGCCCACAGCACCCCGCCGGACAGGGCGAGGACCGCGAGGGCGGTCAGCAGGGTCCTGCGGCCGCCGGGGATCCGGGCCGCCCGGCCGGGCGGGCGCTCCGGCGGCCCCGTAGGCGGTGTGCGCACCCCGCGGTCCGCGGTGGTCGGTCCGGCCACGCTCCCCGTCTCCTTCCGGCTGGCTCCCAGCCCCGGCGGCGGCGACGCCTAACGGCGGGCCGCGATCGCCTCGTACACCATGCCGACGAGGAGGTCGTCGGCGTCCCTGCGGCCGAACTCGGCGGCTGCACGGGACATCTCGTACAGCCGGTGCGGATCGGCCAGTACCGGAAGGACGCTGTCCTGCACCCACTGGGGCGTCAGTTCGGCGTCGTCGACCAGCAGTCCGCCGCCCGCCTTGACCACCGGCTGGGCGTTGAGCCGCTGTTCGCCGTTGCCGATGGGCAGCGGGACGTAGGCGGCGGGCAGCCCGACGGCGGACAGTTCGGCGACGGTCATCGCGCCCGCACGGCAGAGCATCATGTCGGCCGCGGCGTACGCGAGGTCCATCCGGTCCACGTACGGTACCGGGATGTACGGCGGCATTCCGGGCATGTTCTCGGCGCGCGGCAGTTCGTTCTTGGGGCCGACCGCGTGCAGGATCTGGATTCCGGAGCGCTGGAGCACCGGAGCGATCTGCTGGACCACCTCGTTCAGCCGGCGCGCGCCCTGGGAGCCGCCGGAGACCAGCAGGGTGGGCAGCTGGGGGTCCAGGCCGAAGGCGGCGCGCGCCTCGGGGCGCACCCGGGCGCGGTCGAGGGTGGCGATGGAGTGCCGGAGCGGGATGCCGATGTAGCGGGCGCCGCGGAGCTTGCTGTCCGGGGTGGCGACGCCGACCCCGGCCGCGTACCGGGAACCGATCTTGTTGGCGAGACCGGGCCGGGCGTTGGCCTCGTGGACGACGATGGGCACCCCGCGCCGCTTGGCGGCGAGATAGCCGGGCAGGGCGACATAACCGCCGAAGCCGACCACGCAGTCGGCCTTGGTGCGCTCCAGGATCTGCTCGGCCGCCTTGATGGTGCCGCGCAGCCGCCCGGGGACGGTGATCAGCTCCGGGGTCGGCTTCCGGGGCAGCGGTACGGCGGGGATCAGAGCCAGCTCGTAGCCGCGTTCCGGGACGAGCCTGGTCTCCAGGCCGCGTTCCGTGCCCAGTGCCGTGATGCCCACGGTCGGGTCCTGCCTGCGCAGGGCGTCCGCGAGGGCGAGCGCGGGCTCGATGTGGCCGGCGGTCCCCCCACCGGCGAGTACGACATGCACCGAAATTCACCGCTCTCCGGACGGACGCCTGGTGACGCGCCGTCTCATCGTCTTCCATCTCACGCCTGGCGAACGTACCGCCAGGGCGGCCTTCGCCGCGGGCTCGGCCCGGGCGAAGGCGATCAGCAGCCCGATCGCGAACATGGTCGGCAGCAGGGCCGACCCTCCGTAGGAGAACAGCGGGAGCGGAACCCCGGCGATCGGCAGCAGTCCGAGTACCGCACCGACGTTGACCACGGCCTGCACCGTGATCCAGGTGGTCACACCTCCCGCGGCGTACCTCACGAAGGGGTCCTCCGTGCGTCCGGCCACGCGGATACCCGCATAGCCTAGAGCCGCGAACAGGGCGAGCACCGACAGCGTCCCCGCCAGGCCCAGCTCCTCACCGGCGATGGCGAAGATGAAATCGGTATGGGGCTCCGGCAGTTGTCCCCATTTTTCCACACTGGCCCCGAGGCCGGAACCGAACCATCCGCCGGAGGCCAGGGCGTAGATCCCGTGGACGGCCTGCCAGCACTCCCCCTGGGGGCCGAGGTCGATGGCGCCGATGCACTCCAGCCGGGACATCCGGTTCTCACTGGTCCGGATCAGTACAAGACCCACCAGGGCGGAGACGCCGAGTACCCCGGCGAAGAGCCGGGTGGGGGCACCCGCCAGCCAGAGCAGCCCGAAGAGGATCGCGGCGAGGATGATCGCCGTGCCCATGTCGCCGCCCAGCATGATCAGCCCGAGCAGCAGAAAGGTCACCGGCACCAGCGGTACCAGCATGTGCTTCCACTGGGCCAGCAGCCGTCGGTCGTGTTTGCGGGCGAGCAGATCGGCGCCCCACAGGATGAGCGCCAGCTTGCCGAACTCGCTCGGCTGGAGCTGGAACGAGCCGCCGACGGAGAGCCAGTTCTGGTTGCCGCCGACCGAGACCCCTATCCCGGGGATCTGCACCAGCGCCATCAGACCGACCGTGCCGACCAGCAGCGGATAGGAAAGCGCCCGGTGCAGCCGCAGCGGTGTCCGGGAGGCCAGCAGCAGCAGTCCGGTGCCGATCAGGGCGGCCAGGAACTGCTTGCGGAAGAAGTAGGAGCCGGGCAGGGAGAGTTCCAGCGCCTTGATCATCGACGCGGAGTAGACCATCACCAGGCCGAGTACGGTGATCAGCAGGCTGCTGCCGAGGATCACGTAGTACGCGGTCAGGGGCCGGTCCCAGGCGCGGCGGGCCCGTTCGTAGAGCCGTCGCGCGCCCCGGCCGCGCGGGGGACCCGGGGGGCCGCCGGAGCGGGCGGTGCCGCTCGCGCGGGGGACCCGCGGGACCTGCCCGGCGGGACGGCCCGCGCCGCCGGTCCCCCGGGTGCGTCCGCGCGGCGCCCGGCCCGCGCCGCCCGTTCCGGAGCGGGCGAGTACGGGTACCGGCGCGTACCGCGGCCGAAACATGTCCAGCAGGCTCATTCGGCGCTGTCCCCTCCAGTCGGGCCCGGTGCCCGCCGCACCCCGCGGGCCGGGGCGCGGCGGCGCACAGGTCGGGCCGGTCAGGCGCGCTGGGCGGCGAGACCGCGGACCGCTTCCGCGAAGGACTCGCCCCGCTTGTTGTAATTGACGAACATGTCCATCGAGGCACAGGCCGGGGCCAGCAGGACGGTGTCGCCCGGCCGGGCGAGCCGCGCCGCCTCGCGGACGGCGGCGGTCATCGCCCCAGTGTCCGTCCGGTCGAGGTCCACGACCGGGACATCGGGGGCGTGTCGCGCCAGGGCTTCGGCGATCAGGGCGCGGTCGGCGCCGATCAGTACGGCCCCGCGGAGCCGTCCGGCGGCCCGGCCGACCAGTTCGTCGAAGGTGGCGCCCTTGGCGAGGCCGCCCGCGATCCACACGATCGGGTCGTAGGCCGCGAGGGACGCCTCGGCGGCATGGGTGTTGGTCGCCTTGGAGTCGTCGATGTACGCGACCCCGTCGACGTCGGCCACCTTCTCGATCCGGTGCGGGTCGGGCCGGAAGGCCCGCAGTCCGTCGCGTACGGCGCTCGCGGGCACCCCGTAGGCGCGGGCCAGCGCCGCCGCCGCGAGGGCGTTGGCGATGTTGTGCGGCGCCGGGGGCTCGACATCGGCGATCTCGGCGAGTTCCTGGGCCTGCTCCCGCCGGTTCTCGACGAAGGCCCGGTCGACCAGGATGCCGTCGACGACCCCGAGCTGGGAGGGCCCCGGGGTGCCGAGGGTGAAGCCGATCGCCCGGCAGCCCTCGACCACATCGGCCCCGCGGACCAGGTCCTCGGTGGCCGGGTCGGCGGCGTTGTAGACGCAGGCGATCTCGTTGCCCTCGTAGATCCGGCCCTTGTCGGTGGCGTAGGCGCTCATCGAGCCGTGCCAGTCGAGGTGGTCGGGGGCCAGATTGAGGACGGCGGCCGAGTGGGCCCGCAGCGACGGCGCCCAGTGCAGCTGGTAGCTGGAGAGCTCGACGGCGAGGACGTCGTACGGCTCCTCGGCGAGGACGGCGTCGAGGAGCGAGACGCCGATGTTGCCGACGGCCGCCGTGCGCAGTCCGGCCGCCTCCAGGATGGCCGCGAGCATCCGGACCGTGGTGGTCTTGCCGTTGGTCCCGGTGACGGCGAGCCAGGGCGCCGCGCCCGGCTCCCGCAGCCGCCAGGCCAGCTCGACATCGCCCCAGATCTCGACGCCCGCCGCCGCGGCGGCGGCGAACAGGGGCTTGTCGGGCCGCCAGCCGGGGGCGGTGACGATCAGCTCGGTGCCGTCGGGGAGGGTGTCCCCGTCGCCCAGCCGGACCGTTACGCCCTCGGCCGTCAACTCCGCCGCCTGGGCCTTCGCCCGGTCGTCGGCGCCGTCGTTGACGACCGTGACGAGAGCGCCGAGCCGGTGGAGCACCCTGGCGGCGGGGAGCCCGGAGACCCCCAGACCCGCCACGGTGACCCGCTTGCCCGCGAACTCCTCGCGCTTGCTCACTTGTCGGCCGCCCAGCCCGCGTAGAAGAGACCCAGTCCGACGATCACACACATGCCCTGGATGATCCAGAACCGGACCACCACAAGGACTTCGGACCACCCCTTGAGTTCGAAGTGGTGTTGCAGCGGGGCCATCCGGAAGACGCGTTTCCCGGTCATCTTGAACGATCCGACCTGGATGACCACGGACATGGTGATCAGGACGAAGAGTCCGCCGAGGATGGCCAGCAGCAGCTCGGTACGGGAGCAGATGGCCAGACCGGCCAGCGCGCCGCCGAGGGCGAGGGATCCGGTGTCACCCATGAAGATCTTGGCGGGTGAGGTGTTCCACCAGAGGAAGCCGAAGCAGGAACCCATCAGGGCCGCCGCGACCACGGCGAGGTCCAGTGGGTCGCGTACCTCGAAACACGCCTCCGGATTGGTCAGTGACGAGGCGTTGGCACAGGACTCCTGGAACTGCCAGAGACCGATGAAGGTGTAGGCGCCGAAGACCATCACCGAGGCGCCGGTGGCCAGACCGTCCAGACCGTCCGTCAGGTTCACCCCGTTGGACATGGCCAGGATCATGAAGAGGGCCCAGACCACGAAGAGCACCGGGCCGATGGTCCAGCCGAAGTCCGTGATGAAGGAGAGCTTCTCGGACGCCGGGGCGTTGCCGCGGGAGTCCTTGAACTGGAGCGCGAGTACCGCGAAGGCGATACCGACGATCAGCTGGCCCGCCATCTTCGCCTTGGCCCGCAGACCGAGCGACCGCTGCTTGACGATCTTGATGTAGTCGTCGAGGAAGCCGACCACACCCATTCCGGCCATCAGGAAGAGGACCAGGAGACCGGAGTAGGTGACCTCGCCGCCGGTGAACACCTTCGCCAGTGCGTAGGCGATCAGGGTGGCCAGGATGAAGGAGATACCGCCCATGGTGGGCGTCCCCTTCTTACTGCCGTGGGTGCGCGGCCCGTCGTCGCGGATGAACTGCCCGTACCCCTTGCGGGCCAGCAGCTTGATCAGCAGCGGCGTACCGATGAGCGACAGGAAGAGCCCGATGGCCCCCGCGAAGAGGATCTGCCTCATCGGCCGGCACCCCGCCCATCCGCGGGCACCGCCGCGTCATCGATCAGCGTCTGCGCGAGCCGTTCCAGACCTGCCGATCTGGACGCCTTCACCAGCACGACGTCTCCTGGGCGCAGCTCACTGCGCAACAGGTCGGCCGCCGCCTGTGCGTCGGACACGTGCACCGACTCCTCACCCCACGAACCCTCGTTATATGCGCCCAGTTGCAACCAGGACGCTTCCCTGCCCCCGACTGCGACGAGCTTGCTGACGTTGAGCCGGACGGCGAGCCGTCCGACCGCGTCGTGCTCGGCGAGTGCCTCGTCACCGAGCTCGGCCATGAGACCGAGCACCGCCCATGTGCGTCCCCCCCGGCTGCGCGCGTCCTGTCCCATGGCGGCCAGTGCGCGCAGCGCGGCCCGCATGGATTCGGGGTTCGCGTTGTAGGCGTCGTTGACGATCGTCACGCCGTCCGGACGCTCGGTGACCTCCATACGCCAGCGGGAGAGGGTGCCGGCCTCGGAGAGCGCGCTGGCGATCTCGTCGACGGGCATGCCCAGCTCATGGGCGACGGCGGCCGCGGCGAGCGCGTTCGACACGTGGTGCTCACCGTACAGCCGCATGGTCACTTCGCCGCACCCGGTGGGGGTGTGAAGCGTGAAGGCGGGGCGACCTTGCCGGGTGAGCCGGACATTCTCGGCACGGACGGCGGCGCTCGGGGCCTCGCCGAAGTACACGACCCGGGCCCGGGTCCGGGCGGCCATCTCCCGGACGAGGGGGTCGTCGGCGTTGAGGACGGCGACACCGTCCTCGGGCAGCGCCTCGACGATCTCCCCCTTGGCCTCGGCGATCCGCTCCCGGCCGCCGAACTCGCCGATATGGGCGGTGCCGACGTTGAGGACGACGGAGATCCGCGGCGGCACCAGTTCGGTCAGATAGCGGATGTCGCCGACGTAGCGGGCGCCCATCTCCAGGACCAGGTGCTCGGTGGTGGTGTCGGCGCGCAGGGCGGTCAGCGGCAGGCCGATCTCGTTGTTGAGATTGCCCTCCGGGTAGACCGTGGGCCCCTTGCGGGTCAGCAGCTGGGCGATCAGGTCCTTGGTGCCGGTCTTGCCGACGGAGCCGGTGAGCGCGACGGTGGTGGCGCCGAGGCGTTCCACGACGTCCCGGGCAAGGGCGCCCAGGGCCGCGGTGACATCGGGCACGACGATCGCGGGCACGCCGACGGGACGGGTGGCCAGGACGGCCGCGGCGCCGTCGGCGACGGCCCGTTCGGCGTAGTCGTGGCCGTCCGCGGTGGCGCCCGCGAAGGCGGCGAAGAGGGCACCGGGTACGACGGCCCGGGAGTCGATGACGACCGGTCCGGTGACGGTGGCGGCCGGATCCGGTATGTCGTACGGCTGCCCGCCGACGACTGCGGCGATCTCGGCGAGGGAGAGGGTGATCACTGGGTCATCCCCGGGAGTTCTCGGGCGTGGTGGCGCGGATGGCGTCGGCCAGGACGCGGCGGTCGTCGAAGGGGCGGACGACTCCGGCGACGTCCTGGCCCTGTTCGTGGCCCTTTCCGGCGACCAGGACGGTGTCGCCGGGTTCGGCGCGGGCGACGGCGGCGGCGATGGCTGCGGCCCGGTCCTCCTCTACGAGGACCCGGCCGCGTTCGTGGGCCGGCACTGAGGCGGCTCCGGTGAGCATGGTGGCGAGGATCGCCAGCGGGTCTTCGGAGCGGGGGTTGTCGGAGGTCAGTACGGCGGTGTCGGCGAGCCGGGCGGCCGCGGCGCCCATCGGGCCGCGCTTGGTGACATCGCGGTCGCCGCCGCAGCCGAGGACGATGTGCAGCCTGCCCTCGGTGACCTTCCGCAGGGACCTGAGCACCGATTCGACGGCGTCGGTCTTGTGGGCGTAGTCGACGACGGCGAGATACGGCTGGCCGGCGTCGACCCGCTCCAGCCGGCCCGGGACCCCGGGGACGGCGGCGACGCCGTCGGCGGCGGTCTCCGGGTCGATTCCGGCGGTGGCGAGGGTGACCACGGCGGCGAGGCTGTTGGCGACGTTGAACGCGCCGGGCAGCGGGGACGCGGCGGGGATCCGCCGCCCGTCGGGGGCGACGACGGTGAAGGTGGAGCCCATGGAGCCCAGTTCGACGTCCTCGGCGCGCCAGTCGGCGTCCGGGTCGCCCTCGGCGGAGAAGGTGGTGACCGGGACGGTCGCCTCCCCGGCCAGCCTGCGGCCCCACTCGTCGTCCAGGTTGACCACGGCCCGGCGGCTGCGGGCGGGGGTGAACAGGCCCGCCTTCGCCCGGTAGTAGTCCTCCATGTCGGTGTGGAACTCCATGTGCTCCGGGCTGAGGTTGTTGAAGACGGCGACGTCGAAGACGCAGCCGTCGACCCGGCCCAGCACCAGGGCGTGGCTGGAGACCTCCATGGCGACCGCGTCGACACCGCGTTCGCGCATCACCGCGAAGAGGGCCTGGAGGTCGGTGGCCTCGGGAGTGGTCCGCTCGGATTTGACGCTCTCGCCGCCGATCCGGGTCTCGACCGTGCCGACCAGTCCGGCCGGGCGGCCCGCGGCCCGCAGGCCGCCCTCCATCAGATAGACCGAGGTGGTCTTGCCGGAGGTACCGGTGACTCCGATCTGGAGGAGCCCTTCGCCCGGGTGGCCGTAGATCTCGGCGGCCAGGGCGCCCATCCGGGCCCGGGGGGCGTCCACGACGAGGACGGGGAGCCCCGCGGCGGCGGCGCGCCCGGCGCCCGCCGGGTCGGTGAGGACGGCGGCGGCGCCGAGCTTGGCGGCCTGGTCGGCGAAGTCGGCGCCGTGGAGCCGGGCGCCGGGCAGGGCCGCGTACAGATCCCCGGGGCGTACGGCACGGGAGTCGTGCGTGATGCCGGTGACCAGGACCGGTTCCGGGGTGTCCGGGGCGCTCACCCCCAGCAGGGCCGCCAGCTCCGCGAGGGGCGTCGGATGGGGCCGGTCCGGACGGGGCGCTCCCGGCTGCGACGGCGGGGCGGCTGCGGACTGCGGGGTGTTTCCGTACTGATCAGGGTGGGGCACGGCGGTGAGCGTACCGGGCTCGGTGCGCGCGGGGCCAAAAGAGGTCGGTCCGGGGTCGTGGTTCCCGGGTTCGGGGGTGATCGTCGTCACTGGTGGCACGGGGGTTGTCCTCGGGGCTCGGTTGTCCGGCGGCCGTTGGCGCCGGGTCGTTCGGGTCAGTCGCCCGGCCGGAAAGTGACGGGCAGCCCGGCGGGCTCGTCACCGGTCGGCGGGACCTGGAGGGTCTTCAGGGCGAAGGTCATGACCTTCTGGTAGACGGGGCCGCAGATCTGGCCGCCGAAGTAGCTGCCCCTGGTGGGGTTCTGGATGGCGCAGTAGACGGTGACGCGGGGCTTGTCGGAGGGGGCGAATCCGGCGAAGGAGGAGGTGTAGCCGCGGTAGCGGCCCAGCTCCGGGTCGACCCGGTTGGCGGTGCCGGTCTTGCCCGCGACCCGGTAGCCGGGGATCCGGGCCTTGGTCCCGGTGCCCTCCTCGTTGCCGACGACGGATTCCAGCATCTGGGCCAGAGTGGTGGCCGTCCGCTCGCTCACGACCCGGGTCTTCTTCGGCGCGGGGGCGGCGGTGAAGCGTCCGTCGGGGCCCTTGGCGCCCCGGACGAGGGTGGGTTCGATCCGTACGCCGCCGTTGGCGACGGTGGAGTAGACCGAGGCGGCCTGGAGGGCGTTGAGGGAGAGCCCCTGGCCGAAGGGGATCGTGTACTGCTGGGAGGTCGACCAGTCGGCGGGCGCGGCGAGGATGCCCGGGGTCTCGCCCGGATAGCCGAGGCCGGTGGGCCGTCCGAGGCCGAACTTCCGCAGATAGCCGTGGAGCACCCGGTTCGCCTCGGCCTGGGTCTTCCCCAGCTGTCCGGTGGCCAGGATGGTGCCGATGTTGCTGGACTTGGCGAGGACGCCGTTGAGCGTCAGGTACCAGGTGGGGTGGTCGATGTCGTCCTTGAAGAGGCGGTCGCCCCGGTGCAGCCGGTTGGGCACCACCACATGGGTGTCGGGGGTGGCCGCGCCCTCCTCCAGGACGGCGGCCATGGAGATCACCTTGGCGGTGGAGCCGGGTTCGAAGGCGTCCTGGACGGCGGCGTTGCCGAGTCCGGCGGCGTCGGCGCGGGCGATGTCGTTGGGGTCGAAGCCGGGGGCGTTGGCCATGGCCAGGATCTCGCCGGTGCGGGTGTCCTGCACGATCACATAGCCCCGGTCGGCCTTGGACTTCTCGACCTGGTCGGCGATCGCCTTCTGGGCGGCCCACTGGATGTCCCGGTCGATGGTCAGCTCGATGTCGGAGCCGGGGACGGCCGGAGTCTCCCGGGTGCCGCCCGCGGTGGGCACCCGGCGTCCGCCGGACTGGGCGTAGGTGATCTCGCCGTCCTCACCGGCGAGCTGCCGGTCGAGCATGGACTCGATACCGCCGCCGCCCCGGCCCTCGGCGTTGACATAGCCCAGTATCCCGGCGGCGAGTTCGCCGTTCGGGTAGACGCGTCGGCTGCTGCGCTCCTGGAAGACCCCGGCCAGCACGCTGACGCCGGGCCCGCCCTTCCGCTTGTCCTCGCGCGCCTTCTCGGCGAAGACGCCCTTGAGGTCCTTGATCTGGTTCCAGACCTGGGGGGTCTGGCGGCGGGCCAGGACCGTATAGCGGGACTTGGGGGTCCGCAGCTTCTTCACCAGGTCCGGTACGGGGACCTTGAGGATCGGGGCGAGCAGCGCGGCGGCCTGCTCGGGCGCGTCGCCGATCTCGCTCTCCTCGCGGGTGAAGAGCTTCGGGTCGGCGGTGATGTCGTAGGCGTCGACGCTGGTGGCGAGGGCGATCCCGGTCCGGTCGGTGATCTCGCCGCGCTCGGCGGCCAGCTCGACGCTGAGGTAGCGGCTCTTCTCGGCCTTGGCCGCGTACGCCTCGGCGTCCACGGCCTGGACCTGGAGGAGGCGGACCACGAAGGCCAGCATGACCAGGGTCAGTCCGAAGCCGACGAGCCGGAGCCGGGGGCGGGGGCTGCCCAGTCGCAGGGCGCGGGGGCCGTGCGGTCCCCGGGGGCCGCCGGTGCGCCGGGGCGCGGGGCGGGACGGCCGGGGCTGCGGGGACCTGGGGGCCGGTTCCGGGACCCGGTTGCGGGAGGGCGCGGCGTCCCGGTCGCGCCCGCCGCGGCGCGGGCGTGGTTCCTGGTGGGAAGGCACTGCGTCACCTGCCGGGGGGCGTCGGGGTCGGCTGTACGGGGGTGCCCGGAGGCGGCGGTACGGGGGTGCCGGGCGAGGCGGCGGGGGTGCGGTCCGGGGCGGTGCCGGGTCCGGCGGACGGGGCGGCGGGGCCGGAGAGCGTCGCGGGCGGACCGGCGGAGCCCGCGGGCGAGGGGCCGCCGGCGGTGTTCGAGGGCTCCGGGTCGGGCGGCGGGGCGGAGGCCCGCTCGGGGACGCCCTTGACCGTGCCGTCGGGGTCGATGAAGGCGGGGCCGCCGCCGGGGACCATACCGAGCTCCCGGGCCCGCCGTTCCAGGGCGTCGGGGGCCGAGCGGGCGTCCACGTCCCGTTGCAGGGCCTGCTGCTCGTCGGTGAGTTCGGTGGTCTCGCGTTTCAGCTCGCTCAGTTCGAACGAGCCCTCGTTGAGGGACGAGTTCAGCAGCAGCAGGGTGATCAGCCCGCCGCCGAGGAGGACCACGACGAGCAGGACGAAGGGGGTTCGGGCGGCGGTGCTGGGACCGGCGGGCATCAGCCGGGCGAGTCTCGCCGCACGTCCCTTGAGCTGCTTGCCGGCTGTGCTCACCGTGTCCTCCCGCCTGCCGTGCTCCGTGTCTCGGCGGACGGCCGGCGGCCGTCCGCGGGGCGCCCCGGTCCGCCGCCGGTGCCGGGCCGGACACCCGCGGATCCGGTGGATCCCGCTGGTCCCGCGGGGCCCGGCCGCTTCCGCGGGCCGGGTCCCGGGACCCCGGTCCCCTTAGGGCGTGTCTGACAAATCCCGCCTGGCCCGCGACGCCCGGCACGCACAATCTCCCCCGTAGCCCTTCGGGCACGGGAGGTGCCCCCGGCGCTGCCGGGATTTCCCGAGTACGTCCCGTACGGGGGAAACCGCCCCCCGGCTTCGCCGGGGGGACCCCCGCCGCCGTCGCGAATTCGCACGCACCGGACGCCGCGGGCCCCGCCCTCCGGGCGGACGGCGCTCTTTGCCAGACACGCCCTAGGGGACCCCCGGAACCGGACTTCACCCGGGCCGGGGCGTCGGCCGCCCGGTCCGGGCCCGTACCGGATACGGCTCACCGCGCGTCCTCACGGATGCGTTCCGCTCCCCTCAGACGCGCGGGCGCCGCCCGGCGGTTCTCGGCCACCTCGTCCTCGGTCGGCAGTTCGGCGCCCCGGGTCAGCAGCCGCAGCCGCGGCTGGTACTCCTCGGGTACCAGGGGCAGACCGGGCGGGGCCGTCGTGGCGGCGCCCGCCGCCAGGACCTGCTTGACCAGCCGGTCCTCCAGGGACTGATACGAGAGCACCGCGATCCGGCCGCCGACCGCGAGCGCCGCCACCGCGGCCGGGATCGCCCGCTCCAGCACGCTCAGCTCGCCGTTGACCTCGATCCGCAGCGCCTGGAAGGTCCGCTTGGCCGGATTCCCGCCGGTGCGCTTGGCGGCCTGGGGCAGCGCGTCGCGGATCAGCTGGACCAGCCGGGCGCTGGTGGTGAAGGGTTCCCGCTCCCGCTCCCGGACGACCGCGGAGACGATCCGCTTGGCCTGCTTCTCCTCGCCGTACGTCCGCAGGATCCGGACCAGCTCGCCCGGCGGATAGGTATTGAGCACCTCGGCGGCGGAGATCCCGGTCGTCTGGTCCATCCGCATGTCGAGCGGGGCGTCCTGGGCGTAGGCGAATCCCCGGTCGGCCTCGTCGAGCTGCATCGACGACACACCCAGATCGAACAGGACGCCCTGGACCCGGGGGACGCCGAGCCGGTCGAGGACCTCCGGCAGTTCGTCGTAGACGGCGTGGACCAGGGTCGCGCGGTCGCCGAACGGGGCGAGCCGTTCCGCCGAGAGCCGCAGCGCCTCCGGGTCGCGGTCCAGGGCGATCAGCCGTACGCCCGGAAACCTGGCCAGCAGCGCCTCGCTGTGTCCGCCGAGGCCGAGGGTGCAGTCCACGACATGGGTCGTGGCGCCGTCCGGTGCTTCGAGGGCGGGGGCCAACAGGTCCAGGCACCGCTGGAGCATCACCGGGACGTGTCGGGTCTGGCTCAAGGGGCCCTCTCAGGTCCGGCGCGGGGCTGGTGCGACCGGCGAGCGGTAAGGAAGGCCGAGCCGTGCGCAGACCGCACACGCGGGGAAACAATGGAAACGGTACGGATGGGGAAGGGGTACGTGCCCCGGGGACGCGGTCCCCCGGCGGTCCACGATCCGCCGGGCGCGCGTACGGCGGGACGGATCAGTGGACTGCGCGTCACTCTAGTCCACGGCCGATCGCGGTCAATCAACCGGTGGACGGCGTGGCGCCGGGTGCGCGGAGCCGCCGGGCGCGCTCCCGGTTCACCCGGCCGGGCGACGGGACGTCCCCTCTGTGGGTTACCTCACAACAAGCTCCGTTGATGTTCTTTGTCCCTTCCACGACGCGCCCGGGGCCCGGCCTGCGGCTACCGTCGGCGTCATGACGACTTCCGCGCACCCCGCCCCCGGCCCGTCGGAGACCGGAACCGAGGTCACCGACCGGCTCGTCCGGGCGAACGAGCGCTACGCCGCCGATTTCGAGGACCCCGGGATGGACGCCCGTCCCGTACTGCGGGTGGCGGTCGTCGCCTGCATGGACGCCCGGCTCGACCTGCATGCCGCGCTCGGTCTCGAACTGGGCGACTGCCACACCATCCGCAACGCCGGCGGGGTCGTCACCGAGGACGTCATCCGCTCCCTCACCATCAGCCAGCGGGCGCTGGGCACCCGGAGCGTCATCCTGATCCACCACACCGGCTGCGGTCTGGAGTCGCTGACCGAGGACTTCCGGCACGAGCTGGAGGACGAGGTCGGACAGCGGCCGTCGTGGGCCGTGGAGGCGTTCCGCGATGTCGACCAGGACGTCCGGCAGTCGATGCGCCGGGTGCGTACCTCCCCCTTCCTGCTGCACAAGGACGATGTGCGCGGCTTCGTCTTCGACGTCAAGAGCGGTCTGCTGCGGGAGATCGAGGCACCTCTGTAGAGGCGCCCGCAGGGGATTTCGCCCTCCACCCCGCCCCTCGCCGACACCCCTCCTACCGGCCCCGAGGCCGGTTTCTCACCGTGATGAGGGGTGTCGGAACCTTTCGTCGGTGGAGAACGTGTGAGGGGTGTGCGCGTGTCCCGTCGGACGCCGCGGGAAAACCCGGCCAACCCGGCAAAACCCATGCGGTTGTCCACAGGCGAGTGACACGACGCGCCGACGACAACAAGAATGCTGCTGTGGCACCCCCCGGGGGAACGGGCCGGGGACGGGTGCCTGTTTCGGGGTGGGCCGGGCGTTGTGTCCCCGGTCCGATGAACGGGCCGAGGAGGGCCGGGTGACGACCTATGACGACCGAGCAGGTCTCACGGATCTGACCACCGCTGTGGACCGGGTCCGCAGATCGGTCGAGAGCGTGATCGAGGGGAAGCCCGAGGTGGTGCGGCTCTCGCTCACCGTCTTGCTGGCCGAGGGGCATCTGCTCATCGAGGACGTGCCGGGTGTGGGCAAGACGATGCTCTCGAAGGCGCTGGCGCGGTCGCTCGACTGCTCGGTGCGGCGGATCCAGTTCACACCGGATCTGCTGCCGTCCGACATCACGGGCGTCTCCATATTCGACCAGCAGCAGCGCGACTTCGAGTTCAAGCCCGGCGCGATCTTCGCCCAGTTCGTGATCGGCGACGAGATCAACCGGGCCTCGCCGAAGACCCAGTCGGCGCTGCTGGAGTCGATGGAGGAGCGCCAGGTCACGGTCGACGGGGTGACGTACGAACTGCCCGCCCCCTTCATGGTGGTCGCCACCCAGAACCCGGTGGAGATGGAGGGCACGTACCCGCTGCCGGAGGCCCAGCGCGACCGGTTCATGGCCCGGGTGTCCATCGGCTATCCGAGTGCGGACGCCGAGCTGCGGATGCTGGGGGTCCACGGCGGGGTCTCCCCGCTGGACGACCTCCAGCCGGTGGCGCACGCCCATGATGTGATCAAGCTGATCGAGACCGTGCGCCAGGTACATGTCGCCGAGTCGGTCCAGCGGTACGCGGTGGAGCTGGTCTCCGCCACCCGCGGCCATCCCGACCTGCGGCTGGGGGCGTCCCCCCGGGCGACCCTGCATCTGCTGCGGGCCGCCAAGGCGGAGGCCGCGCTCAACGGCCGGGACTACGCCCTGCCGGACGACGTCCAGGCGCTGGTGGTGCAGGTGCTGGCGCACCGGCTGCTGCCGACGGCACAGGCCCAGCTCAACCGCCGCACGGCCGAGCAGGTGGTGCTGGAGATCCTGCAGCGGACCCCGGTCCCGACGGCCGACGGCGCCCGGGCCGCCTACGGTTCGGCCGGCCGGTCCGCGCCGCTCTACGGCCAGCGGCCCGGCGACCGGCGGCTGTGATGTCCGACGGGGCCCCCGTCGCGGGGGACGGCCGGGGGCCGGGCGACGACGGCAGCGGTCCCGGCCCGGCACCGGCCGACCAGGGCAAGGGGGCGGTACGGGTCGCCCTGTCCGGGCTCACCACCCGCGGCCGGTCCTTCGTCGCCGCCGGTCTCGCGGCCGGTGTCTGCGCCTACGTCCTGGGGCAGGAGGACCTGCTGCGGGTCGGACTGCTGCTCGCCGTACTGCCGCTGATCGCGGCGGCCGTGCTCTACCGCACGCGCTACCGGGTCGCGGGCAGCCGGCGGCTCTCCCCGTCCCGGGTGGTGGCCGGGGAGGAGGCCAGGGTTCAGCTGCGGATGGAGAACGTGTCGCGGCTGCCGACCGGGCTGCTGATGCTCCAGGACCATGTGCCCTATGTGCTGGGCCCCCGCCCCCGGTTCGTGCTGGACCGGATGGAGGCGGGCGGGCGGCGCGAGGTGTCGTACCGGGTCCGCTCCGATCTGCGCGGCCGGTATCCGCTCGGCCCGCTCCAGCTCCGGCTGACGGACCCGTTCGGGCTCTGCGAACTGACCCGCTCCTTCAGCGCCTTCGATCTGCTGACGGTCGTCCCGCGGACGGAGGAGCTGCCGCCGGTCCGGCTGACGGGCGACGGCTCGGGCCACGGGGACGGCAGGCTGCGCTCCCTCGCGCTCGCCGGCGACGACGACCTGATCCCCCGGCCCTACCGGCACGGGGACGATCTGCGCCGGGTCCACTGGCGCTCCACCGCGCGGTTCGGCGAGTTGATGGTCCGCCGTGAGGAGCAGCCCCGGCGGGCCCGCTGCACGGTCCTGCTCGACACCAGGGCCGTCGCCTACCAGGGCTCGGGCCCCGGCTCGGCCTTCGAGTGGGCCGTCTCCGGCGCGGCGTCCGTACTGACGCATCTGTCGGCGCGGGGGTTCGCGGTCCGGCTGATCACGGACGAGGGCGGGGCGGTCTCGGCCGAATCCGCCACGGCCGGGTTCTCGGCGGCGACGGGGGAGTCGGCCGACTCCGTGGGAATGATGATGGATCTGCTCGCGGTCGTGGAGCACTCCGAGCGGGACGGCTGCGAGGCGGCGTACGAGGCGCTGCGGGAGCCCGGGGCCACCGGCGGCGCCCCGGAGGGGCTGCTGGTCGCCTTCGTCGGCGATCTCGACCATGAGCAGGCGGCGCTGATGGCGCGGATGCGGCGGCGCAGCGCGACCGCCGTCGTCTTCGTCCTCGACAGCGACGCCTGGCTGACGGGGACCGGCGGGGTGCCGCGGGAGCGGCTGAGGGTGCTGCGGGAAGCGGGCTGGACGGCGCTGGCGGTTCCGCCGGGCGCTCCGCTGGCCGGGCTGTGGCAGCACGCGGGACGGGAGCAGACCGGGGCAGGTGACGCTCCGGGACTCTTCGGGGCCGGACCGGCCATGACGCCTGGGGGTCGGGGATGAGTGGCCGGGGACGGCTGACGCTCTGCGCGTACGCCGCGACGCTGATGGCGGCGAGCGCGATGCTGCCGCTGCTGGACTCGCCGGGCTGGCTGGCGCAGGCGGCGTTCCTGCTGGCGGTCCAGAGCGGCGCGGGGGCGCTGGCACGGCGGGTTCCGCTGCCGTCGGCGCTGACCATCGGCGTCCAGGCGCTGGCCGCGACGGTACTGCTGACCCTGGCCTTCGCCCGGGAGCAGGCCCTGCTGGGGCTGCTCCCGGGGCCCGATGTGGTGAGCCGGTTCGGTGAGCTGCTGGGCGCCGGTGGCCAGGACATCGAGCGGTACGCGATACCGGCGCCCGCGTCCGACGGCATCCAGCTGATGCTCGTCGGCGGGGTGCTGGTGATCGGTCTGATGGTGGACACCATCGCGGTCACGTTCCGCAGCGCCGCCCCGGCCGGGCTGCCGCTGCTCGCCCTCTACTCGGTGGCGGCCGGGCTCGCCGGGGGCGCCGCGAGCGCGCTGTGGTTCCTGCTCGCCGCCGCCGGATATCTGCTGCTTCTGCTGGCGGAGGGCCGGGACCGGGTCTCCCGGTGGGGCCGGGTCTTCGCCGGGGCGCCGTCGGCCCCGCCGCGTGGGGCGGCCGCCTTCGACCGGGGTGGTGCCCCGCGCGGCGGGGTACGGACCGGTCGCCGGATCGGGGCGCTGGCCCTGGGCGTCGCCCTGGTCGTGCCCGCCGTGCTCCCGGCGCTCGACGGCGGACTCCTCGGCGACCGGAACGGGGGCGCCGACGGTTCGGGCAGCGGCACCATCAACGCGGTCAATCCGATGGTGTCCCTCCAGAACAATCTGAACCAGCCCGGTGAGCGCGAGTGGCTGCGCTACCGGACGAACTCCGAGGACACCGGCGGGCTGTATCTGCGGATGCTGGCCCTGGACCGGTTCGACGGATCGCGGTGGCTGACGTCGGAGCGCGAGGTCGAGTCCCTGCCCGACGAGCTGCCCCGGCCGGAGGGGCTGAGTTCATCGGTCCGGGCCGAGAAGATCGAGACCAACATCACCGCCGCGGTGACCTTCGAGGACAAATGGCTGCCGATGCCCTATCCGGCGGCGGGTATCGAGGTCGAGGGGCGGTGGCGGTTCGAGCCGAAGGGCCGGTCCCTGGTCGGTGACGGCGACCAGACCACCCGGGGCATCGACTACACGGTACGGAGTCTCGCGGTCCGGCCCACCGCGGAGCAGCTGGCGTCGGCACCGCGTCCGTCCTCCACGATCGTCTCGGAGTACACCCGGCTGCCCGCGTCGCTGCCGAGGGTCGTGGAGAAGACGGCCCGAGAGATCACCGCGGGCGCCGAGAACGACTACGAGGCGGCGGTCCGGATCCAGGACTGGTTCACCACCACCGGCGGCTTCACCTATGACACGGAGGTGAACTCCGGCAGCGGTCCGGGCGCCATCGCCCGTTTCCTGAAGGACAAGGAAGGCTTCTGCGTCCACTTCGCCGCCTCGATGGCCGCCATGGCCCGCACCCTGGGCATTCCGGCCCGGGTCGCGGTCGGTTTCACTCCGGGTACGCCGCGTGGCGGCGGGGTGATGTCGGTGACCAACCGCAATGCCCACGCCTGGCCCGAGCTGTACTTCGAGGGGGTGGGCTGGACCCGGTTCGAGCCGACGCCCAGCATCGGCAGCGCCCCGGAGTACACCCGGTCCCAGCTGCCCACCGACGACGCTTCGACGGCCCCGGCGCAGCCCGGGGAGACCGCGACGCGGGCGCCCGCCCCGACGGCCTCGGCCGAGGACACCTGCCCGGCCGACCGGCGGCAGCGGGGCGAGTGCGCGAGCGACGCCCCGGCCGAGGCGGTCGCCGCCACCGGTTCCGGCGGACCGCCCTGGCGGCTGATACCGCTGGTCGCGGCGGTCGTGGTGGTGGCGGCGCTGCCGCTGCTGCCGATGGTGTGGCGGGACCGGGTGAGGGCCCGCCGGCTCTCCTCCCGGGGCCGTACGGACGAGGACACGGCCGCCAGGACGCTGCTCGTCTGGCGGGAGGTGACCGACACGGCGTGGGATCACGGGATCGCGCCCGACGACTCCCTCACGGCCCGCCGGGCGGCCGTCCGGATCGTGCTGCTGGGCCGGCTCGAAGGGGAGGCGGCCGAGGCCGTACACCGGGTCGCGGGCGCGGTGGAACAGGTGCTCTACGCTCCGTCGCCGCGTCCGACGACCGGTCTGGTGGACGAGGCGGCCCGGATCCGGGCCGGGCTGGCGGCGGGTGCGGGCCGTGGGGCGCGGTTCCGGGCCCGGCTGCTCCCCCGCTCCTCCGTCCGGGTGGTCTGGGCGCTGTCGGCCCGCTGGAACGCGCTCGCCGACCGGGTGACGGGTCGGCTCCGCTCCTGGTCGGGGCGGTTCACCCGGGTGCGGAAGCCGTCCGGCCAGCGCGGCTGACGGATAGAGCTGGGGGAGGGCCGCGCCCGCGGTTGCGGGGGCGGCCCTCCCACAGCTTCACGATCTGCGCGGTCGACGGTGCCGGGCGGCCGAGGCCGTACAGGTGCGGAGGGTCGCGCGGCCGGGCCGGGGCACGACAGGAGAAGACCCCGCCACCTCAGGGGACGGGGTCTCGGAAGAACTCCGGATCGGGCCGGTACCAAGGGCGCGGCCGACCGCACGGAGGTGATGCGGACCGGGCCGCGCCTACCGTTCACGCGGAACGGATCGTCTCAGTGGCCCTGCTCGTCGCGGCGGCGCTGCCACCGCTCCTCGATACGGTTCATCATCGACTTGCGCTGACGGCTCTGACGGGGATGACGACGGGGGTCGGTGCCGCCCGTCGCGTTACCCGGGGGTGGCTTCTCGCCCGGCTTGGGCGCCTTGCGCCAGCCGGTGACCGCGAGAGCCGCACAGCCCAGCATGACGAGGAAGCCCACCACGCTGATCCAGATCATCTGCTGTGCGACCATTCCGGCCATGAGGAGCGCGATACCCACCAGGAAGCCGGCAATCGCCTGGTAGACCCGTCGCCGGGTGTACGTACGCAGCCCGCTTCCCTCAAGCGCTGTCGCGAATTTGGGATCTTCGGCGTACAGCGCTCGCTCCATCTGCTCGAGCATTCGCTGCTCGTGCTCCGAGAGCGGCACGGAGTCCTCCTAGTCGTCGGCCGCGGGGGCGACCGTATGCGGCCCTTTCAGGATAGGCAGGGAATCGCCCCCGTGAAACCCGCCCTCTACGTCAGTACGTCGAATCGCTGGTTCGGGCCGCCACGGCGGCTCGGCTGCTGAGGCGTTGATTCCCCGACATCCGATCCGTCATGCCGGATGGTGTCCCTCGATCATACGGTGCGAACGACTCGTTCGGGGGGTCCGAGGCGTACTCCGTCTGCGGTTGCGCCGCTGATCAGCCCGGCTTCCGGGCCAGAACGTGCAGCTGGGTGGCGACCGAGTGGAAGGCGGGCAGCTCGGCCGCGGCGGCTTCGAGGGAGAGCAGGGCGTCCAGCGCGCCCGGCTGGGTGTCCACCAGGACCCCCGGGACGAGGTCGGCGAAGACCCGTACGCCGTGGACGGCACCGGGCTCCGTCCCGGCTCCCTCGGCGAGTCCGGTGAGCTGTTCGGCCGTGAACCGGCGGGGCACGGCGTCGCCCTCGCCCCAGCGGCCCGCGGGGTCGGTGAGGGCCCGGTGGGCCTCGGTGAAGTGTCCGGCGAGCGCCCTGGCGAGCACGGCGCCGCCCAGTCCGGCGGCGAGCAGGCTGAGCTCGCCTCCGGGGCGCAGCGCGTCGACCGCGTTCCGTACGCCCTCGGCCGGGTCGTCCACGTACTCCAGGACGCCGTGGCAGAGCACCACGTCGTAGGCGTCGCGCTCCACGACGTCGAAGAGGCCGTGGACATCGCCCTGGACACCGCGGACCCGCTCGGCGACCCCGGCCTCGGCGGCCCGGCGCTCCAAGGCGAACAGGGCGTTCGGGCTGGGGTCGACGACGGTCACCCGGTGGCCCAGCTGGGCCAGGGGCACGGCGAAGGCACCACTGCCGCCGCCGGTGTCGAGCACATCGAGCACGGACGATCCGGTGGCCTGGGCCCGGCGGTCGATGGCGTCCTTGAGCACCTCCCACACGACGGAGGTGCGCAGGGAGGCGCGGGGCGGGCGCGACGGGTTCTCCCCACGGAGGGCCTGGTCGGGCACGGCGGTTGACTCCTCGGGCGGTTCCGGCCCGGTCGCGGGGTGCGGCCGGGCGGGCGGCGGACGGCGCGCGGACGGCTGGCGGCGGCCACGCTGGTGTTCGTCCGGCGGACGACGAACCCCACCCTATGGCCTCGGACCGCCCGAGCCCTTGATGTGCCCCCGGGCACCGCGGCCCGCACCCTGCGGCTTCGCCGGCGGCCTGCGGACCGCGGGCGCCTTGCGCACAGCTCTGCTTTGCCCCTCCCGGGCACAGCGCCCCACGCACCGGGCTGCGTCCGGCCGCCTGAGCTTGTTCGCGGTCTGCGGCCCGTCGGTGGCTTGTCGCGCGGTCCCGCCCCCTATGCCTTCGGCGGTGGGGGGACTCCCAGCGCCCCTGTCTCCCCCCTGTGCCGCCTTCGGAAGGGCGGCGCCCTCCGGGCGGGGACGGCGCTTCCTCCGGAAGTGTTTCCCCCGCGGGCCGTCGTGGGCCGTTCGCGCAGTTCCCCGCGCCCCTGGTTGCCCCTCTGAGCGCCCTCGTAAAGAGGCGTGCTCCTGGTTTACGGGGGCAGGGCCCCTTTTCGGGGCTGTGCTGGGGAGAGCATTCAGGGGCGCTGGAGGTCCCCCCACCACCGAGGACAGCGGGGGCGGAACCGCGCGACGCGGTGGCGTACGGGCTCCGCGCGGGCCGGTCAGCCGGGGCGGGCGTCCGGTTCCCGGGCGGGCGGTGAGAGGTCCCCCCTCGGATGCGGCAGCGGGGGCCGCAGCAGCAGAAGCCGCTCGGCGACCCGGAGGAAGAGGCCCGCGTCCCGCAGCAGGGACTCGGCGTCCCCGGGGCCGACCGCGCCCCGGATACCCGCCTCGGCCCGGGCGCGGCGCCCGGCGCCCGCCGCGAAGTGCGCGCTCCATTCGGACAGCTCGGGGGCCATCTCCGGCAGCAGCTCCCACGCGCTGCGGATCGCCGCCCGGCGGCCCCGGCGGGGCGCCGTGCCCCGGGAGGGCGGCGGATTGTCGGGATATCCACGGGCGGCGAGCACCGCGGCGGCGGTACGCAGGGCGGCGAGGTGCGCGGTGGCGTACCGCTCGTTCGGAGTCGGGAGGCCCTCGGCCTCCGCCAGTCCGGCCCGGGCCTGGGCGAGCAGATCGAGGGCGGCGGGCGGGGCCGACGAACGACGGAGCACGGGGTGCACATCGCTCGCGGGTCCGGTCGGCGAGGGGACAGGGCCGGTGGCACGGCGCCGGTGCGCGGCTGCCGCGTGGTGACTGGCCATGACGAACCTCCTGTCGTCGTGTGACGGCTTGGTGGCCGTTGGTGTCCATGGTGGATGCCGCCACTGACAATCCGGCCTGACCTGCGCTTTTGGTCCGGATCATGGTTCGCGATAGTTTTTGCACTGACTGGTCAGTTCAAAAGCTGGCCGACTGTTTCGCCGACTGTTTCCAGGAGGGGGAGAGCCCATGACCGGCCCCGGAGGGGCGGCCGTCGTCGCCGAGGACTTCGGAGTGAGGGGTCCGCGCGGCTGGGCCTTCCGCTCGGTCGGCATCGACGCCCCGCCCGGTTCCCTGATCGCCGTCGAGGGTCCGTCCGGCTCGGGCCGCAGCTGTCTGCTGCTGGCGCTCACCGGCCGGATGCGGGCCACCGAGGGCCGGGCCGAGATCGGCGGGCTGCCGCTGCCCCGGAAGATGGCCGCCGTCCGGCAGAGCAGCGCCCTCGGCCCCGTCCCCGGTGTGAGCGAGCTGGATCCGGCGCTCACGGTCGACGAGCACCTGCGGGAGCGCGCCCTGCTCCAGCGGCGCTTCGACGACTCGCTCCGGTCCCTGCTCCGCCCCCGCGCCGGGCGCGCCGCCGCCGCGCGGGCCCGGATCGGGGCGGCCCTGGAGGCGGCCGGTCTCGACCCGGCAGCGCTGCCGGCGGCGGGGCGTACCCCCGTACGGGATCTGGCCCGGCTGGACGCGCTCCGGCTGTCGATCGCCCTGGCGCTGATGGGCCGCCCCCGGCTGCTGGCCGTCGACGACACGGATCTGAAGCTCCCGGCCGCCGACCGGGCGGCCGCGTGGGCCCTGCTGCGGTCCGTGGCCGACGCGGGGACCACCGTCCTCGCGGTGTGCAGCCAGGCCGGGGCCGCCGAATGCTCCACGGTCGTCCGTACCGGCGTTCCCGCGCACGACGCGCCGACCCGGCCGGGCGACACCGACACCGACACCGACACCGACACAACAGAGGACACCGGGTCCGGCGGAGACCACGGGGAGGGGACGCCCGATGCGCACGCCGAGGCTGGCCGCGCTTGAGCTGAAGCGGTTCGGGCGGGGCGGGCTCCCCCGGGCCGCGATCGTGTCGATCGTGCTGCTGCCGCTGCTCTACGGCGCGCTGTACTTGTGGTCCTTCTGGGATCCGTACGGCAGGCTCGACCGCGTCCCGGTCGCCCTGGTCAACGCCGACACCGGGACCACCAGCGACGGTGAGCGGGTGGCGGCGGGCGACGAGATCGCCGGGCGGCTCCGCGACAGCGATGTCTTCAGCTGGCACGAGGTCGGGGCGGAACAGGCCCGCGAGGGCGTGGAGAACGGGACGTACTACCTGTCGCTGACCGTCCCCGAGGACTTCAGCCGCCGGGTCGTCTCCGGTGCCGGGGACGCGCCCGAGACCGGCGCCCTGGAGGTACGCACGAACGACGCCAACAACTACCTCGTCGGCCAGATCTCGCGGACCGTCTTCTCCGAGGTCCGTACGGCCGCGTCCACCGAGGCGTCCCGCTCCTTCCTCGACCGGATCTTCATCTCCTTCTCGGACATCCACGACCGGACCGAGAAGGCCGCCAAGGGCGCGGACGACCTCAAGGGCGGCATCGGGGCGGCCAAGAAGGGTTCGGCCGATCTCGCCGACGGTCTCAGGAGCGCCGAGAACAGCGCCGGAAAGCTGTCCGGCGGGCTGACCCGGCTCGCCGACGGCGCCCGGGACGTGGAGTCCGGCAGCCGAAAGCTCGCCGAGGGCACCCGGGCACTGGCCGACAAGGTGAACGGGCTGGCCGCCGGGGTCCGCCCCTATCTGAAGGACGACGGCGCGGCGATCGGCACCGCGGCCCGGCTGGTCGACGAGACCGCGGGCACCCTGCGTACCCGGCTGGACGAGCTGGCGGGGAACGCGCCGACGGCCGCGGCCGGGGCCCGTACCTCGGCCGCCGACCTCACCGCCGCGCACACCGCCCGCTGCGAGCGGGCCGAGGCGCCCGACCCCGCCCTGTGCGACACGCTCCGGCGGGCCCGGGACGCGGCGGTCGCCGTCTCCGGTGTCGCCGCCGACGTCGAGTCGGTCGTCACCGGGAACAAGGCGGGTCTCACCAAGCTCGACGGCGAACTGGCCGGCCTCCAGAAGAAGGCGGCCGGATTCGCCGCGTCGGCGCCCCGGCTGGACGAGGACCTCGCCGCCGCCGTCTCCCGGGTCGCCGCCCTGGACACCGGCGCGAAGAAGGTCGCCGGAGGCGCCAAGAGCCTGCACGGCGGGCTGACGAACGCCGCGTCGGGCTCCGCCGAGCTGAACAGCGGCGTAGGCAGGCTCAAGAAAGGCGCCGGAGATCTCGACGGCGGTCTGTTCAAGCTGGTCGACGGTTCGTCGGAGCTGGCCGGAGGGCTCAACGAGGGCGTGGGGAAGATCCCCGACCACGGCAAGGACGACCGCGACCGCCGTACCGAGGTGATGGCCGACCCGGTCAAGCTGGCCAACAGCTCCCTGCACGCGGCGCCCAACTACGGCACCGGCTTCGCGCCGTACTTCATCCCGCTCGCCCTCTGGGTCGGCGCCATGGTCGCGTACATGATCATCCAGCCGATGAACCGGCGCGCCCTGGCCGCCGGGGCCTCCCCGTGGCGGATCGCCTTCGCGGGCTGGCTGCCCGTACTGGGCATCGGTGTCGCCCAGCTGGCCGCGCTGATGGCGGTCCTCCGCTTCGGCCCGGGGCTCGAACCCGTCCGGGGCCTCGCCACCATCGCCTTCCTCGCCCTGGTCGTGGGCTGCTTCGCGGCGATCGTGCAGTGGCTCAACGCCCGGTTCGGCGCGGCGGGCCGGATCCTCGTCCTCGCCGTGCTGATGCTCCAGCTGACCTCGGCGGGCGGTACGTATCCCGTGGAGACCAGCCCCGGGTTCTTCAACGCGATCCACCCCTTCCTGCCGATGAGTCATGTGGTCGAGGCCCTGCGGCGGCTGATCACCGGCGGTGATCTCCAGCCGGTGTGGCAGGCGACGGCGGTCCTGCTCGCCTTCACCGCCGGGGCCCTGGCGCTGACCGCGCTCACCGCGCGCCGCAAGCAGGTGTGGACGCTGGACCGGCTCCATCCCGAGCTGAGTCTGTGACCCCGCGCCCGGCCGTACGGCCCGGTCCCGCACCCGTCTCGGTGCCGGACCGGGCTGGTCACAGGCTCGCCCCGGTGCCGGACCCGGCCGGTCGGCGACCCCGGTATCACCAGATGAGACCGGTAGCGGAAGGCGTCCTACCGGACCTGGAGGACCTGTGAGAATCGGCACCATGGACGCCATGGACAGCACCAGTACCCGCCGCCGGGCGACCCGGGCCAAGCTCTACGAAGCCGCGGTGACCCTCATCGCCGAGCAGGGGTTCTCCGCCACCACCGTGGACGAGATCGCCGAACGCGCCGGAGTCGCCAAGGGCACGGTCTACTACAACTTCAAGAGCAAGACCGAGCTGTTCGAGGAGTTGCTGCGGTACGGCGTGGGCCTGCTGACGGCGTCCCTGCAGAGCGCCGCCGACGAGACCGCGGCCCGCGGCGGCTCCAAGGTCGAGGCGCTGGACGCGATGATCCGGGCCGGACTGGTCTTCATCGACCGCTACCCCGCCTTCACCCAGCTCTACGTCGCCGAACTGTGGCGCACCAACCGGGCCTGGCAGGACACGCTGCTGGTGGTACGCCAGCAGGCGGTGGCGGTGGTGGAGACGGTGCTCTCGGAGGCCGTCGAAGGCGATGAGCTGAGCGCCGAGATCGATGTCTCGCTCACCGCGGCGGCCCTGGTCGGCATGGTCCTGGTGGCGGCGCTCGACTGGCAGTCCTTCCAGCCCGAGCGGTCCCTGGACGAGGTGCACGCGGCGCTGTCACGGCTGCTGCACGGGCGGGCCGGCGGTCGCTGACGGCGGCGGTACGGGCGGTGCCGCGGCAAGCGGCGGTACGCCCCCGTCGCGCGTGCCGGCCGGGAGTGCCAGAACACCCCGGGAAGGGGCGGGCGGTGGACGGCCGGAAGCCCGTGCGGCCGGTTTCCGGTGGCCGCACGGGCGACGGTGCCGGTCCGCCCGGGCTCGCCGTCCGTGCCCGGGTGGACCGGCACACGGCCGTTCCCCCTCTTCTTACTGCGCCGGGCGCCCTTCCTTCCGGATCCCCGTGGACTCCCGGCCCCCCGTGACCGCTGTTCCCCCGCGGTCTCGGAGAACCTCCGAGGAGGTTCTCCGTACTGCACCCCGTTACCTCCGGGAATCGCACCGTTCCGCAGCCCCGTGTCGGCGGTTCCGGCGCTCTCCCCTTCGGTGTCTCCACTCTCTCCCGGCGAGCCGGGCCGCCCCATCCGCGCCCGTACTCATCTGCCGGGCTAGGTATCCGTACTCAGACCTCCGTCGCCCCACCCGGCACACACGTAGGCCCGGCCACCGGGCCGGACGGGTGGGCGGCCGGGTTGTCAGTGCCGGTCGATAGAGTCACGGGCATGGCAAGGATTGCGGTGATCGGCGCCGGGATGGGCGCCATGGCGGCGGCCGCCCGGCTGGCCGTGGCCGGCCACCGGGTGACGGTGTACGAACGCTCGGGGACGTACGGCGGCGCGCTCGGCGTGCTGGAGCGCGACGGTTTCGCGTTCGACACCGGCCCCGGGCTCGTCCAGCTGCCCGCCGTCTGGCGGGATCTCTTCCTGAAGACCGGCCGGGAGCCGCTGGAGGAGTGCGTCGGGCTGGTTCCGGTATCCCCCGCCAGCCGCCATCTCTTCGCCGACGGCACGGCCGTGGCCCTGCCGGACGCCTCGCGCGCCGGGGTCGTCTCGGCGCTGGAGACGGCGCTCGGCGGCGGCGCGGGCGAGCGCTGGGGCGACTTCCTGTCCCGGGCGAGGGACGCCTGGGACCGCTCCCGGCGCCCGCTGCTGGAGGAACCCCTCTGGCCCGACTGGCGGGTACTGGAACGCGACCCCTACCCCGCGCCGCGCCGCCGCGCGTTGCTGCGGACCCGGCAGGCGTCGACCGTCGCCGAGATCGGGGCGTGGGAGCTGGCCGAGCCGCGGCTGGCCGCCCTCCTGTCCTGGTATGTGATGGCGTACGGCCTCGACCCCCGGCACGCTCCGGGCGGTGCCGCCCTCCTGCCGTACATGGAGCAGACGTTCGGCACCTGGTACGTCGAGGGCGGGCTGCGCGAGCTGGCCCGCGCGGTCCACGACCGGTGCCGTAAACGCCGGGTGGAGTTCGTCTTCGACACCGAGGTGGCGTCGATCGAGGTCCGGGACGGCCGAGCCGCCGGGATCGTCCTCGCCGACGGCACGGCCGTCGAAGCCGACCATGTGGTCGCCGGGGCGGATGTCGCGGCGGCTCTCGCGGGACGCGACCTCTGGGCCGACGACGACGTCCGGCCGCGGGGACCCGGGCTGCCGGGCCGGTTCACCGTACTGCTGGCGCTGCGGGGCGCGGCCGGGGACGGGGTCGCCCATCGCAGTGTCGTCCACTCCCCCGACCCGGCGGCGGAGGCGGCGGCCGTCTTCGGCGGGCGGCTCGCGGACCGGCCGACGGTGACGGTGCTGCGCCCCCGCGACCCGCGGACCCGTCCGGACGACGGCCATGAGGCCGTGACCCTGACGGCGACGGTCACCGGGCCGGGTACCGGCCCCGACTGGACGGACAAGGCGCTGCGCGAGCGGTATGCGGAGGTGCTGATCGACACGGCCGCCGCCGACCCGGATCTCGGCGGTCCGGCCGCCCTGCGGGAGCGGCTGCTCTGGCACGAGGTACTGACACCCGCCGAGACGGGGACGCTGCCGCCGCCCGCCCTGGCCGGACCGGGGGGCCGCTGGCTCCACCCGTCGAACACCACCCGGCTGCCGGGGCTCCATCTGGTCGGCGGCCGGGCCCATCCGGGCGGCGGTCTGCCGCATGCGGGTATGTCCGGGGCGCTGGTCGCGGGGCTGATCGTGGAGGGGCCCGGCTTCCAGGGCTCCCGCTAGGGTCTTTCTTCCGGATCAGGCTGGGTTGGTGAGCGGGGTCTGGTGCCGTGGATCGCAAGGCGGAGGAATGAGCCACTGCGGTGGGGGCACGCGAACCCGGACCCCCACCCCCGGCGCCGGCCCCGCCGCTGCGGATCCGTCTCCGGCCCTGGACCGTCCGCCTCGCCCCCGCACCCCGTCAACCATCAGCCCACCGGGCACCAGGAACCCCTGAATCCCGTCCGGCGTCCCGCAGCGGAAGAGGAACGACCGGCCCGGCTGAACACCGTCCCACCGCACCGGCACCCGAATCGTGGCAAGAGCACGCTCGGGCAGCGGGAGCTGGTTCTCCTCCGTGTCCGCTGTGGCTACGGGTGGGACATGGCAATCACCGGGGTTCCGTCCGGCCGGGTTCCCGGAAGGGAATCAATTCCCGGCAGAGGGCTGCCCAGGGAGGCGGAACAGGGGCCGTACACATGCCCCAGAGTTCGCTCGAACGGGACTGTCCGCGCCCCATTTCGTCAGGTGTTTCTTTCGTCATACTGCCTATCGGCGGACTGTGAGGCGGAGCCTTCCGCCTCCCTCACCGCCGTCACCCCCCTCGCCCCTCCACTCAGCCGGAGTGTGCTCATGTCCCGTGTTTCCCCCCGCCGGCGTCTGGCCCGTGGCGGCCTGGCGCTGCTCGCCTTCGCCGCTCTCGGGCTCGGCGCGGCACCGTCCGCGGGCGCCGCCGCCAACGCCGGGGTCTCCTCCGTCACCCAGCAGGCGGCCAAGGCCCAGCGCGACTACTACACCATCCGCGCGGTCCACTCCCAGAAGTGCCTGGGCACCTACGGCAACTGGAGCGGCACGAACGTCCAGATCGTGCAGCAGCCCTGCGACGGCCGCCCCTCCCAGCGCTTCTACACGGAGTGGTACGAAGATTACCCGGGGCTGCCTTACCACTTCATCAAAACCAACGAAGGCTTCTGCCTGGGCACCACACAGGAAGCTCCAGTTGGTTCAGGTGCCCTTCTCTATGCGTCACTCCGCACACAGCACTGCCAAACCAATCTGGCGGCCATTCAATTCGAATTCGAGCAGTGGACGCATCCCTCGCCCGGGTACGTGATCGCCGAGCATGTCTATGGGCAGGGGGCGGTGGCCCAGTGTCTTCACGTCGCGGGAGCCAATACGGCCGACAACGCCGGAGTCATCTACCACCCCTGCAACTCGCCCAACACCGGGCAGCGGAACGACGAGTTCGAGTGGTTCCTCGTCTGAGCCGCTGCTTCCCTCCGCGTCCGCTGCCCTGAGGGCCGGGCCGGACACTCCGGGCCCGCACGGGCGCCTGCCCGCCGGCAGGCGACCAGCAGCCTCCCGGCGTCCACAACCCCGATGACACCCCGCACACCCGCTCCATCCCGCCCCGGGAGGGTCGGTTCACCTCGGTGAACCCACCCTCCCGGGGCACCGCTGTCCCGGTGCCCCGGGAAAGGCGGGCCCGTGATGCGCTCCCGGACACGGGCTCGCCGGTCGCGGGGCACCACGCCCGTTCCACCCCCTCCCGCACAGCCGCTCGCCGATGCCGCGCGCCGGGCGCCTGCCTCCGGTACGGAGCCGGGGACGATGGTGGTTCTGCCCTCCCGGGCAAGGCACCGCACCCAACCGCGGTGACACCGCCCCGGCACGCCTGCCGTGACCGCCCCGGCACGGCAGGCGTCAGCCGCAGTCGATGGTCGTCGGCGAGCCCGGCGTCCGGCCCGGAAACCCCCTCCGCCACACGGCACAGCCCTCACCCCCTCGCCCCTCCGCTTCTGCCGGAGCGTGCCCATATCCCGTGTTTCCGCCCGCCGGCGTCCGGCCCGTGGCGGCCTGGCGCTGCTCGCCTTCGCCGCTCTCGGGCTCGGCGCCGCACCGTCCGCGGGCGCGGCCAGCACCGAGGTCTCCACCACCCAGCAGGCGGCCCAGGCCCAGCGCGACTACTACACCATCCGCGCGGTCCACTCACAGAAGTGCCTGGGCACCTACGGCAACTGGACCGGCACGGACGTCCAGATCGTGCAGCAGCCCTGCGACGGCCGCCCCTCCCAGCGCTTCAGCGTCAAGCCGTACACCAACCGCTACGGAGAGAGCACCCAGATCATCACCACCGGAGCCGGCTTGTGCCTGGGCACCACCGAGGTCAACGTGGGACCGGGGGACTCAAAGGCGTTTCTCTATGTGTCCTTGCGCACACAGAACTGCGGACCCTACGGGATGCTCATCGAGTTCCATCCCTACGCGGGAGCGCATGGATACGTGATCTACGAATACGTCCCGCAGTACGGGCCGGAGGGCCAGTGTCTTCACGTCGCCGGAGCCAACACGGCCGACAACGCCGGAGTCATCCACCACCCCTGCAACTGGCCCGGCGAAGGGCAGCGGAACGACCAGTTCGCATTCCTGCCCGTCTGGGCAGTCGCTTTCCCTCCGTGGCCGCTGCCCTCAGAGCCGGGGCACTCTCACCCGCACCCATCGCACCCGGAGCGCTGCGGACCATGACCGCGGCCGTTCCCCCGGAGAAAGGCATGTCCCTGATGAACACCAGCAGCTGGGTTGATGAAGTGCTCCGCATCATCGAAGCCCTCAGCCCCGTCGTCGCTCCGATCGTCGTCGGCCTCGTCGGACCGTGACGGCCCGGCCGGCCGGAAAGCACGCCGAGAGTCCCGGGCCCGCCCGAGGGTGAACCCGCGTCCGTGCAGCCCCACTGGCCCGCTGTCTCTCCACATCCCCCGGCGAGGATTGCCGAGCCGGCCGGACCGTTCGGGACGGGCAGCGCCCGGAGACAGCACAGTGACGGCCCCGGTGCCCCCTGGCACCGGGGCCGTCACCTCGCGAGCCCCACCCGATGACCGAGAAGCTCTCCAGCGACCGAGCCGACCACGTCCCCAAGCCGGTCACACACCGTAGAAGTTGTGGGACAGCTTCTGAGGGGGCGGATCGGGCGACCGGTCGGGGCGGTCGCCCGGACCGCGGGTCAGTAGCGGTACTGCTGGGGCTCGTTGTCGTTGCCCTGGCCCTGGTCGTACGGCGGCTGTTCCTCGCCGGGCTGCCCGGGGGCGCCCGTGTCCCGCTGCTGCGGCATCCACACCCCGCCCGGCGGGGTGTCCGTGTACCCCTCCTGCTGGTAGTAGGCGGCGGGGTCCTGGCCGTACTGCTGCTGAGGGTTGCCGAAGCTGTCGTAGCCGCCGTCGTAACCGGGGGCGTACTGCTGCTGCCCGGGGGCCGCGTAGGGGTCGGCATAGGCCGGGTACTGCGGGGGCTCCGGGGCGAAGTCGTAGCCGCCGGGGGCTCCGGCGCCGCCGTCGGGGGCGGGCTGCTGGGCGTAGTAGGGGTCGTAACCCCCGTCGTAGGCGCCCTGATTGCCGTCGTACGCCCCCGGGTCCCGCCCGGGTTCGGCGTGGCCGCCGTCCTGGTGGGCGGCGGTGCCGTAGGAGCCGTCGCCGCCGTAGACCCCGTACTGGCCGGTCTCGTCCGGCATGGGCTGCGGCTCGTAGACGGGCGCCCGGCCCGCGTCGGCGCCCGGCGACGCCGGATCGTGGTCGAGGTCGTGGTCGATGGCCGGGAAGCCGTGGACCATCGTGTCCCCGGCGGACGCCGCGCCGACACCTGAGGCGCCGGGCGCGTGGAGCGCGCCGGGCCCGTCGTCGTACCGCGGCCGGGTCTCCTCGACGGAGGTGACTTCCAGCGACGGCTCCCTGGGGCCGTCCTTGCGGCGGCGGCTCGCCCCCGGGCGGCCGCCGATCGCCCAGCCGGTGGAGAAGCCCTTGCGGAACGAGAGCGTCACATACGTCTGCCCCACCGCGAAGGCGATCGCGCCGAGGGCGATCACCACCCGGGACGCCACCAGGACGCCCAGGACGACGGTGAGGAAGCCGCCGAAGGCCAGGAGCCGCCAGCGCAGCCGGGCCTTGTACTGCAGCAGCACCTCACCCAGCAGCCACAGCGCCACGACGCCGAACGCGATGTAGAGGACCGTAAGACCCATCCCCGCCCCTCTCCTCCGGCCGTTGTCGGGTACGGCCGATCACACCTGCTCGTGCAGTCCGAGATTCTCGTAGATCTCGAGCGTCGCCGTGGAGTTGTTGAGGGTGATGAAGTGCAGCCCCGGCACACCCTCCGAGAGCAGCTCCGCGCAGAACTCCGTCGCGAACTCGATACCTATGGAGCGTACAGCGGCCGGATCGTCCTTGGCCGAGAGGATCCGTTCTTTCAGCTCCGAGGGGATCGCGGCATTGCTGAGCTGGGCGAATCGCTCCAGTTGTCCGACGCTGGTGATGGGCATGATCTCGGGGATGATCGGGGTGTCGCAGCCCCGGGCGGTCACCCGCTCGCGCAGCCGCAGATAGTCCCCGGGCCGGAAGAACATCTGGGTGATGGCGTAGTCGGCCCCGGCCCGGCACTTGTCGACGAAGTGCCGGATGTCGGTGTCCCAGTCCTCGGAGCGGGGATGCATCTCGGGGAAGGCCGCGACGCCGACGCAGAAGTCGCCCGACTCCTTGATGAGCCGGACCAGTTCGGCGGCGTAGGTGACCCCCTGGGGGTGCGGCACCCACTCCCCCATCGGGTCGCCGGGCGGGTCGCCCCGGACGGCGAGGATGTTACGGATCCCGGCATCGGCGTACTGGCCGATCATGTTCCGCAGTTCGGCGATGGAGTGGTTGACCGCGGTGAGATGCGCGACGGGGGTGAGGGTGCTGTCCGAGGCGATCTGCTCCGTGGCCCGGACCGTGCCCGCGCGGGTCGAACCGCCCGCGCCGTAGGTGACCGAGACGAAGCTCGGCGCCACGGCCTCGACACGCCGCAGCGCGTTCCAGAGGTTCCGCTCACCCTTCTCCGTTTTGGGAGCCCAGAACTCGAAGGAGTAGGAGGTCCGGCCGGTCGCGAGCACGTCGCGCACGGTGAGTGCGCGGTCCGTCCGGGTCGATGCTGTTCCTAGGGCCATAGTCGCAGGCTAGCCGGGGTACGGGGGTCGCCCAACCCGAGTCCGTCCCTCGGACACCCCTGTTTTGCGTCATGGCTGCTGGGAGCGGGTGCGTATCCATCGGCTGAGACGAGCCGCCGCGGCGCCCGGGTCGTCGGACTCGGTGATCGCCCGGACGACGACGATCCGGCGGGCGCCCGCGTCGAGCACCTCCTCCAGGTTCTCCTCGTCGATGCCGCCGATGGCGAACCAGGGCCGGTCGGTACCGAGGGCGGCGGTCGTCCGCACCAGGTCGAGGCCGGGGGCGTACCGGCCCGGCTTGGTCGGGGTGGGCCAGCACGGTCCCGTACAGAAGTAGTCGACTCCGGGCTGGACGGCGGCGGCCTCGGCCTCGGCCCGGCTGTGGGTGGAGCGGCCGATCAGCACCCCGCCGCCGTCGCCGCCGCCGTCCTTACCGCCGCCGAGGACGGCACGGGCGGCCGGGACGGGCAGATCGCCCTGCCCGAGATGGAGGACGGCGGCACCGGCGGCGTGCGCCACATCGGCCCGGTCGTTCACGGCGAGCAGCGCGCCGTGGCGGCGGCAGGCGTCCGCGAAGACCTCCAGATGCCGCAGCTCCTCGGCGGCCTCCATGCCCTTGTCGCGGAGCTGGACGATGTCGACACCGGAGGAGAGCACCGCGTCGAGGAATTCGGGGAGATCGCCCTGGCGGGTGCGGGCGTCGGTACAGAGGTAGAGCCGGGCGTCGGCGAGCCGGGCGCGGCGGTCGGAGGTCATGGACATCGGGGTCCCCCCAGGGGTGATGGATCGGCCGGGCCGGGGCGGGCGGGCCCGGTGTCGACGGGGCGCGGCGCGGACGCGCCGGTGGTACGGGATGTCCGCGCGGCGCACTCGGGCGCGCGCGAGGGGTCGTACGGGCGCGCGCGAAGGGGCTTACGGGCGCGGACGCGAGGCAGGCGGGGCCGGGCCCGAACCAGGAGGACGGGCGCGCGGCCGTCGCGGGGCACCCCCGGCGGCCGGGGTGCCGCCCCGCGGCGGACGGCCCGTCCCTCGCACCGGCATCGGGCCCGCGGACACGGGTGTGCGAGTACGGGAACGGGTGCGTATCCCGGGCGCCCGGGATACGCACCCGGATCGCCGGATCAGACGGCGAGAGCCTGGGCCCGGCGCTTCACCTCCGTACCGCGGTTCTCCCCGAGGGCCTGCGCGGGCGTGCCCGGCAGGCTCGGGTCCGGGGTGAAAAGCCACTCCAGCATCTCTTCGTCGGAGAAGCCGTCGTCCTTGAGCAGGGTCAGGGTCCCGGAGAGGCCCTTGACGACCTTGTCCCCGCTGATGAAGGCGGCCGGGACCTGGAGCACCCGGTTCTCCCCGCGGCGCACCGCGATCAGCTGGCCCTCCTTGACCAGCTGCCTGACCCGCGTCACCTCGACGTTCAGCTGCTCCGCGATATCGGGCAGGGTGAGCCAGGCGGGGACGAGGGCATCGATCTTTGCGTCAATCTCGGTCACAGGACAAGCGTGCCATCTGGGACCGACAGTGGGTAGCGGGAGTCCCGTCCGGCGGCGGCCATCCGGCCCACGCGCCCCCTGGAACGCCAGGTCGGCGCAGGCCCGGAGGGATCAGCCGGTCAGCGGGCCGCCGTCTTGAGGGAGATCTCGGGATCGGCCGCCGCCACCGGATCGAGCCGTCCGCCGGACTGCATGATCCGGCGGCCCTGGGAGAGATCCCGGGGCCTTCCGACGGCCAGTACGGCCCTCAGGACGCCGTCCCGCAGCCACAGCACCGACCAGGTGGCGGCGTCGGCCGGGTCGCCGCGCCACAGCAGGGTGTCGGCGTCGGTGCGGTCACCCGCGTACTGCACGAACCGGCCGAACTGCTCGGACCAGAAGTACGGCACCGGGTCGTAGACCGCCGGAGCCACGGCGGGCTCCGCGGGCGCGCCGGCCGGGGTGGTGGCGGCCCGGTCGGCCGCCTCACGGTCGGCGAGGATATTGGCGGCGACGGTACGCGGCCCCTGGAGGGCGTTGTCCCAGTGGTGGACGAGCATCCGGCGGCCGTAGCGGGCCGAGGGGAAGGAGGCGCAGTCGCCGACCGCGTAGACCCCGGGAACTCCGGTCCGCAGCCCCTCGTCGGCGGTGACCGAACCGTCCGGGCCGGTCTCGATACCGGAACCGGCCAGCCAGGCCGTGGCGGGCCGGGCGCCGACCCCGACGACGACGGCCCCGGCGGCGATCCGGCGGCCGTCCGCGAGAACGACCGTCCCGGGCTCGACGGACGCCACCCGGACACCGGTGACCAGCTCCACCCCGGCCTCGGCGTACCACTTGCCCATCGGGGCCGTGACCTCGGCGGGAAGCGCGCCCGCGAGCGGTCGCTCCGCGGCCTCGACGACCGTGACCGCGCAGCCCGCGGCCCGGGCCGCCGTGGCGAACTCCGCGCCGATCCACCCGGCGCCCACCACGACGATGTCGTGCCGCCGCTCCAGCACCGGGCGCAGCCGGGCCGCGTCGTCCAGGGTCCGCAGCAGATGCACCCCCGGGACCGCCTCCGTACCGGGCAGCGTCAGGGGTTCGGCTCCGGTCGCCACGACCAGGACGTCGTACGGGACCGGGCCCGCTTCCGTGTCCAGCTCGCGCGCGGCGGGCCGGACACCGGTCACGGCGGTACCGAGCCGCAGCTCGACGCCGAGCGCCTCGAAGTCCACGTCGAAGGCGGAGCCCTCGGCGGTGCCCAGCAGCACCGCCTTCGAGAGCGGCGGCCGGTCGTACGGCTGATGGGGCTCGGCCCCGATGACCGTCACGGGCCCGGTGTGCCCCAGCTCCCGCAGGGCGACGGCGGTCCGCACTCCGGCGATCCCGGCGCCGACGACGACCACGTGGGGGGCTCGGGAGGATGTCTGATGGCTCACGGCTCCACGATAATCACCCGCCCGGGGTCGCCCCCGGCGGCGGGGTGCCCCGGCCCTTCGGCACCTGGCGCGCCCGGCCCTCCCCGGCATCGCCCAGGCGTTCCGCCCTGCCGGGCCGGCCGTATCAGTCGCGCCTGCGGCCCGCATGCGGCTGGTCGCGCAGTTCCGCCTCCTATGCCTTCGGCGATGGGGGGGGACCCCCAGTGCCTCGGCCCTCCGGGTGAGGCCCACGCCCCCGCCCGGCCGGGTGAGCCTGTCGGCGACCGCGAACTGCGGATGGGCGCCGGGCGGGACCGGCGGCGGGGGCGCCGCGAGCAGAGTGATTAGCGGGGGAGTTCTTCCACCGTGCTCGTGCCCGCGCCCGGCTGGGATTCCCAGGTCCAGGTCTCCTCCAGGCGGACCCGGCCGTCGGGGAGGTCGATCACCCGCGAGACGCAGTGGCCCGATGCCGTACCGCCGTCCGTCTTCAGCTGGACGTAGCGGAAGTCGAGGCGGTCGCCGTCCCTGGTGCCCACCAGATGGCCGCGGACGACGTCGCCGCCCGTGTACTCCGCCCAGATCCGGCCGTCCTGCTCGTGGTAGGTGAACCGGGTGGCCGTGCCGACCTGGCCGGGGGCCTGGTCGGTGACCGGGGACAGCACCAGTCCGTCCAGCGATCTCGCCATGCCGAGGGCTCCTTGCTCGCGGGGCGCGGCCCGTCCGACCGCCTTACCGGGCGTCGGAGACGGGGGTTAGGGTGGCCACCGTAAAGCACTCGCGGGAGCCCGGACGCACCGGGCTGAGAGGGAGGCTGGCCGGCCTCCGACCGTACGAACCTGATCCGGGTCATGCCGGCGAAGGGAGGGGCTGGACGCCCATGTCGCATACCTCCGAACCGTCTTCGGCCATGAGCGGCGGCACCGATGTGCTGGTCGTCGGGGGCGGGATCATCGGGCTCGCGGTCGCCTGGCGGGCGGCGCAACGCGGGCTCTCGGTGACCGTCGCCGATCCGGACCCAGGGGGCGGCGCGGCCGAGGTGGCCGCCGGGATGCTCGCGGCGGTCACCGAACTGCACTACGGCGAGCAGACCCTGCTGGCCCTCAATCTGGAGTCCGCCCGGCGCTATCCCGCCTTCGTCGCGGAGCTGGAGGAGGTGAGCGGGCGGTCCGTCGGCCATCGGTCCTGCGGCACGCTCGCCGTCGCGCTCGACGCCGACGACCGGGCCCATCTGCGGGAGTTGCACGCTCTGCAGCTGCGGTCCGGGCTGGAGGCGCAGTGGCTCACCGGGCGGGAGTGCCGCCGGCTGGAGCCGATGCTCGCCCCCGGGGTGCGCGGGGGGCTGCGGGTCGACGGGGACCATCAGGTCGATCCCAGGCGGCTGGCCGCCGCCCTGGTGGTGGCGTGCGAGCGGGCCGGGGTGGAGCTGCGCCGGGTCCGGGCGGACCGGCTGCTGGTCGAGGGCGACCGGGCCGTGGGCGTCGCCTTCGCCGACGGGCGTGAGCTGCGGGCGGAGCGGACCGTACTCGCCGCCGGGAGCCGGAGCGGGCGGCTCGGGGGGCTGCCGCCGGACGCGCTGCCGCCGGTGCGTCCGGTCAAGGGGCAGGTACTCCGGCTGACCGTGCCTCCCGCCTACGCCCCGTTCCTCTCCAGGACCGTACGCGCCGTGGTCCGCGGCAGTCAGGTCTATCTGGTGCCCCGGGCCGACGGCGAACTCGTCGTCGGCGCGACCAGTGAGGAGCTGGGCTTCGACACCACGGTCACCGCGGGCGGGGTCTACGAACTGCTTCGCGACGCCCATGAGCTGGTGCCGGGGATCACCGAACTGCCGCTGACGGAGGCCAGGGCCGGGCTGCGCCCCGGCTCTCCCGACAACGCCCCGCTGCTGGGTCCGAGCGCGCTGCCCGGGCTGCTGCTGGCCACCGGCCACTACCGCAACGGCGTACTGCTGACCCCGGTCACCGGGGACGCGATCGCCGAGACGCTCGCCACCGGTGTCCTTCCCGAGGAGATCCGTCCCTTCACCCCCGACCGATTCCGTTCCGCCGCCCCCGTCTCCCAGGAGCAGCTCGTATGAACAGCGTTCCCCCGGTCGTCTCGGTCAACGGCGAGTGGCGTGAACTCGCCAGCGGTACGACGCTCGACGCTCTCGTCGCCACCGTCGCCCCGGCGCCCTCGGGGGTCGCCGCCGCGGTCAACGAGACGGTCGTACCCCGTGGTCAGTGGCCCGGCACGCTGCTCGGCGACGGTGACCGGGTCGAGATCCTCACCGCCGTCCAGGGGGGCTGAGCGACCGTGTCCGAACTCGCCCCGGCCCGCTCCGGCGGCCCGTCCCCCGACACGACGAACGCCACGGGCGCCCCAGACGCCACCGGCGTCCCCGACGCGTCGGCGCCCGGCGCCGGGCGCGACCCCCTGGTGATCGCCGGTACCTTGTTCGGCTCCCGGCTGATCATGGGAACGGGCGGCGCCCCCAGCCTCGACGTCCTCGAACGCGCCCTGGTCGCGAGCGGTACCGAACTCACCACCGTCGCCATGCGCCGGGTCGATCCCACCGTCCACGGCTCGGTGCTCTCCGTCCTCGACCGGCTGGGTATCCGGATCCTGCCGAACACCGCGGGGTGCTTCACCGCGGGCGAGGCGGTCCTCACGGCCCGGCTCGCCCGGGAGGCCCTGGGCACGGAGTGGGTGAAGCTGGAGGTGGTGGCCGACGAGCGGACCCTGCTGCCGGACCCGGTCGAACTCCTCGACGCCGCCGAGGCCCTGGTCGACGACGGTTTCACCGTCCTTCCCTACACCAGCGACGACCCGGTGCTGGCCCGCAGGCTGGAGGACGCGGGCTGTGCCGCGATCATGCCGCTGGGCTCCCCCATCGGCTCGGGTCTCGGGATCCGCAATCCGCACAACTTCCGGCTGATCGTCGAGAACGCCGGCGTGCCGGTGATCCTCGACGCGGGCGCCGGTACCGCGTCCGACGCGACGCTCGCGATGGAGCTGGGCTGCGCGGCCGTGATGCTGGCGTCCGCCGTCACCCGCGCCCAGGAGCCGGTCCTGATGGCGGAGGCCATGCGGTACGGGGTCGACGCGGGCCGGCTGGCGTACCGCGCGGGCCGGATCCCGCGCCGCCACTTCGCCCGGGCGTCCTCCCCGACGACGGGCGTCGCCTCCTTCGCCCCCGACGAGGGGGACGAGGGGTACGAGGCGACCGGAGCCGGGGCCGGGCACGGTACGGGCGGAACGCGCGGCCCCGGACCGGCGGCGGTCGACCCTGAGCGCCCGGCGTTCTAGGGCGTGTCCGGAAAGTCACGCCTGGCCCGCGACGCCCGGCACGCGCACTCTCCCCCGTAGTCCTTCGGGCGCGGGAGGCACCCCCGGCGCTGCCGGGGTTTCCCGAGTACGTCCCGTACGGGGGAGACCGCCCCCCGGCTTCGCCGGGGCCCCCACCGCCGTCGCGAATTCGCACGCACCGGACGCCGCGGGCCCCGCCCTCCGGGCGGACGGCGCTCCTTTCCGGACCCGCCCCGGCTCCTCCCGAGCCGCTTCGCCGACGGCCGGACCATCACAGCTCGGCATCATTACTGGCCCGATCCTGCCCCGGTCCCGGCCGCCCCCGCACCGGTGGCGGCCGGGTTGTCGGTACCGGCTCGTAGAATCGGCGCGTGGACACGACCCTCCAGGACCCTCTCGTCGGGCAGCTGCTCGACGGCCGATACCGCGTGGACGAGCGGGTCGCCGTCGGCGGGATGGCCACGGTCTACCGCGCGCTGGACACCCGGCTCGACCGTGAGCTGGCGCTGAAGGTGATGCATCCGGCGCTGGCGACCGACGCGACGTTCGTGGAGCGGTTCATCCGGGAGGCCAAGTCCGTCGCCCGGCTGTCGCACCCCAATGTGGTGGGCGTCTTCGACCAGGGCGCGGAGGGCGCCTATGTCTATCTGGCCATGGAGTACGTGGCCGGATGCACCCTGCGGGACGTGCTGCGGGAGCGGGGCGCGCTCCGGCCGCGCGCGGCCCTGGACATTCTGGAGCCGGTGCTGGCGGCGCTCGGCGCCGCGCACCGCGCGGGCTTCGTCCACCGCGACGTCAAGCCGGAGAATGTGCTGATAGGGGACGACGGCCGGGTGAAGGTCGCCGACTTCGGCCTGGTCCGGGCGGTCGGATCGGTGACGAACACCACCGGCTCGGTCCTCGGGACGGTCTCCTATCTGGCCCCCGAGCAGATCGAGGACGGCACCGCCGACACCCGGTCCGATGTGTACGCCTGCGGTGTGATGCTGTACGAGACGCTGACCGGCGCGAAGCCGTACGCGGGCGACACCCCCGCCCAGGTGCTGTACCAGCATCTGAACGCGTCGGTGCCCGCCCCGTCCGGCCGGGTCCCGGGGCTCGCGGTCGAACTGGACGAGCTGGTGGCGGGCGCGACCGCGCGCCGCCCCGATGCCCGTCCGTACGATGCCGTGGCCCTGCTCGCGGAGGTCAGGACGGTACGGGCGGCGCTCGGCGACGAGCAGCTCGATCTGGTGCCGCCCGCCGCCCGCGAGCCCGGTGAGGCCGGTGGATCCGGCGAGGCCCGGGAGCCCGGCGAGGCGAGCGTGCCCGGCGAGGGCGCCGACGGCGGCCGGAGCGGACGTACGGGACGTACCGGTGGCGGGACCGGTCGCCGGGGCCGGAGCGCCGGTTCCGAGGAGCGTACGGATGTCATCCCACGGCTCTCCGCCGGTCTGCCGGACGAACAGCGGGTCCAGCACACGGCCCGGTTCACCGCCCCGCCGACGCCCCCGCCCGGGGAGCCGCGCCGAAGGCGGTCGCCGCTGTCGGGGCTGCCCCGGCGCGGAGTGATCACGATCCTGGTGGCCGTGCTCGCGGTGCTCGGGATCGGTGCGGGCGTCTGGTACATCAACTCGGGCCAGTTCACCCGCGTCCCGGCCGTCATCGGCAAGTCCGAGGCCGAGGCGAAGCAGCGGATCGAGGGCGCGGGCCTGGGTGTGAAGGGCGTCCGGCGGGAGTTCAGCGACACCGTCGAGCGGGGTACGGTCATCGGCTCCGACCCGGCGACCAATGAGCGGATCCGGGGCAACGACTCGGTGACGATCGTCGTCTCGCGGGGCCCGGAGATCGTCCGGGTGCCCGCCGTGAAGGGCGAGCCGCTGGCGAAGGCCGAGAAGGAACTGCGGGACGCCGGGCTCGCGCCGGGTGTGGTCACCCGGGAGTTCAGCGCCGAGGTCCCGCAGGGCGCGGTGATCCGTACGGAGCCGGGCGCGGGCGCCGGACGCAGCCCGGACTCGGCGGTGGCCCTGGTGGTCAGCCGGGGCGCGCCCGTCGAGGTGCCGGACGTCACGGGCGACCCGGTCGCGGAGGCGACGGCCGAGCTGGAGGGCGTCGGCTTCGAGGTGGTCGTCGCGCCCGAGCAGGTGAACGCCCCGCAGGAAGCCGGTACGGTCGCCCGGCAGTCGGCGCCCGAGGGCACCCGGCTGGCCGGTGGCGACACGGTCACGCTCACGGTCTCCAAGGGGCCCCGGATGGTCGTGGTCCCCGACGTCGGCGGCGACTCGGAGGGCGAGGCCCGCCGGAAGCTGGAGGCCGCGGGCTTCCGGGTCGAGGTGGAGAAGTCGTTCCCGTTCCTCGGCGAGACGGTCGCCCGTCAGTCGCCCGGCGCGGACGATCGGGCCCCCGAGGGCGGCACGGTCACCATCACCCTGAAGGGTCTCTGACCCGCTCCGGCGGGCCGGTGAGAGCGAGCGGCACCCCGGCGCCGCGAAAGGACGATCGAACACCCATGCGCAACCCCGTAGGCGGCCATGTACCCGTGGCCGGGGGACTCGCCACGACCGGACTGGGCACGGCCCGGGAGATCGGCGCCGAGACCGTTCAGGTCTTCGTCGCCAATCCGCGCGGCTGGGCGACGCCCGCGGGCCGCCCCGACCAGGACGACGCCTTCCGCGAGGGATGCGCGGCCGAGGGGATCCTGCCGTGGATCCACGCCCCGTATCTGATCAACTTCGGCTCGCACACCGAGGAGACCGCGCGCCGCTCCGTGGTGTCGATGCGGCACTCCTTGCGCCGGGGCCGGGAGATCGGGGCGCCGGGGGTCGTGGTGCATACCGGTTCGGCGACCGGGGGCCGCTCCCGGGAGACGGCGCTGGCGCAGGTCAGGGAGTTGGTCCTGCCGCTGCTGGACGAGCTGACGGCGGACGACGATCCGATGCTGCTGCTGGAGGGCACGGCGGGCCAGGGCGCGTCGCTCTGCTCCCGGGTCGAGGACCTCGGCCCGTACTTCGAGGCGCTGGACTTCCACCCCCGGCTCGGGGTCTGTCTCGATACGTGTCATGTGTACGCGGCCGGACACGACCTGGCCGCTCCGGGCGCAATGACCTCGACCCTGGACACGCTGGTGGCCACGGTCGGCGAGGGGCGGCTGCGGCTGATCCACGCCAATGACTCCAAGGAGGCCCGCGGCTCCCACAAGGACCGGCACGAGAACATCGGTGCCGGGCACATCGGCGAGAACGCGTTCCGGGAGCTGCTGCGGCATCCGGCGACCGAGGGCGTACCGCTGATCATCGAGACTCCGGGCGGCCAGGAGCGGTACGCGGCGGACATCGCCCTGCTCAAGAGGCTGCGCGAGCGGAGCCCCGCCGCCGGATAGGGCGGCCCCGGCACTGCCCGGCCTTGTCCCCGACCCGATATTGACACGAGTCAATCAAATGGCCGAAAGGCGGCCCCGGGCCTTTACAGCTCGGGGCCGTCCCCCGGCTCCTCCTGATAGGAGTAGCGCTGCTCCCGCCAGGGGTCGCCGAGGTTGTGATATCCCCGCTCCTCCCAGAAGCCCCGGCGGTCGGCCGTCATGTACTCCACTCCCCGGACCCATTTGGGGCCCTTCCAGGCATAGAGATGCGGCACCACCAGACGGAGCGGGAAACCGTGCTCGGCGGTGAGCAGTTCACCGTCCTTGTGCGTGGCGAAAATCGATCGTTCCGCCAGAAAGTCGGCGAGCCTCATATTGGCGCTGAAGCCGTACTCGGCCCAGACCATCACATGGGTGACCTCGGGCGCGGGCGGCGCGAGACCGGCGACGACTCGCGCGGGGACCCCGCCCCATTCGGCCCCCAGCATGCTGAATTTGGTCACGCAATGGAGGTCAGCCACGACCGTGGAGAAAGGCAGCGCCGAGAACTCCTCATGGTTCCAGCAGCGCTTGTCACCGTCGGCGGTGGCCCCGAAGACCCGGAACTCCCAGCGCTCGGGACGGAACTTCGGCACGGGTCCGTAATGGGTGACGGGCCAGCCCCGCTGGAGTCGCTGTCCCGGCGGAAGCTCGGATTCCACTGCTGCTCGGTGATCCCTGCTCTCCGGCTGACCCATGTCCTAATGGTGACAGACCGGGAGGGGTGGTCATGACCGGGTCTGGGCCGATTCGGGCAACTCCCACTAAGGCGGAACTTACTGGACGGCCATCGACCACGATGCGAGGATGCGCGCACCTGCCCACACCCACCATTCCCGTGGAAGGAGCCGCCGCGATGCAGGGCGACCCCGAGGTCATCGAGTTCCTCAACGAGCAGCTGACCGCCGAGCTGACCGCGATCAATCAGTACTTCCTGCACGCCAAGATGCAGGACAACTTCGGCTGGACGAAGCTCGCCAAGTACACCCGCGCCGAGTCTTTCGACGAGATGAAGCATGCCGAGGTACTGACCGACCGGATCCTCTTCCTCGACGGGCTGCCGAACTACCAGCGGTTGTTCCACGTCCGGATCGGCCAGACCGTGACCGAGATGTTCCAGGCGGACCGGCAGATCGAGGTGGAGGCGATCGACCGGCTCAAGCGGGGCGTGGAGGTGATGCGGGCCAAGGGCGACATCACCTCGGCGAATATCTTCGAGTCCATCCTGGCGGACGAGGAGCACCACATCGACTATCTCGACACCCAGCTGGAGCTGATCGAGAAGCTCGGTGAGCCGCTCTACATCGCCCAGCTGATCGAGCAGCCCGAGAGCTGACCGGCGGATCGGCCGACGACGGCCGGGCAGCGGCGGCGGTACCCGTACGGAATCCCCGGCGGGACCGGGAGGCGCGGAAACGCTCCTGTCGTCCGGACCAGCGGCCCCCGTGAATCCCGCGGACCCGGGGATCCGGGCCCGGAGCGCCTCAGGCGGCCTCGTCCAGCTTCGCGATCCCCCCGGCACCGGCGATCCCGGTCCGGCCGGGACGGGCGGAGGCGGCGGGGACCCCCGGGATTCCGGGGATCTTGGGAACGCCCGGGACGCCGGGCACGGCGGCGGCCGCACCGGAGGCGGACGCGTCGGCCGGTGAGTCCGTGACCGCCGCCAGGGCGGGCCGGCCCTGGTCGATCAGCTCGCGCCGGGGACAGGCCCCCCGCCCGAGGATGGACTGGATCTTGCGGACACAGGAACCGCAGTCCGTGCCGGCCTTCGAGGCGGAGGCGATCTGGCGGGGCGTACACGCACCCGCCGCCGCGTGCTGCTTGATCTGCTGCTCCGTGATGCCGAAGCACGAGCAGACGTACACGCGGTTCACCTCCCGACGAACTGATGGGGTCCTGCTGCGCCGGGCCCGCCCGTCCAGGGCATCCGGATCATCCGGGGACGCCCGGATCCGGGACCCGAGGGGTTGTGCCCTTTCCGACGCAATCAACCCGATTCATCGGTGAGGCTAACCTAACCTTACCCGCCCCGACCAGGGGGCAAAAGCACGATGGGGCGCGAATCACAAGGATTCGCGCCCCATCGTCGGATCGTCGGGTCGCCGCCCGCCGGACCGTTACTGGTCCCGGTACATCTCCGCGACCAGGAACGCCAGGTCCAGGGACTGGCTCCGGTTCAGCCGGGGGTCACAGGCCGTCTCGTACCGCTGGTGCAGATCGTCGACGAAGATCTCGTCGCCACCGCCCACGCACTCGGTGACATCGTCACCGGTCAGCTCGACGTGGATACCGCCGGGATGGGTCCCCAGCTCCTTGTGCACCTCGAAGAAGCCCTTGACCTCGTCCAGGACGTCGTCGAAGCGGCGGGTCTTGTGCCCGGAGGCCGCCTCGAAGGTGTTGCCGTGCATCGGGTCGGTCACCCAGGCCACGGTGGCACCGGACGCGGTGACCTTCTCGACCAGGGCCGGGAGCCGGTCCCGGACCTTGTCGGCGCCCATCCGGACGACGAAGGTCAGCCGGCCGGGCTCCCGCTCGGGGTCCAGCCGGTCGATGTAGGTCAGCGCCTCGTCGACCGTGGTCGTCGGGCCCAGCTTGATCCCGATCGGGTTGCGGATCCGGGCGGCGAACTCGATGTGCGCCCCGTCCAGCTGGCGGGTCCGCTCACCGATCCAGACCATGTGGCCCGAGGTGTCGTAGAGGTGTCCGGTCCGGGAGTCGGTCCGGGTCAGCGCGCCCTCGTAGTCCAGCAGCAGCGCCTCGTGGGAGGCGAAGAACTCCACCGCGCGGAACTCGGCCGGGTCGGTACCGCACGCCTTCATGAAGTTCAGCGCGTTGTCGATCTCCCGGGCGAGCTGCTCGTAGCGCTGGCCCGACGGGGACGACTTCACGAAGTCCTGGTTCCAGGCGTGCACCTGCCGCAGGTCGGCGTAGCCGCCGGTGGTGAAGGCGCGGACCAGGTTCAGTGTGGAGGCCGAGGCGTGGTACATCCGCTTCAGCCGCTCGGGGTCCGGGATCCGGGACGCCTCGGTGAAGTCGAAGCCGTTGACGGAGTCGCCGCGGTAGGTCGGCAGCGTCACGCCGTCGCGGGTCTCGGTCGGCTTGGAGCGCGGCTTGGAGTACTGTCCGGCGATCCGGCCGACCTTGACGACCGGGACGGAGGCCGCGTAGGTCAGGACGGCGCTCATCTGGAGCAGCGTCTTCAGCTTGGCCCTGATGTGATCGGCCGAGACGGCGTCGAACGCCTCGGCGCAGTCCCCGCCCTGGAGCAGGAACGCCTCGCCCCTGGCGACGGCGCCCATCCGCGCGCGCAGCTGGTCGCACTCGCCCGCGAAGACGAGCGGCGGATAGCTTTCGAGCTCGGCGATCACATCGCGCAGAGCCTCGGCATCCGGGTACTCGGGCTGCTGCGCCGCGGGCAGGTCTCGCCAGGTGTTGCCACCGGAAAGGGTGGTCTTAGCGTTCACGGTCACACCGCCAACAGTACGGGGTCCCGGGAGCGCCCCGGTCCGGCGCCCACCCAATGAGACGTACAGTCCAGCTTTCCGTCACACAAGTCACATCAGTCGCATCGAACTCATAGATCAACATCCGACCGGTGCGGTGACACCCGGTCCCGGGACGGCCGCGACGGGCGGGGGCGATATGGCGTACGACACACCCTCCGCGCCGGGTGGCCGTGCGCTACAGTTCGCCGCATGAATCCGACGCAGCACCGCACCCAGTGGTGGTGGACCGCTCATCCGGCGGCCCACTGACTGCGCGCGTTCGAGACAGTCGAGCAGAGACCAGGCCGCCCGAGGGGCGGCCTTTCGTGTTTCTCCGACCGTCCGGTTCATCCGGACCCGGACCCGGCCGCTCCTCTCCCCCAGGGTCCCCGGCGCACGGCAGGTACCGGCGCCGAGGCCCCCGCCCGGAAAGGAACCCCGGATGTCCCAGCACACCCCGCCCGCAGCGGAGGTCGTCGCCCGTCTGCTGGACGGCGACCGGCCCTTCGCCCTGCTGCGCAGGCGCACCCCCGGCCGTGACCACGACACCGTCGAGGTACTGATCGGCCCGGTCCTGGAGGCCGCGACCCTGGGCGAGCTGCCCGTCTTCACCGACCGCCCGACCCTCGCCCTGGTTCCCTTCCGGCAGATCCGGGAGCGGGGCTTCGACGTCCGCGACGACGGCACACCGCTGAGCGCGCTGGTCGCCGAGGAAACGTACGAGCTGCCGCTCGACGCCGTACTGACTGCGCTGCCCGGCCACGCGGTCCGGGTCGAGGACGGTGGTTTCGACGTCCCCGACGAGGAGTACGCGGACATCGTCACCCGGGTGATCGAGGACGAGATCGGCGGCGGCGAGGGCGCGAACTTCGTGATCCGCCGTACGTACACCGGCCGGATCCCCGGCTTCGGCCGGGCCGACGCCCTCGCCCTGTTCCGCCGGCTGCTGGCCGGCGAGCGGGGCGCGTACTGGACGTTCGTGGTCCATACCGGCCCGGCCGGCCGGGTTCTGGCCGGCGCCAGCCCCGAGGTGCATGTCCGGATGAGCGGCGGCACGGTCGTGATGAATCCGATCAGCGGCACCTTCCGCTATCCGCCCGGAGGGCCGGACGCCGAGGGGCTGCTGCGGTTCCTCGACGATCCGAAGGAGCGCGACGAGCTGTCGATGGTCGTCGACGAGGAACTGAAGATGATGTGCACGGTCGGCGACCGGGGCGGGGTGGTCGTCGGGCCCCGGCTCAAGGAGATGGCCCATCTCGCGCACACCGAGTACGAGCTGCGGGGCCGTTCGTCGCTGGACGTCCGGGAGGTGCTGCGGGAGACCATGTTCGCGGCGACGGTCACCGGTTCGCCGGTGCAGAACGCCTGCCGGGTGATCGAGCGGCACGAGGTCGGCGGCCGGGGGTACTACGCGGGCGCCCTGGCCCTGCTCGGCCGGGACGGCGGCGGCGCGCAGACCCTGGACTCGCCGATTCTGATCAGGACCGCCGACATCGCGGCGGACGGCGGGCTGCGGGTGCCGGTGGGAGCGACGCTGGTCCGGAACTCGGTACCCGGGAACGAGGTCGCGGAGACCCATGCCAAGGCGGCGGGTGTGCTGACGGCACTGGGGGCCGGTCCCGGGCGGGTCCCGGCACCGCCCGGGACCGGAGCCCGGCTGGCGGACGACCCCCGGGTCCGGGCGGCGCTCGACGCCCGCCGCGCGGGTCTCGCGCCGTTCTGGCTGCGGCTCCGGGAACCGGCCGGGGAACCCCTGACGGAGCCGGCCCCGGTACCGGCGGGCGGTACGGCGCGGTCGCGCGGCGGGCGGCTGCGCGGCCATGCCCTGATGGTCGACGGCGAGGACACCTTCACCGCGATGCTGGCCCATCTGCTGCGGTCCACGGGTCTGGAGGTGACCGTACGCCGGTTCGACGAGCCGGGGCTGCGGGAGACGGTCCGCGACCATCACGGCCCGGTCGTCCTCGGTCCGGGCCCCGGTGATCCGGCGGATCCGGCGGATCCCAAGATGCGGCTGCTGCGGACGATCGCGGCCGAGCTGCTGGACGGCCACTCCCACGGGGTGCTCGGGGTCTGTCTCGGCCATGAGCTGATCGCCCACGAGCTGGGGCTGCGGCTGGTCCGCAAGGCCACCCCGTATCAGGGCGCCCAGGAGCGGATCGACTTCTTCGGCCGCCCGGAGACCGTGGGCTTCTACAGCAGTTTCACCGCCCACTGCGACGACGCGTCGGCCCGGCGGCTGGGGGCACGGGCGATCGAGGTGGCGAGGGACCCGGCGACGGGCGAGGTCGGCGCGTTGCGGGGGCCCGGGTTCGCGTCGGTGCAGTTCCATCCGGAGTCCGTACTGACACTGGACGGCCCGGGTCTTGTCGCCGAGCTGCTGCGGGAGTCGGTCCTGGCCGGGGGCTGACGGCCGGACCGCCGCGGGCCGGGCGGCGGTCCCGCCCGACGGGGCCGGACGGTCCGCCCGGCCCGCGGCGGACCGGACGGCGCTCCCCGGTCACTGACCCCGCCGGGCGACCCTCGGCCCCGGCCCACCGCCCGGCCCCGAGGCGGTCGAGGCGCTGGTCCGTGACCGGGGAGCGCCGTCCGGTCCGCCGCGGGCCGGGCGGTGGGCCGGGGCCGAGGGTCGCCCGGCGGGGTCAGTCCGCCTCGGGGGCCGCCGGGATCAGGACGTTCCCGGACCGGCGGCCCGCCGCCCAGTCCGACACGTTCCGGGCGGTGGTCTCCACGATCTGCCGGACCGCTTCCTCCGTGTAGTACGCCTGATGCGAGCTGACCAGCACGTTCGGAAAGGTCATCAGCCGGGCGAGGGTGTCGTCGGCGACCGCTTCCAGGGATTTGTCGAGGAAGAAGAGTCCGGCCTCCGCCTCGTAGACATCGAGCCCCACCCCGGCGAACCGGCCCTTGCGCAACTCCTCCACCAGGGCCTCGGTGTCGACCAGCCCGCCCCGGCTGGTGTTGACGAGGACGGCGTCGTCCTTCATCGCCGCCAGCGCCGCCGCGCCGACGATGTGCCGGGTCGCGGGCAGCAGGGGGACATGCAGACTGATCAGATCGGCCTCGGCGAAGAGTTGTTCCTTGTCGGTGTACGTCATGCCGAGCGCCGCGCACTCGGGGTTCTCGGCGACGTCCCAGCCCAGCAGGCGCATCCCGAAGCCATGGGCGATCCGGGCGAAGGCGGCGCCGATCCGCCCGGTGCCGAGGATTCCGGCCGTCCGGCCGTGCAGATCGCGGCCCATCAGACCGTCGAGCCGGAAGTCGAAGTCGCGGGTACGGCCCGCGGCCCGGACGATCCGCCGGTTGACGGCGGTGGCCAGGGTCCAGGCGAACTCGGCGACGGAGTACGGGGAGTAGGTCTCCACCCGGGCGATGGTGAAGCCGAGTCCGGCGGCGACGTCGAGATCGATGTTGTTGAAGCCGGTGGAGCGCTGGGCGATCATCCGGGTGCCCCCGGCGGCCAGGGTCCGCAGCACCCCGGCGCCCAGATCGGCGTTGACGCTGGTGGAGATCGCCTCGTGGCCCGCGGCGATGGGCGCCGTGTCCGCGTCGAGGAAGACCTCCAGACAGCGGACCTCGAACTCTCCGGCGAAGGCCCGTTCGATCAGCGGTTTCTCATCCGCCTGCACTCCGAAGGCGAGGATCTCCACGCGGTGCTCCCGTTCGCGGTGCCGTCGCGCCCGCGATGGCCGCGGGCCGTCCCCGGCCGACTATACGAATCCCGGGAACGGCCCGTGGCGCGGGCGCGCCGGTCGTCCGGCGAGGGTCCGGCTCCGGCGGACGCCGGTGACCGGGCCGGACGTACGGCGCGCCGGTCAGCCGAAGAAGACCCCGACCTCCTCGTACAGCTCGGGGTCGACGGTCTTCAGCCGGGCCGTCGCCTCGGCGATCGGCACCCGGACGATGTTCGTACCCCGCAGGGCGACCATCCGGCCGAAGTCGCCGTCCCGGACGGCCTCGATGGCGTGCAGCCCGAACCGGGTGGCCAGCCAGCGGTCGTAGGCACTGGGTGTACCGCCGCGCTGGACATGGCCGAGGACGGTGGTCCTGGCCTCCTTGCCGGTGCGCTTCTCGATCTCCTTGGCCAGCCATTCGCCGACGCCGGAGAGCCGGACGTGCCCGAACGAGTCGAGCGTGCCGTCCTTGAGGACCATCTCGCCGTCCTTGGGCATGGCGCCCTCGGCGACCACCACGATCGGTGCGTAGGTGGCGCGGAACCGGGAGGTGACCCAGTCGCACACCTGGTCGAGATCGAAGCGCTGTTCCGGGATGAGGATGGCGTTGGCACCGCCCGCGAGTCCGGAGTGCAGGGCGATCCAGCCCGCGTGCCGCCCCATCACCTCCACGACCAGGACTCGCATATGCGACTCGGCGGTGGTGTGCAGCCGGTCGATCGCCTCGGTGGCGATGCCGACGGCGGTGTCGAAGCCGAAGGTGTAGTCGGTGGCCGACAGGTCGTTGTCGATGGTCTTGGGGACGCCGACGCACTTGACGCCGTATTCGTCGTGCAGCCGGGCGGCGACCCCCAGGGTGTCCTCGCCGCCGATCGCGACCAGGGCGTCGACCTCGGCCTTGGCCAGGTTCTCCTTGATCCGGTGGATACCGTCGGGGGTCTTGAGCGGATTGGTGCGCGAGGAACCGAGGATGGTGCCGCCCCGGGGCAGGATGCCCCGGACGACCGGGATACCGAGCGGAACGGTGTCGTCTTCGAGCGGTCCGCGCCAGCCGTCCCGGTAGCCGGTGAATTCGTACCCGTACTCCTGGACGCCCTTGCGGACGACGGCGCGGATGACCGCGTTGAGGCCGGGGCAGTCCCCGCCCCCGGTCAGTACTCCGACGCGCATGGAAGAAATCCCTTCGCCAGATGAGCTCTAGGACCGGTCACGCTAATCGTGATCCAGGTCACTACGAGTGGCGGCGAGGGTCAAGCCCCCTGCGGTACGGACCCGTGGAGGCGCTGGTCAGCGGGGTGTACGAGACGGAAGGGGAGGGACGCATTCACTCGTACGTGAACGACGGCGCACCTCTGAGACCTCGTACGCCACCCGGGCACCTCCGGAACACCACCGGCGCACGCCCGCGCGCGGCGGTACGGGTACGCCCCGGGGCCGATGGGACCCGGGCAACCCGGCCGGGCGGCCTCACGACAGGGCCCACGCGTCCGGCGTTCAGACGGCCCCGGCGCCGTTCTCCGCGGGGCCGTCGGGGAGACCGGGGCCGTCCGGGGTGTCGATGCCCTGCTCTATGGCGTACCGCACCAGCTCGACCCGGTTGTGCAGCTGAAGCTTGCCGAGGGTGTTCTGGACGTGGTTCTGCACGGTCCGGTGGGAGATCACCAGCCGCTCCGCGATCTGCTTGTACGACAATCCCTTGGCGACCAGCCGGAGCACCTCGGTCTCCCGCTCGGTGAGCCGGGGCGCCTTGGACTCGCCCTGCTCGGCGGCCGGAGCCGGGTCGGTGGCCAGTCTTCGGTACTCGCCGAGGACCAGCCCGGCCAGGCCGGGGGTGAAAACCGGGTCGCCGGCGGCGGTCCGCCGGACCGCGTCGGTCAGCTCCTCCGTACTCGCCGACTTCAGCAGATAGCCGGTGGCGCCGGACTTCACCGCCTCCAGGACGTCCGCGTGCTCACCACTGGCGGAGAGCACCAGCACCCGCAGTCCGGGCAGGGCGGCCACCAGCTCCTTGCAGACCTGCACCCCCGGCTTCAGCGGCAGGTTCAGATCGAGCACCAGCACATCGGGGGTGACGGCCCCGGCCCGGCGGACCGCCTGCTGGCCGTCGCCCGCGGTGGCGACGACATCGAACCCCGCCGCACCCAGATCCCTCGCCACGGCGTCCCGCCACATCGGATGGTCGTCCACGACCATCACCCGGGTCGTGCGCTCCGGTGCCGATTCCGTCATGACCGGTCCTTCCCCCCTGCCGCTCCCGCCTGTCGCGGGACCTTCAATTCCACTTCCGTGCCCTGTCCGGGGACCGAGATCAGCTCGGCCGTGCCCCCCAGATCGCGCAGCCGCCCCCGGATGGAGAGCGCGACCCCGAGCCTGCCCTCCCCCTCGGCCTGGGCGAGCCGCCCCTCCGGGATCCCCGGACCGTCGTCCCGGACCGTGACGATCACCTCGTCCGGCCAGTCCTCGACCAGGATCCAGGCATGGGCGCCGTCACCCGCGTGCCGTTCCACATTGTCCAACGCGGCACCGACGGCCGCCGCCAGCTCGGCCGCGGCGGCGGCCGGGAGCAGAACCGGGGCACCCGGCTCGGAGAGGGTGACCCGGGCACCGGTCCGGGGCGCGAGCAGCGACCGCAGATCGCGGTCGGCGTCCGCGGGATCGCCGGTGTCGGCGGGGTCTGTGTCGTCGGGATCGTGCACGGCCCGGACGATCGCGCCCTGGCTGACGTCCTCCGACGCCCGGCTCGCCGGGACCAGACCCGACGAGACCAGGGTACGGAGGGCGATCTCCTGCTCCCCGGCCATCCGGCCCAGCTCGGCGGCCTCCCCGCCGATCGCGTTGCCCCGGCGCTGGACCATGGCCAGCACCTGGAGCACCCCGTCGTGGATGTCCCGGGCCAGCCGCTCCCGTTCCCGGGTCGCCGCCTCGATCTCCAGCGCGCGGGCGAGGGTCCGCTCGGAGGCCCGGGCCACCTCGACCACGTAGCCGATGGCGATGGACGCCACCCAGACCAGCAGGACGTTGTGGAAGGTGTCCCCGGTGGGGTCGCCGCGCTCGACCATATTGGCGACGGCGACCAGGGACGAGGCCAGGCCCGCCCAGCGCCAGCCGCCCTTGATCGCGAAGGCCAGTACGGAGCCCGCCGTCCAGATCGACGGCAGGGTGGGGCCGTCGGTCTGCTGGGCCTGGAAGTCGGCCAGCGGGGTCAGCATGATGCCGGTGACGGCGACCGTCAGATCGGCCGCCAGGAACGGCCGGGTACAGCTCGCGGCGTTCCGGACGAAGGGCAGGGTGGCCAGGGTCCACACCCCGAGGAAGGCCAGGAAGGCATACGCCACCCAGGGGCGTTCGAACTTGTCCGGGTTGAGCGGGATCAGCAGGACCGCGTAGAGCATGGTGAGGACGCGGTAGCCCGCCAGGGCGCGCCACAGCGGCAGCTCGACCGACATCCGTACGACCCGCTCGCGCGCCATCTCCCCGGCTCCCCCCGTCCGCTTCCCGTTCCCCGCCGTGACGACACGGCCCCTTGCTCTCCGGACGCCCCCGCGCCCGGCCCCGGTTCTCCCCCGCCGGGAGATCCCCGGCCCCGCTCGGTACCGCCCTGTTCGGTACGGCCCGCTCAATACGCCCCGTTCGGTACGGCCCGCGAGGCGGTCCGGACCCGGCGGCTCAGGCGGCGCGCTCCGCCGCCTTCCGCTCCGCGGCCTGCTTCTCGGCCGCCTTCTTCGCGTCGGCGAGCTGCCGCTTGGCGGCGGTCGCGTAGATGTCGACGTACTCCTGGCCCGAGAGCTTCATGATCTCGTACATCACCTCGTCGGTCAGGGACCGCCGGATGAAGTGGTCGTTCTCCAGGCCCTGGTAGCGGGTGAAGTCCAGCGGCGCGCCGATCCTGATCCCCGGGCGCATCAGCTTGGGCACCACCTTGCCGGGCGGCTGGATCTTCTCGGTGTCGATCATGGCGACCGGGATGACCGGGGCGCCGGTGGCGAGCGCCACCCGGGCCAGACCACCGGACTTGCCCCGGTAGAGCCGGCCGTCGGGGGAGCGGGTGCCCTCGGGGTAGATCCCGAAGAGCCCGCCGTTCTCGACCACCTTGATCCCGGCCTGGATCGCGGCCTCACCCGCGCCGCGCGCGCCCGAGCGGTCCACCGGGAGCTGGCCGACCCCCTTGAAGAAGGCGGCGGTCAGCCTGCCCTTGACCCCCGGGGAGGTGAAGTACTCCTGCTTGGCGATGAAGGTGACCTTCCGGTCCAGCACCGCGGGCAGGAAGAAGGAGTCGGAGAACGACAGGTGGTTGCTCGCGAGGATGGCCGGACCGTCGGCGGGAACGTTCTCCAGTCCCTCCACCCAGGGTCTGAACGCGAGCTTCAGACTCCCCCCGACGGAGAACTTCATAGCGCCGTAGATCAACTCGAGTGCCTCCTGTTGCTGTAGTCCAGACCTTAACCCGAGGTGGGCCCGGTCTTCCCGCACAGGGGCGGGTGGCGCCGCACGGCCCACCCGGGCGGGGCCGCGGGTGATCCGGCCGCCGCGAAGCGGCGGATCTGGTCGGTGTCAGCCCGGTCGCGTACCGTGAAGCAGACCCCCCGAGCCGCCGTGCTCCGCCACCCGACCGGGTCGGCATGGTTCGTACGACCCCGCCCCCCGACCGACCCCGAAAGGAGACCCCGGTGCCGGTCCTCCCCGGAGCCGAGCCCTACCGCCACGACGGCGGTGACATCGGTGTCCTGCTGTGCCACGGCTTCACCGGCTCCCCGCACTCCCTGCGCCCCTGGGCGGAACACCTCGCCGGACACGGCTTCACCGTCTCGGTGCCGCTGCTGCCGGGACACGGCACCCGCTGGCAGGACATGCAGCACACCGGCTGGCAGGACTGGTACGCGGAGGTGGACCGGGCGCTGCGGGACCTCACCGACCGCTGCTCCCGGGTCTTCGTCTTCGGGCTCTCCATGGGCGGCGCGCTCACCCTGCGGCTCGCCGCCCGGCACGGCTCCGCGATCAGCGGCATCGTCCTGGTCAACCCGTTGAACCGGCTGCACGGACTGGCGCCCCGGCTGCTGCCCGTCCTGCGGCATCTGGTGCCCTCGTCCCCCGGGATCGCCAGCGATATCGCCAAGCCGGGCGTCGTGGAGGTGGGGTACGAGCAGGTGCCGGTCCGGGCCGCGTACTCGCTCCGGCAGTTCACCCGGCTCGTCGACGGCGAGCTGCCGCAGGTCACGCAGCCGCTGCTGTTGATGCACAGCGCCACCGACCATGTCGTGAACCCGGCGGACTCGGCGCGGATCCTCGCCCGGGTCTCCTCGACGGATGTCACCGAGGTCGTGCTGGAACAGAGTTACCACGTCGCGACGTTGGACCATGACGCGGAGCAGATCTTCGACCGAAGCCACGCGTTCATCAACCGGCTCGCTCCGCGCGCGCAGACGAAGGGGAGCCCGACCGGTGACTGAACAACACGACGCGGACCGCGAGCCGCAGCCCATCGACGAGGAAGCCGCCTGGGCGGCGATCGTCGCCGGATACGGTACGGAACCGGCCGACCCGCCCGGCGCCAAGCCGTTCAAATCGGTGGAGGACCTGGCCCGGCTCGAAGCGATCGCCGACGAGAAGCCGGGCAAGCCCGAGCCCGAGCCCGAATCCGGCGGTGACACCGCCGGGCCCGCCGACCCGCCCCGGCTCGGCAGCTCCATCACCTTCGCCCCCGGAGTCGGCGGCGCCGGACCCCGGGACTACTCGCCCGCCGAGGCCAAGGACGACGACCTCGGCGAGACCGACGAGGGCCACTTCGTCCCGCCCGAGCCGCCGCCGCTGCCGGAAGCCGACACCACCGCCAAATTCGCCTGGCTGGGGGTGATCGGCGGACCGGTCCTGATGCTGATCGCCGTCATCCTCCGCTGGGACATGTCCTGGTGGCTGACCACCGTCTGCGTCGGCGGCTTCCTCGGCGGCTTCGCGACCCTCGTGGCCCGGATGTCGGACGGCGACGACGACGAGGACCCGGACCCGGGGCGCGGCGCCGTCGTCTGACCGCGCGCTTACGCGGTACCGGCGGCGGGCAGCGAGAGCGCGGCCAGGACCGGCAGATGGTCCGTGGCCGCGCCCAGATCCGCGGCCGACACCCCCGGCAGCCCCGTCGGCACCCCGCAGGCCAGCACCTCCACACCCCGGGTCGCGAAGATCGCGTCGATCCGCTTACGGGGCCCGGTCGCCGGGAAGGTGTGCTCACCTCCCCAGGGGGCCGTGGCCCAGCCGTCCCGGAGGCCCGCCGCGAGCCGGGCGAACCCCGGCCGGCCGGGCTCCTCGTTGACGTCCCCGGCGGCGACGGCGTACGGGGTCCCGAGCCCGGCGACCCGGTCCAGCAACATCCCCGCCTGGGCGAACCGCTCCCTCGGATGCAGACTCAGATGACAGCTGACCGCCCCCAGCGGCACCGAGCCCCCGAACCGGACGACGGCGGTCGCGAAACCACGGCGGTGCTGGCCGCGGGTGAGCGGCAGCAGGACGTCCTCCGTACGGTCGACGGTCGCCCGCAACGAGCACAGCAGCAGCGGACCCGCGGCGGTCGCCCCGCCCGACAGCACCACGAGATCCGTCTTCGCCGCGAGCCGCGCGGCATGCTTACGCCACCGGAAGAACCGCGGCGCCTCCTGGACGAACACCAGGTCGGGGGCGCAGGCGCGGATGACGCGGGCGAGAGCGTCCTCGTCGTCCCGGAGGGACCGCACGTTGTAGCTGAGGACGCGAACGACGGCGGATCCATCGGGATTCGTACGGGAGTTGGGCATGACGCTGATCGGCATACCCCCATTCTTACGGGGTCGCCTCCCGCCGCGGGATCCCTTCCCGGGGCCGCGCACCCCGAGGCCCCTCGGAAAGGGGACGCCGCCGCGGCCTGCGGCCCGTCTGCGGTTGTCGACGTCCGCTCCAGCGCCTCGGCCCTCCGGGTGAGCGCCACGACCCGGGCTCCGTCCGGCGGCTGATTCTTGTTCGCGGCCCGCGGCCGTGGCTGGCTGGTCGCGCAGTTCCGCCCCCTGTGCCTTCGGCGATGGGGGGACCCCCAGCGCCTCGGCCCTCCGGGTGAGGCCCACGCCGCCCGCCCAGCCGAGCGGGTGTTGTCGGGCAACCGCGCGCGGTCTGTGGCTGGTCGCGCAGTTCCCCGCGCCCCTCAATGCTCTCCCCCGCACGGTCCTGAAAGGGTTCCCGGCCTTGAAGAGCCCGCCTTTTGGAAGGGGCGGTCAGGAGGGCAACCTAGGGGCGCGGGGAACTGCGCGACCAGCCACGGACGGCGCGCGGTCGAAGGACGACCCGAGCGTGCGCCCTCCGGCGCCGGGAACCCCGCAGCGGGAGGCGGCTAGGGCGTGTCTGACGGATCTTGCTGGGCTCGCGTGCCCTGGCACCGCGCCTCGCCGCGTTGTCGTCGGTCGCCTACGGCCCCCTGCGCCTGGCGGCGCGGGTGGGGGC